>NZ_JBHSHB010000023.1:0-217465 GCF_042652845.1 Dokdonia genika | reverse complement strand
CCATTTTTGGAAGACTAGCAAGTGGTAACTGTTCGATCTCTGAGTTTGAAATAGGGATTATAGATTACCCACGTTTCTTTACACCTAATGCAGATGGTTTTCACGATACGTGGAATATTATAGGGCTAGGGGTGGATCCTAACCTGAATGCGAAGATTTTTATCTTTGATAGATACGGGAAGCTCTTAAAACAGCTGAGCCCTACTAGCCCAGGATGGGACGGTACCTTTAATGGCCAACCGATGCCGAGTAACGACTACTGGTTTAGAGTAGAGTTTACAGAGGTAGATGACCTAGGGACACAGAGAACGGTTAATGGGCACTTTACGTTGAAGCGATAGGTCTTAAGAACTCATAATGCACTAACAAATTTTAAACATTCATTTTCAACAATTTAATTAAAGAAGAATTGTGGTTAAAACCTCTGTGTAGAAATGAAACCAAAGTATGATCTTGAAACTCTGGAAATGGAACTAAGTCAGAAGGAATTTGTTTAACTTTTACTTTATAGCATTCAAAACTAAATAGATCCAATAACTTTACTTTATAGCCCCGATTGCAATGAAAATCCCGCAACTGCCTGGCAAGGCCGGCGTGAGGAATTGCAATGTAAAGCGGGAAACTCCCTATTTAGAGAGGCTCTAGCCATCGTGCTCCTTATAATTATAAAAGTTTACACACGTAGAAACTTTCTTTACAATATAATTATATTCTACGTCTATAAACTATATTACAACTGTTGCTACCTCAACAAAATGCATCACTTTCATAACAAATAGTTAAACTTTTAATCATAATAGTATTACTATCATATCTTTGTGATATGGAAAGATTACGCATACAAATCACAATAGATCCAGCCTTGTACACTCGTGATCCAGAGACCACAGACCTAGGTCGTAAGATCGTGAGTAAGAGTATTGAGATGATAGATGAGCTAGGTTTTGAAAAGTTTACTTTTAAGAAGCTTGGCCTTGCAATTAACTCTAATGAGAGCTCGATATACCGATATTTTGAAAGCAAACACGCTCTTCTAGTATATCTTGTAAGCTGGTACTGGAGCTGGATTGAGTACAAAATTGTTTTTGCGACTACTAACGTAAGTGACCCTTCTATAAAACTACTATCTTGTATAGATCTCCTTACTAAAGATGTTATAGAAGACACGAGTATATCTTATGTAAACGAAGTAATACTGCACCGCATAATCGTAGCGGAATCATCAAAAGCATACCATACTAAAGATATAGATAAAGAAAACTCAAAGGGATACTATAAAACTTATAAGCGAGTAGTACAGCGTGTGAGTGACTTTGTTACAGATATACACCCTACGTATGAGTACCCGCATATGCTTATCTCTACAGTAATAGAGGGCGCACATCACCAGCGCTACTTTTCAAAGCATTTGCCATCACTTACAAATGTATGTGAAGGAAAAAATAACATTACAGAATTTTATAAGGAATTAGTACTTAATGCTATTAAATAGTTGCATTATATAAAGACACATCTTATTATGAATAAAGAAATGACTCCTTGGAAACGTTTTCTAAATATGCTCAAACTGGACAGGCGTGACATCAAGCAAATTTTATTTTATGCGATTTTTGCAGGTCTAGTAGCACTCACACTACCTCTGGGTATACAAGCAATTATAAACTTAATACAGGGTGCGCAAGTGAGTACCTCTTGGATTGTGCTTGTTGTACTCGTGACACTAGGTGTTGCCTTTCAAGGTATATTGCAACTTATGCAAATACGCATACTTGAGAATATACAGCAAAAGATTTTTACAAGATCATCTTTTGAATTTGCTTATCGTTTTCCTAAAGTTAAAATGAGCGAATTGCGTGATGTTTACCCACCAGAGCTTGCAAATAGATTTTTTGATACTCTTACAGTACAAAAAGGATTATCAAAAATATTATTAGATTTTCCAGCGGCGATATTACAAATTGTCTTTGGTTTAATGCTTCTCTCCTTTTACCATCCATTTTTTATTATTTACGGTTTTTTACTTGTCATCTTAGTGTATCTCGTTTTTAAATTTACCGCAATAAGAGGGCTACAGACCAGTCTTTCAGAATCTAAGAGTAAGTATAAAGTGGCACACTGGCTACAAGAAATAGCGAGATCTCTTATAAGCTTTAAACTCTCGGGCCGCACCTCACTAGCTATGGAGCGCAATAACACACTTACCGAAAAATACCTTGAGGCTAGAGAGAGTCACTTTAGAATTCTGGTTATACAGTTTATACAAATGATAGGCTTCAAAGTGCTTGTCACTGCGGGACTCTTACTCATAGGTGGACTACTAGTTTTAAACCAGCAAATGAACATTGGTCAGTTTGTAGCTGCAGAGATTATAATCTTACTCGTAATAAGCTCTGTAGAAAAGCTTATTACTGGGCTTGAGAGTTTTTATGATGTACTTACATCTTTAGAAAAAATAGGGCAAGTGGTAGATAAAGAGATAGATCCTCAGGTAGGTTTTGATCCTTTTGAAAATCATAAAGACACAGATATTCAAATAGATAATGTTACCTACGCTACCCCACAAACGGGTGATATACTCTCAAACATAAAACTCAAAATAGAGACAAAAGACAGGTTGCTCATAGATGGGGTGTCTGGGTCTGGTAAAACTACTTTATTAAAACTTATCTCTGGTATCATAGAGCCTACCGCTGGCGCTATTTATATAAACGATCTATCTCTCAAAGGGCTACATCCTAATGCATATAGGTCTCAAATAGGGCAAGTACTCCCGGAGCAAAATCCTTTTGAGGGCACGATACTAGAAAACATCACATTTGGCAATAAAGAGATTTCTCAAGAGAGACTTAATGAGGTTATAAAAATAGTAGGCCTACAAGATTTTGTGCGACAGCAGTCTAATGGTTTGCGTACAATGCTCTTTCCAGAAGGACAGCAAATCCCACATACCATATCTAAGCGCATCTTGCTTGCAAGGGCAATAGTACACGAGCCTAGAGTACTACTTCTCAAAGATGCTCTCGAGCATTTTGAAAGTACAGAGGCACGCGCGATTATGGATTACCTCATCCACCCAGATAGACCTTGGGCACTCGCTGTCTCTAGTAATAATAAAGACTGGCAAGCTCAATGTAATCGATATATCAAACTCGAGAATGGAAAAATCATAACTCAAAAGAAAAACTAAATGCTTAATATATCTGAAAATCAACTTAACAAGAAGGTGGATATACGTGGGTATTCCGCTTTCGCGAAAGCGCAAAAAAAACAGCACTTTAAGTACTTTAATAGATTTCTCGTGGCCTTTGCCATTATAGGCGTGATTATCCTCTTTTTACCTTGGACACAAAATGTTACAGGAAAAGGGTTTGTAACCACTCTCACACCAGACCAAAGACCACAAACTATACAGTCTCAAATACCAGGACGTATAGAACAATGGTTTGTACGCGAGGGAGATTATGTGAAGAAGGGCGACACTATACTGCGCATTTCTGAAATTAAAAATGAATATCAAGATCCGCTTCTTGCCGAAAGAACTAGACAGCAGCGTGATGCAAAAAGTAATGCAGTAGGCTCTTATAAGTCTAAAGTACAAGCGCTAGAAAATCAGCTAGGGGCTTTACAGCGTGAGCGCGGTTTAAAACTACAACAGGCAGAAAACAAACTCAAGCAGTCTCGTTTTAAAGTACAGAGTGATAGTATAGACCTAGTAGCTGCAAGAACAAATAGAGATATTGCTCAAACACAGTACGAACGTACCGCAACATTACAATCTGAAGGTTTAAAAAGTACAGCAGAGGTAGAAGATAAGCGCCTTAAATTACAAGAGACAGAGGCAAAACTTATCTCTCAAGAAAATAAATTACTAGCGAGTCAAAACGAGGTGCTTAATGCAACCCTTGAGATCTCTAGAACACAAGCTACCTATGCCGAAAAAATAAGTAAAGCTCAGAGTGATAAATTTACAGCCTCTTCTGCTCAATATGACACAGAAGCACAGGTAAGTAAACTAGACAATGCATCTACTAATTATGAGATACGTAGCACATTACAATATGTAGTTGCTCCTCAAAATGGATACATAAACAAAGCTATAAAAGCAGGTATAGGAGAAACTTTTAAAGAAGGTGAGCAACTGGTAGGCATTATGCCAGCCGACTATGACCTAGCTGTAGAGACTTTTGTAAGACCTATAGACTTACCACTCATACATACCGGTGAGAGCATACGTGTACAATTTGATGGATGGCCGGCTATCGTATTTAGTGGGTGGCCAGATGCCTCTTTTGGGACCTATGGAGGTACCGTGGTTGCTGTCGAAACTTTTATAAGTAGTAACGGAAAATTTAGAGTTCTTATCGCTCCAGATCCAGAGGCCGAAAGCTGGCCAAAAAACGTACGTGTAGGCTCTGGTGCACAAACTATTGCTTTACTTAATGATGTACCTATCTGGTATGAACTATGGAGACAGCTCAATGGTTTCCCTGCAGACTATTATTTACCAGATGGAAAAGAACCTGTAAAAAATAAAAAGTAATGAGATTAAACACTTTCATTATATTAACAAGCTTGTTAAGTCTGTTTACTACTGTGAGTCACGCTCAAGAGAATGTCTCAACCCTAGAAAACACTTTTACTTTTGAAGAGTTTATAGGCTATGTAAAGCAGCACCATCCGCTTATTAAACAGGCAGAGCTTGTACTTACTACTGGCGAGGCAAACTTACTTAAAGCTCGAGGGGGATTTGACCCAAAAATTGAGGTAGACTACGACCGCAAGAAGTTTAAAGGGACTGAGTACTACGACCAGCTCAATGCTACTTTTAAAATTCCTACCTGGTACGGGATAGACCTTAAAGGAAATTTTGAAGAAAATACTGGAGAGTTTCTCAATCCTAACCTTACGGTTCCAGAAGATGGACTGTACAGTGCTGGTGTATCCTTTTCTCTTGCACAAGGACTTCTCATTAATGAGCGTATGGCAACGCTCAAAAAGGCTCGCTTTTTTGAACAACAAACGCAGGCAGATAGGGACTTGTTGGTCAACAATCTCATATTTGAAGGAAGTCTGGCCTATTTTGACTGGCTAGAGGCAGAAAATGAAAAACGCATCTACACCACCTTTTTAAAAAATGCAACGACTAGACGTAAAGCTGTAGAGCGCAGTGTAGAAGAGGGTGATAAGGCTGCTATAGATATTACCGAAGCTCGTATTACAGAGCAAAACAGACGACTCAATCTCGAAGTCGCAACACTCAAAGCGCAAAAAGCTCGTCTTGTGGTGAGTAACTTTTTATGGCTAGACGGTGTCCCATTAGAAATAAATGAGACTGTAAACCCAGTGTTTCCAGATCTTACGGTACTTGATGCCTCACTCCTACTAGCTGGTATTACAGACGTCTCAGTTTTTATGGCAAACCACCCTAAGTTGAGAAGCCTAGACGCAAAAATCAATAGTTTAGAAGTAGATAGATTTCTTAAGAAGAATAAGCTTTTACCTAAGGTAAACTTGCAATACAACTTCTTAACCCCAGATGGAGACCAACTTAATAGCCTCAATACGGCAAACTATAAGGCCTTTGTAGATGTAAGCTTCCCTATATTTTTACGTAAAGAACGTGGTGACCTTAGGCTTGCAAAAATAAAGGTACAAGATGCAGAGTATGAGCGTAGCGCAAGCACCCTTTCTATACAAAACAAACTAGAAGCCACACAGGCAGAAATCACATCTCTGGCTACCCAAAATACACTTATTGCAAATATCGTAACAGATTATGAAGCACTCGTAAAGGCCGAAGAACGTAAATTCTTTTTAGGAGGTAGCTCACTCTTTCTTATCAACTCACGTGAGCAAAAGCTTATAGATTCAAGACTCAAGTCTAACGCACTACTGGTAAAACAACTGGCTGCTAAGGCTAAGTTATACAACGCTGCAGGATTATAACTTTTTACGCTTTCGCGAAAGCGTAATCACCCTCAACACAAATATCTTATTACACATAACATTGCCTTATGATACTCTGGCAATGTTATGTTTTTATATTTTGTAATTTTAATAGAATTTTTTCTACAAAAAGGAAATGCACAAACCTATTAAATTATGAAACTACAGCTGAACAAGTACATCTTATCTATACTTATAAGTATAAGCTCGCTGGCCTGCTCTGACAACGAAACGCCAGAAACGACAAATCAAAATCTTCCAGAAGATGAAAACCCTGTGGCAGATACAAGTATAGACATACCAGGTACTATAAGAGACATCTCATCTACAACACTTGTTGCCGAAATGGGTATAGGATGGAATCTTGGTAATAGCCTAGATGTAGAAAATGCAGATAAAACCGCCTGGGGAAACCCATTACCCTCACAAGCTATTATAGATAAGGTATACGAGATGGGCTTTAGAACACTAAGAGTACCTATCACGTGGGGATACGACCAGCAGTCTACAGCACCGTATACTGTTAATGAAGATTTTATGACTCAAGTGCAAGAGACAGTAAATTATGGAATAAGTAAGGATATGCACGTTATTATAGACGTGCATCACGATAATGCCTGGTTACGTCCTACTACAGAAGATGCACCGGCCGCAAAAGAACGACTAGCAAGTTTATGGACACAAATAGCAAATCGATTTAAGAGTTATGGTGACAAACTCATCTTTGAAACACTCAATGAAAATAGACTTCTTAACTCTCCAGAAGAGTGGTCTGGCGGTACAGAAGAGGGAAGAACAATCCTCAATGAGTATCACCAGACAGCGCTTAATGCTATAAGAGCTACTGGAGGCAACAACCTAGGTCGTCATGTTATGATAAGTACTTATGCAGCAAGTACAACACCCGCGGCGATGGATGGACTTGTACTGCCAGAAGATGACCACCTTATAGTTTCTTTACATACCTATTTCCCTTGGCCATTTACAGGTCAAGAAGATGGCACAGCAAACTGGGGAACAGATGAAGAGAGAGCACAACTCGAAAATGAATTTGACTACATTAGAGAAAAATGGATTGTACAACAAGGACGTCCTGTAATATTAGGCGAGTGGGGCGCTATAGACAGAGATAACACAAGCACTAGAGAAGCCTATATGCAGTTTTATGTTGAGCAAAGTTTAGCACGTGGTCTCTTACCTATAGTTTGGGATGATGGAGGGAACTTTAGACTCTTAGATAGATCAAATCTAGAGTGGCACTTCCCCACCCTAGCAGAAACTATAATTGAAGCAAGTAACTAGTACTGTAGAAAATGACATAAACAAACAAGCCTCACTCTTAATTAAGTGAGGCTTGTTTGCTTATAAGCGATGTATCTAGTTTTACTCTTCTATAGTAGCGGTGTTTTCTGTTACCTTTTTACGGTTATCACTTCCTCTTCTATCTATGAGTTTATTAAATGGATCTATACCAGCTTCTACAGGTTTTTGATCTACGATGACATCAAAATTATTATTGATATCGCTCACCTTTATCTTCTGTAAGTATAGAACGTTCTCATCACCTGTCTCCTCATTTTCTTCTCCAAAGATACCAAGCTCTATATAATCACTTAGTAGTAAAGATACTATTGCATCTTCTTCTCCTTCTGGAGTATAGGCAACACTGTCTCCTTGTTTTGAAACAAATTGCTTTTTACCTTTTTTCTGAGAGTGATATTTACTCACAAATGCTTTTACATTTACAGCATACTTACCATCTGGAAGTTCTGTATAATTAGCCTCATCTACTTTATTATCATACAGTGTGATTTTTTCAAACATATCTGTAATAAGATATTGTAATGAGTCTGGTGTTACCGCTCTTAAGTCATTTACAAACTCTGTAGCCGTAGGATATGGACTGGCCTTAAATTGATACTTCTCTGCAAATCTTTTGGCAACTCCATTAAAGACGTCTTCACCTAGATAGTCACTCATTGCGTAAAGTACTAGCGACCCTTTTTGATAATGGATATATTGCTGGTTTTCATTATACATTAATGGCTGTTCTTTTATTTGCTCGGCTGTTCTACCTGTGAGATAGCCATCCATAGCATCTTTTAAGAAACGACGCATTTGGGTTTTTCCATACGTTTTTTCTAACACCTTAAGTGAGCTATACTCAGACATACTTTCTGATAACAAAGTAGCTCCTTTTACCGGAGCACCTATCACTTGGTGTGCCCACCACTGGTGTGCAAGCTCGTGAGCAGTAATAGACAGAGGGTAATCTACCGCATCTTGATCCTCGTCATCTACATCTGCTACAAAACCTAAGCCTTCACTAAAAGGGATTGTATTTGCAAATGCCTGTGCAAAAGTTCCGTAAGCCTTTGGGAACTCAATAATGCGCACCTGCTTATGCTGGTATGGGGTATAATTAGTACCGTAATAGTCTAGCCCCTTTTTCATACCGTTCATCATACGATCTAAGTTATATGTATGATCTGGATGGTGATAAATCTCAAGGTTAATACCATTATACACCTCTCTCTTGACCTCGTAAGATGCACTTAAGAAGGAGTAAAAGTTAAGCATCTTAGAGTCCATCTTATAGTGATAGTACTTGCGTCCATCTTCTTCCCACTCTTTTGTGAGGTATCCTGGTGCGATTGCAATTTGATCTGGAGCCGTGCTCAAGGTTGCCTCAAAGTCTATCCAGTCACTATATCCTCCTATATAGTTACGATCTCTTGCTCCCGGGGTGTCTGGGTCTGGCATTCTATCTTTAGGCGCGAGGTCATACTTTTTACGCACCTCTGTATTACGTATTTCAAAACGCTCATCATACCCTATAGAAGGAAACATCCCGTAGTTTACAAAAGTTCCGTTTGTAGAAATAGGAGACTTATCGTCTAAAAATTTGTTCTCCTCATTCTCCATTGTAAACTTAAATACCAGTGTGTCTCCAGGTTGCATTGCTTTCGCGAAAGCGTACATTTTATAGTTATAATCTTCATTATCATAAACAATCTCTGCCTCACGATCTAGTGTGATTTCTGTAGGGTAATCTGTGAGGTTTACGTGCAGGGTATCTATGGCTACTGAGTCTTTATTTACCATTGTAAATGTTGCCCCAGCTTTAAAATCACGCGACTCTGGATACATATCCATAAAAGTATTTACAGCAACAAGTCGTGGCTGTGGGATGCCGGCATATTTACCTAAATCTCTTTCGGCCTGCACGCGTAATTCTTCTCTTTCTTTACCGGTGAGCAGCTCATTTTCTACATTATTTATGTACCAAGAATAACTACCTATCGCTAAAAAGACAATGAGGCTTGCCACTGCTGTGGTAATGACGGGTGTAGTTAATCTCGCTTTCGCGAAAGCAAAACGCGCCTTTGCCGTAGCCCCCATACCGCGCCTATAGAACACTATAGCCGCCATAAGTAAGATAATACCGAAAGCAATCCAATATACTCTAAACGTATAAAAACGCGGTAGTACGGTACCATAACCATCAAAATCTGACGGGCTAGGCGTTCCTCCAGAGTTAAAGTCAAAAATAGCTTGCTGGACACCGATCGCATTCTGAAGTAATGGAACTCCTATACCTATGACCAGTAAGGTAACAAGACCTACCCATTTATTTTTAATTAAAGTATGTACGAGTAATGCCAGTAATATCCACGGTACATATTTCCATACATTAATTAAAAATGCTTGAAATACGTAGAGATCTATCTGGTAGTCATAAAACCCTTTTAAGGTTTGAAAAGCGAGACCACAAAGTATTAATACAACTTGTAAAAAAGCTGTCATTAGGAATAATGAAATACCTCTAGAGACTAGAAATACCCAATCTTTTGTAGGTGTCACATCTACAATCTGATTGATGTGAGCTGCCTTTGCCCTGTCCATTAAAAATCCAGAATATAAGTGTATGAGCAAGAATGAAAATAACACGATATATGCAGATGGCTCTGCGAGCATTGTCCACGTTTTTGGTAAGATTGCCGTATTATATATAAGTTGAGAGAAACTCATCATTACAAAGGTCAGTACAATAGCTAGAAACGTAATTATTATAAACGGCCAGCCAGTAATGATGTATTTAGTATCACTTTTTACGAGCTGCCATAGCGTTTTAAACTGCCCCACTATTGAGAAGTCTGTAGTGACGGCAGGCATCTCTATGCGTTGTATTTTACTAGAATTTTTCTTTACTGCTCTAACTGCCTTTTTCTTAAAGAAATTAAAGCGCATAGCGTGCTGCTGAAAGTTAAAACGTGCAATGATTAAAAAGAGGATTCCAAAGGATATGCCTGCCCACAATAATCTATTGTAAAGTAAAGTACCCACCATAGGTATAGATTTATTGTTTTGCTCAACTGGTGTCCAGTACTCTGTAGCATCTGCTAGTGCCACATTTGCCATAGGGTCAAAAAGCGCATACCACAATGTATCGTCTGCATTATCTGCCATACTTGTCGCTATAAGCTGGATAATAATCATCGTGAGTACAGTCATAAATCCAATGTTGAGATTACGAGTAAACACGACTATAGCAAAAACAATCGCACTGTAAAAAAGCACATTAGGAAATATGATAAAAGCAAACGGCTGTACATAATTCCATAAACTAAAAGGACCCAAAAGTGCCTCATTAGATCCTGGAAGGACAGATCCTACAAGAAGACCTAATATGGTAGCGATAGCTATTAATAAGTTAATGGTTATTGCTGCCGAGAATTTGGCAAGTAAGTACTGCACCTTAGTAAGCGGGTACGAGTACAAAACATTGTGCATATTGTTTTTAAAATCTCGATCTATTGTGCCTCCTGTAATAGAAGGAATTAATAGATAAGCAAGCATTGCCAGCTGTGATAAAATACCCGTTATAGCCAGCGGACTATTTAGATAAACATTGCTAGTCACTGTAACATTATCATTACTAAAAACGCCTAAGCCAGCTGCCATTATAAGTACAGCTAGTAAAAACATTATGGCAGAAAATATATAAAAAAGCGGTTTCTTAAACCACGTCTTTATCTCGTGTAGATAGATAGTACTAAACATAACTATGCTACCGTTTGAGATTGATTCTTATTGAGTGTTGTAAAATACACATCTTCTAGTGTGGCAGCTACTGGTTCAAAACCTTCTCCTGGCATACTCTCGCTATAAACTCGCACATCTAGATCGTTTGTATCATTAAAGCTAGATGATATTACATTATGGCTATTCTGTAATACTTCTACACCTTCTCTAGAGGTTGTAGTTTTCCAGATATGTCCCTCTAGGCTTTGCACTAATTCCTTTGGAGTGCTTTGCGATAAGATTTTACCTCCATTAAGAATTGCCATATCTGTACATAATTCTTTTACATCATCTACAATGTGTGTTGAAAATATAACGATGTGGTTTGTCCCTATCTCACGTAATACATTTAAAAATCTATGACGCTCTGCTGGATCAAGACCTGCTGTAGGCTCATCTACAATAATTAGTTTTGGGTTATTAAGCAATAACTGGGCGATACCAAAGCGTTGCTTCATCCCTCCAGAATATCCTGCTACGTGTTTATTACGCACATCACTGAGGTTAGTCACCTCAAGCGCTTTATCTACAATAGCTGTACGCTCCACTTTATTTGTAATTCCCTTTAGGCTTGCAAAATAGTGTAGCAAGTCACTGGCACTCATTTTAGGGTATACTCCAAACTCTTGAGGTAAGTACCCAAGTGTTTTTCTAAATTCAATTTTGTTGTTAAGTATATCAAGTCCATTAAAGTCTATCTCTCCTGTATCTGGCTCTTGTAATGTTGCAATAGTTCTCATAAGAGAAGACTTTCCTGCACCGTTAGGTCCTAGTAGACCAAACATTCCTGCCTTTATATCTATGGTTACATTATCAAGGGCTTTTACACCGTTAGGGTACGTTTTTGAGACATTCTTTAAACTTAGAATCATATATATGGTTTTTGTTAGTGCATAAGTATATCAATAATACATATTGTTACACCACAAGAGCGCATATAAAAGAATTAACCACCTGCTGCATATGCTCAATGACTGATAGTTCCTTTGTAAGTAATGCATTACAAGATAGTATAGAGGAAATATAATGCATAAAAAAAGGCTCCCATTTCTGGAAGCCTCTGTGGGCGCTAAGGGATTCGAACCCCTGACCCCTTGGGTGTAAACCAAGTGCTCTGAACCAACTGAGCTAAGCGCCCGATTATTTTTAGACAAGTTTATCGTTTCTTGTTTGTGGGCGCTAAGGGATTCGAACCCCTGACCCCTTGGGTGTAAACCAAGTGCTCTGAACCAACTGAGCTAAGCGCCCCGACTTATGTAGTCAAGTAACATTAAAATGATAGCGTCGCCATTATTTCAATGCGGGTGCAAATATAGAATTAAAGTTTAATAGTGTAAAATCTTTTGCAATAAAAATTAAATTATTTCTGCTACAACAAAGGTGCTTCCGCCTATAAAAATAAGATCACTGGTTCCTGCAACCTTTTTTGCCGCCTTAAATGCCTCTTTTACACTAGGGTATGCTTTACCCTTAAGTCCTAAGCCTTCTGCTTCCTTTTTTAATTGTTGTACTTCCATTCCTCTTGGCACGGCAGGTTTACAAAAGTAATAAGAGGCATATCCCGGAAATAATGGTAAAATGCTCTCTAAATCCTTATCTGAAACTACGCCTAGTACAATATGTAAATTCTTATAACGCTCCTTACCTAATTGATTCATCACATAAGTAAGCCCTTCCTTATTGTGCCCAGTATCACAAATCACCTTTGGCTCCTCTTGTAATATTTGCCACCTTCCCTGGAGGCCCGTATTTTTTACCACGTTCTTTAATCCCTTTGCAATATGCTGGATCCCTACGTGAAAACTCGCTCCCTGCAAAACAGAAAACGCTACTTGAACCGTACGTATGTTGTTTTTTTGATAATCTCCCACTAGGTCAGATTGCATAGGCATTAAGTCAAAATCGTAGGCTTTGTGAAGGGGTGCATTACGCTTTCGCGAAAGCGTACTAAAGACCTTCTCTGTCTCTTCATTATACTCACCTATTACAACAGGCACATTCTCTTTAATAATGCCTCCTTTCTCTGCAGCTATAAGCGGGATGGTATCACCCAAAAACTGCGTGTGATCCATACCAATATTTGTTATAACCGAAAGTACGGGTGTAATAATATTTGTGGCATCTAGCCTACCTCCTAAGCCTACCTCTATGATAGCAATATCCACTTCTTTTGCTGCAAAATAAGAGAAGGCCATCCCCACAGTCATTTCAAAAAATGATAGTTGATGCTCTTCAAAAAAGGCTTTGTACTTTTTTACAAACCCCATTACAAACTGCTTACTACAAAGCTCACCGTTTATTTTTATGCGCTCTCTAAAGTCTTTAAGATGTGGTGAGGTATATAGCCCTACTTTATAACCTGCTTCTTGTAAAACAGATGCCATCATATGACTAGTAGATCCTTTACCGTTTGTGCCTGCTACGTGAACGGTTTTAAATGCGGTATGGGGATTGCCTAGATGTGCTGCTAGAAGATTTATGTTACTTAGGTCTGCCTTGTATGCAGCAGCTCCCTTACGTTGATACATAGGTAGCTGGTTAAAAAGCCAGTCTAAGGTTTCTTGATATGTCATTGTGATATAAAGATAGGTGTTACGACTATTAGTCTGAGAGACTAAAGCGGTATACTATTTTTCCTATTTGTTTTGAAGGCGCTTTTGAGTCCGCATTAAATTTTGTGGCAAGTGCTGCTGCTTTTGCTGGCTCTAAGAGACATCGTGTGTTATTTGTAGTGCCTCGCACTCCTGGTGTGGCTTTTATAACTTTACCGGTACGGTCTACCTCAATACTCACCACAACTACTCCTGACTCATTACACTCTTGCTGGCGTTTTGGTTTTCCTAGCGCTTTACGACCTCCTAGCTGGTAGTTACCATCGCCATCTAGACCTCTTCCGGTACCATAATAACTAGATGCGTTAGGGTCACCATTAGGGTCGCCCTTGTCTCCAGCTTGGCTATCATTACCTTCACCTCCTTGTGCTACTCCATCCTTTTTAGGACCATTAATAAGTGCGTCTAGTGCACTTGTGGTAGACTTATCTGGTTTAGGATCTGGCTTTGCTTCTTCTACTGGTTTTTCTACGGGCTTTTCTTTTGGTTTCTCAACCTTAGGCTTTGGTGTTTCCTTTGGTTTTTTTTCTATAACCGGAGCATCTTCTGTGTCTTGCGTGACAACCTCATCCTTAATTTCTGGTTCTGGAGGAGTGGGTTCTGGTTGTGGTGCTGTATTTTTTGGTGCAGATGCTACAGGCTTTGTAGGCTGTACATTACCAGAACCTACACTAGAGGTTCCAAAGTTTACGGCTATACCTCCTTCTTCTGGCGGGTCCATATAATTCATCCCCACCATAAACATAAGCAATAATATAATCGCCATAATAATACTACTTATGGTGAAAGATTTGCGTTTATGTATGGTATCTAGGTATGCCAAGGTATATTTATTTAAGAGTGTAATTACGCTTTCGCGAAAGCGTACCAAAAACCATTTATCAATTAGTTAGGCCTTACCGCTAGTACAATTTTGTACTTATTACGGTTTGCGATATCCATAATCTTTACGGCATTTTCTATAGGCACTCCTTCTTCTGCTCTTAGTATAATGGTAGGTTCTTCTACTCCAGCTAGCTCGCTATTGATAAAGCCTTCTATACCGTTTTCTGTCACACGCTCCTTGTTCACATAATAGTCAAGGTCTTTTGTGATGCTTACAGATAGGTTTTGCTTGTTACTGGTTTTTCCTTTTGCTTTAGGCAAAATAAGATCTAGGGCATCTGGCGTGATGGCTGGTGAGGTTAACAGAAAGAATACAAGTAGTAAAAAAACAATGTCTGTCATACTACTCATACTGAACTCTGGGCTCACTTTATTTCTTCCGCGCAGATTCATACTAGCTAGGCTCGTTTAATAGGTCTAAGAAATCTACCGCATTTGCCTCCATAGAGTGTACTACTTTATCTGTACGCACTACAAGGTGGTTATATCCCATATAAGCAATAATACCCACAATAAGACCAGCAACTGTAGTGGTCATCGCGGTATAAATACCCTCTGCAAGCGTACCCATCTCTGCTTGTCCAGAACTTGTTGCTAGTGTATGAAAGGCAAGTACCATACCTATTACAGTCCCTAAGAACCCAATCATAGGAGCTGCTCCCGCTATGGTAGCAAGTACACTCACATTGCGCTCTAGTTTATAGACTTCTAGTTTCCCTTGATTTTCTATAGCTGTATTAATATCCTCAAGAGGGCTCCCTATACGAGAGATTCCCTTTGCGGTTAATCTAGATACTGGAGAGTTAGCCTGAGCACAGTATATTTTTGCTCCTTCTATGTTACCAGAAGCGACATTATCTCTTATTTGATTCATAAAATTACCATCTACTTTTGAGGCTGCTTTTATAGCAAAGAGTCTTTCAAAATAGATATAGATAGCCACAAAAAGTAGTACAAATAGAACAGCAATAATGATAATTCCCGCTGTACCTCCAGTTAAGAGCAAATCTATGATAGATAGTGTCTTCTCTACGGGCTCGTCTGTAGCAAGAATATCTGCCGCATCTTGAGCTCCGTCTTGAATAAGTGTATTAAGCATATGTTTATTAATTGAGGCTTTAGAATGAAACGAACGTTATTTTAGAAAATTGCCTAGACTTAAGCACCCATTGTTCCTCCCGTAAGAAGAACAAAGGCAATAGCTCCCGCAGCAAACCCTACAAAGGCTAACCACGTGATCTTTTTAAGGTACCAGATAAAATCTATCTTTTCCATTCCCATAGCTGCAACTCCTGCCGCAGAACCTATGATAAGCATACTTCCTCCTGTTCCGGCAGAGTATGCAATAAAGTGCCATAGTAAACTGTCTGTCTCTGCAGTATACATACCCATAGAGGCAGCCACAAGTGGCACGTTATCAATAATAGCAGATAGAATACCAAGTATTACTACCACAACATCTTGATTAGGTACCGCTCCATTAAGAATCTCTGCAACATAACGTAATGTTCCCACTGGATCACCAGCTTCAGACACACCATATACAAGACTTTCAAGTCCTGCTACCGCCATTAATATTCCTAAAAAGAAAAGGATACTTGAGATCTCGATACGAGAAAGTGCTTTGTGAGCACTGTATAAGTGCTTACGCTCTTTTGTGAAGTCTTCTTCTGGGTGAATGTACTCAGATACTAACCACACTACACCTAGTGCAAGCATCATACCCATATAAGGAGGTAAGTGTGTTATTGTCTTAAAAATAGGCACAGATACTATCATACCTAGCCCTAAGAAAAGCATTGTTTTACTACTTAGTAATCTTCCAGCTTCTTCATCTTCTTGTGTGTCTACAACTATATCACCTTTAAAAGCTGGCAAGTAGGTTGCAATAAAGAATGGTATAACAAAACAAATTACAGAAGGTATAATTACAAACTTAATAAGTCCCATTGCTGTAACATTATCTGCAATCCAAAGCATTGTAGTTGTAACATCTCCAATAGGTGACCAAGCTCCCCCTGCATTTGCAGCAATTACTACCATTGCAGCAAACCAAAGACGTTGCTCTCTGTTTACAATAAGCTTACGTAATAAGGTAATAAGTACAATTGTAGCGGTAAGGTTATCTATTATAGCAGAAAGTATGAATGCTAGTATCCCTATAATCCATAACAACTTCTTCTTGCTACGAGTTCTTACAGCTCCTTTAAGAACTTCAAAACCTCTGTGAAGATCTATAATCTCAACAATGGTCATCGCTCCTATAAGGAAGATAAGTATCTCTGCTGTTTTACCTAAGTGGTGTAAAAGTGTGTTGTCAAAACCGTGCTCTGCATCGTGCAAGGCATCTCCCGTAAGAGGCACCCCATTAGGAAACAAGCTATAAGCTTGCTCATAGGTGTCTATTACGTCAAACCAGCCTAGGTGAAAACCTACTGCTAGAAATGCCCAGATAAGTGATGCCATAATAAGTGCAGGCACTGTTTTATCAAGTTTAAGAGGATGCTCAAGGGTTATAGAAAGGTACCCGATAATAAAAATGAGAATAATTACTGATTCCATATGTATATAAAGTTGGTGTGATTATTACATCTTACAGATGCAAGTATTAAAGTAATTCTTTTAATGCAATTTCAAAAGCTGTCTTGCTTATATTTTGTTTTGAACTGTTATTCTGATACGTATTTTCTATAGCATTACGTATAGTTTGTGATGTATCGTTAAAGATAGCATCATCTGTCATTTGTACGCGGCGCTCCATAAAGTATGCAAATACTCTTGCCATACCACAGTTTGAAATAAAGTCTGGTATAAGACTCACCTTTGCGTCTGTATGCTCCATTATAGGTCCAAAGAAAATTTCTTTATCTGCAAACGGTACGTTTGCACCACAAGAAATAACTTCCAGCCCCGTATCTATCATTCTATTAATTTGATCTTCTGTAATAAGACGAGAAGCTGCACAAGGAGCAAAAATCTCTGTCTCAAGATTCCATATCTCCTCGTTCATTTGTGAGAATGGTATCAATCCTTCTGTAGAGGCGTTAAGTGTATTACCTGTTTTATTAAGATACATATCTCGTATCTCCTCAAAGGTAAAACCTTCTTTGTTTATAAAACCTCCTACAATATCTATAATGCCTACTACTTTTGCACCCATTTGCGCTAGGTAGTAAGCCGCTGCTGCGCCTACGTTTCCAAAACCTTGTACCACGGCACGCTTGCCCTTTACATCACCTCCGTAAATATCATAATAATGACGTACTGCTTCTGCAACACCATATCCAGTAATCATATCTGCTACGGTATACTTGCGTGTTACATCTGGAGAAAATGACGGGTTTTCTATCACCTTTATGACTCCTTGCCTAAGTTGTCCTATACGGTTAATCTTATCTGCCTCTGTAGGTTGAAAGTGCCCAGTAAAAACGCCTTCTTGTGGGTGCCATACGCCACTCTCTTCTGTAATAGGTATTACCTCGTGTATCTCGTCTACATTAAGATCACCTCCCGTACCATAATAACTTTTAAGTAGTGGTGACACGGCTTTATACCAGCGCTCTAGTACTCCTTTCTTACGAGGATCTTTTGGGTCAAAGTTAATTCCAGATTTTGCTCCACCTATAGCTGGACCAGAAACTGTAAACTTAACCTCCATAGTTTTGGCTAGAGAAAGGACTTCATTTTTATCAAGTCCTACACGCATACGTGTACCACCACCAGCGGCACCTCCTCTTAAAGAGTTAATAACTACCCACCCCTCTGCTTCGGTTTCTGGGTCGTTCCAGTGAAAAACAATCTCTGGTGACTTATCTTCGTATCGCTGTAAAAGCTCTCTCATATATTTGATTAAGTAAGCCCCAAATATACAAACTTGAATCACCTTCTAGAAGAAGTGTGCATAAATTAAGAATCATATAACATTCCGCTAGAGTGGTCTTTTGATGCTCCGGTGACACTTGCAAGGCAATTAGGAAGCCCCTCAAGCCTTAAAATCCCTAATAAACCAAAAACGAGAGCCTCTTTAAATTCAATAAGTTGCGCATCTGGCACTATAAGATTTAACACAGCTCCCTTGACCCTATTTGCTTTATACTGAGCTTGCACACGACCTAGTAAATAGCTATTGTAAGCTCCTCCTCCTGTGACTAAAACTGAGGTGTTTTCTTTAAACTGAGTGGCAATTTGCACAGCAATATGCTCTGTAAACGTCGCCAGCAAATCTATATCAGAGACTTTATAAGATTCAATTATTGGGAATACCTGTTCGTGCACCCACTCTATCCCCAGAGATTTTGGTGCTGGAGAGCCATAATATGGTAAACTATTCAATTCCTTTAATAAGGGAGCGTGTACGGTTCCCGCTTTCGCGAAAGCGCCCTCATCATCAAACGGTTTACCCAACTTATGAGCATAGGTATTGAGCACAACATTAACTGGACAAATATCATACGCCAGCCGAACTCCATTTTCCTCAGTCGAAACATTTGCAAATCCACCAAGATTGAGACAATAATCATATGTGCCAAACAACAGCTTATCTCCTATAGGAACAAGCGGTGCGCCTTGCCCACCTAGCGCTACATCTTGCACCCTGAAGTCGCAAACCACTTTATGACTAAGCAACTGAGCAAGTTCTGGAAGATTACCTATCTGTAAAGTAAAACCATCTTGTGGCTGGTGTAATATAGTGTGGCCGTGGGAGCATACAGCATCTACCTGCTTTATACGATACTTAGCTTTAAATGTATTTATCACCTGAGCTAAATATATTGTATATGATGCATTTAATGTAGAGAGCGCCACTGTTGAGAGTGTATGTGCTGTTCTTAGTTTATCTACCCAGTCATTTGGGTAAGCAATCGTTTCTGCATTGATTATCTGAGCATTAAAGACTGGATAAACCTCACCAGCAATTTGAGGTGACATACTCACTTTAATAAGCGCGCAGTCTATTCCATCTAAGCTGGTACCACTCATCACACCTATAACGTTATAGTTTTTTTGTTCCATCACCCTAAATCTATTGAGAAAAGCATAAGAAACAAGTATATTTGTACAGATTTTTTACACAATCGTTAATATTTAGAATTGACTATGGATTTTAGCTTAACAGAAGAACACCTTATGATACGCGACGCTGCTCGCGATTTTGCACGTACAGAATTACTAGACGGAGTAATAGAAAGAGATAACATACAACAGTTTCCTGCAGAACTTGTAAAGAAAATGGGTGACCTAGGCTTTATGGGTATTATGGTTGATCCAAAATATGGGGGAAGTGGTATGGACGCAATTTCATATGTTCTTGTTATGGAAGAGCTGTCTAAAATAGATGCCTCTGCATCTGTAATTGTTTCTGTAAACAACTCATTGGTATGCTACGGTCTTGAAGCTTATGGGTCTGAAGAGCAAAAACAAAAATACCTTACTAAACTTGCTACAGGTGAAATGGTAGGTGCTTTTTGTCTTTCTGAGCCAGAAGCTGGATCTGATGCAACTTCACAAGCTACTACAGCAATAGATAAAGGAGATCACTACGTACTTAATGGTACAAAAAACTGGATTACAAATGGAGGACGCTCTGATGTGTATCTTGTAATCGCTCAAACTGATAGAGAAAAAGGTCACCGCGGTATCAACGCTTTTATAGTTGAGAAAGGGATGGAAGGTTTTGAGGTAGGGCCTAAAGAAGACAAACTAGGTATACGTGGTAGTGACACGCACACACTACAGTTTAATGACGTAAAAGTACCTAAGGAAAATAGAATAGGTGAAGACGGATTTGGTTTCAAATTTGCAATGAAAACACTTTCTGGAGGACGTATAGGTATTGCCGCACAAGCACTAGGTATTGCTTCTGGAGCATACGAGCTTGCTCTTAAATATTCTAAAGAGCGTAAAGCCTTTGGTACAGAGATTTGTAACCACCAAGCTATCGCTTTTAAACTTGCAGATATGTATGTAGAGATAGAAGCCGCACGTCACCTGGTGATGAAAGCCGCTTGGGATAAAGATCAAGGTAACAACTATGATCAATCTAGCGCTATGGCAAAACTTTATGCATCAAAGGTTGCAATGGAGCAAACAGTAGAAGCTGTACAAATACACGGCGGTAACGGTTTTGTAAAAGAATACCACGTAGAGCGATTAATGCGTGACGCAAAAATCACTCAGATATATGAAGGAACTAGTGAGATTCAAAAAATTGTAATCTCTAGAAGTCTTATAAAAGGATAATTACTTATCTCTTTACAAATAAAAAAAGCGGCACTAGGCCGCTTTTTTTATATTATACTTTTATCTAAGCTTCCAGCCCTTAGTACTAGTGCTGCCCTCTAGCCTATCTTCTACACTATCTTCAAGCTCTGGAAAGAAGTCTATGCCAGTAAGCTTTTCTATCTGATCTACAGAGGTGACAAATGTTTTAAGAGACTTATTTGATGCTTTGTGATTCATTAAAAAGGCAATCATTTTTGCATCTCCTCCAGATTGATCATAAACAATTTTATAAAAGGATTCTGGTACGGTAACTCCCTCTGTACCTATGGCGCCCATTTTATCTTTTAACACACCACCAGTCACTACATAAACTCCATCATACTTCTTTGCCCAGTAACGCACTTGCTGCTCAAGTTCATTCCAGATACCAGCATTAAAATCGTGCCTTTGCGGACTAATATTACTTGTCAAAAAAGTTTCTTCATAGGCCGCTTTACTAAACTCCCTATCACCTGCTGGGCACAAATGCCCACGATCATATCCAGATTTTTTATAATTACGCCAGTGTGCAGACTCCGTCTCCACCTGAGGGTCTACCTCAAAATAAGGACGTTTAAAATCATTATTTACAATGTGGCTTTTCTTAAGTTCGTAGGCCACCCATTCTGCTTGTTCATCTCTCTCACTATAACTGAGCGAGTAATAATTATGGTGAACCACCTGCCCCGTGGTAGATGTAGGTAAAAAGTAGGTGTTTGTAGTTGCCTTCGGCTGTCTGCCCTGCTCTATCATAGGAGCATCTACAGCCTTGTTTGCATAATTTTCAAATGCATACCAAGCAAGTGTAAAAACAATAACTAGTAACGGATAGGTGTATTTTCTTTTCATTAATAAAATCTAATTTTTTACATCCAGTGCGTCCCTTAGAGCATTACCTACTAGCATAAATGCCATTACAAGCAACATTATCGAAATACCTGGGATGATGGCAAGATACGGCTTCCCAAGGATGATATAACTATAGTGATCTTTAATCATAGCTCCCCAGCTGGGTGTAGGTGGTTGTGCTCCTATACCTAAAAAACTCAATCCGCTTTCTATAAGGATGGCCCCTGCAAAGTTTGCTGCCGAAATCACTATGAGCGGCGCTATAACGTTAGGTAAAATATGCTTTACAATAATACGCCCATCTGTATACCCTAGTGCTCTTGCTGCTGTAACATATTGAATTTGTTTTACACCCATAACCTGCCCTCGCACAACACGAGCCACCTCAACCCACATTGTAAGCCCTACTGCGATAAAAACTTGCCAGTATCCCTTACCTAATGCAAGAGTAATTGCAATAACAAGAAGCAAGGTTGGGATAGACCAAGTCACATTAATAATCCACATAATAGCGGCATCTACTTTTCCGCCAAAATAACCTGCTAGCGAGCCCATAAACAGACCTATAATAAGCGATATAAAAACCGCTACAAATCCTATAGAAAAAGATATTCTCGCACCTATGAGCATCCTACTCAAAAGATCTCGGCCGTACTTATCGGTACCTAGTATAAATGTACGTGGGGATATGTACGCTTTCGCGAAAGCGTTATAATCTTCAACCCCATTTATAGTAACTTTTTTTGGTAAACCCACCACTCCGTCACTCATATACGGGATGTATGTAATACCATCGTTTTCTAGATTATAAGTGGTTATGGGTATTTCTGTATCTGAATTAATCTTGCCCGAAAACCATCTAGAAATAAATGACTGCTCCACCTTTAAGTCACTTGGGATAGTGAGTACATCTACCGTAAAGCCGGGCGTTTGTGAGTGGATAGAGAGGTGCATCTGGTTTGCATTCTCACTACTATCTGGAGCGATCACATAAGCAAATAAAGCAGCTAGACCGCACAATATGATATACACCAAACTCAAAACGCCCCAAAAATTTCTTTTAAATTTTTGGAGCGCTAGGCTTGTTAATGAATTTGCTCTTTGCGACATTTATTAATCCTTAATAGTCACAAGCTTATCTCTTCTAATATTGTTGATTTTTAAATCATTAAGCACATTAAGTGCCTCTTCTACATAAGCGTCTTTTGCTAAATTTTTGTGCCAGCGCTCACGCTTTTCTTGAAGGATAGTATCTTTTTCAAAAAGTTGCTGCTCATACGGTAGTGACTCATAAGTGAGCTTTGTATCGTAATCATCTATGGCATCAAACTTCTTTGCAAATGACTCACTTTTTGCTAGTCTTGCTTTGTATTTATCATAGTTGAGCGACCACTCTTTATCATCGCGACGTTCTTTAATCCACTTTGCATACTCATCTACTAGCTGCAAGTGCTCACTCCTAGACATACGTTGGTTACTGTTTTCGATAGTTTGCTCAAAGTCTACATAACCATCCCACACATCATAATCTGCAGCTTTTATTTTATCCCAAGGAAGTGGATTTTCTTGATCACGCTCGCCTATGTCTACATATGTAAAACGATCTGGAACAACTACGTCACTCTTTACACCTTCTAGCTGTGTTGACCCTCCATTTACTCTATAGAATTTTTGAGTTGTAAGTTTAAGAGCTCCTAGATCTCCATAAGGGTTTTTACGCAGGTAAGAATTAAGGTCTGCTACGTTTTGCACAGTCCCTTTACCATAGGTCTGTTTCCCTCCTATAATAATGGCTCTTTTATAATCTTGCATTGCTGCAGCAAGTATCTCACTGGCAGATGCAGATATCTCGTTTACTAAAATCACGAGGGGTCCATCCCATAATACAGAAGAGTCTCTATCTTCTAGCACCTCTGGTTGATCACCATTAGAAGCTACTTGTACAATAGGTCCATCTTTTATAAACAAGCCGGCAATATCTACCACAGTTTTAAGCGATCCTCCACCATTGTTTCTAAGATCTATTACTAGTCCTTCTACTCCCTCTTTCTTGAGACGTTCTATCTCCTTCTTTACATCACTTGCAGCATTTTTTTCTTTGTAATCATCCATTGTAAAGTAAAACTTAGGCAGGTTTACGATGCCGTATTTTTTACCATCTTTCACCACCTCTGCAGACTTTGCATAGGTTTCTTCTAGCTCTACAATATCACGTTCTATAGTAATCTCCTTTGTACTACCGTCTAACTTAGTCTTTACTGTGAGAATAACTTTAGTTCCTTTAGGGCCTTTTATGAATTCTATCGCATCTTGAAGACGCATACCTACAATACTTAAGGCATCTTTCTCATCTTCTTGACGAACTTTCATAATGATATCTCCCTCACGTAGCTCATCGCCTCTCCAGGCTGGACCACCAGAAATAATATCTGTAATACGTACTTCGCCTCCCTTCTTTTGAAGTCTAGCACCTATCCCTTGAAACTGACCACTCATTTGTGTATCAAAACGATCTTTTGCCACTGGTGCAAAATAATAGGTGTGAGGATCAAACTCTTCTACTATAGCATTTAAGAATACTGCAAACCAGTCTTTGCGCTCAAGCTCTAATGTAAATTCGAAAAACTCTTTTGTATTATCTGCAACTTCTTCTCGTGCTTTTAACTCAAGCTCTTCATTAGAAAGAACCTCTTTCGGCTCAGCTGCTTCTTTATCATCTTCCTCTTCATCTACCTTTTCTTGGTCTTCTCTTAAATCATAGTAAGAGCTAAGCGCATTAAGCTTAAGTTGCTGTCTCCATCTGTTTTTAAGCTCTTTTTTGTTTTTTGCAAAAGGTTGCTTTTCATACTCTGTATTGAGAATCTCTTCCTTTTCAAAGTCAAAAGGTTTTTTAAGTAACTCTTCTTGTATTTTATTTGCCTCCTCTGTACGTTCTATAAGACGGTTGTAAGTAAGATCAAAAAATGATAAATCTTTATCTCTTATCGCATCATCTATTTGTGTTTTATACTTTTCAAACTCTTCTATATCCTTTTTGTAGAAAAAACGACGATATGGATCTAGCGCGTCTATGTAATCATCAAAGACATTTGCAGAAAACTCATCGTTTATATCTTTTGCGTCATAATGACCTCGCTCGAGTAAGTAAGCAATAAGATCTAAAAGGGTTTTATCTTTATCTGGATCGTCAAACGACTTTGTAGTAAAACTGCAACTCGCAACTGAAAACAACAGTAACAGCGCTATTAATTTTAAATTCCTCTTCATAAAATTCAGTATTTTCACGTAACTAGCAATTTACATTAAAAATTGTGCCACAAAAAGAGCTGCGGTCGTAATCTTTTGTTAAACCCCGCCAGCACACTTATTAATGTACAATTTACGTATTTTCGTATATAGAACACAACTCCTGCTATGAACAAAAAACCACTTATACTTATTACTAATGATGATGGCATCACCGCACCCGGCATACGCAACCTTATAGATGTGATGCTCAACATAGGTGATGTTGTTGTAGTTGCTCCAGATAGCCCACAAAGTGGGATGGGGCACGCCATTACCATAAATGACACACTCTACTGCGATCCTGTTAAACTAGATCCAGATGCTACGCACAAAGAATACACGTGTTCTGGAACTCCTGCAGACTGTGTAAAACTTGCAAACCAGCAAATTCTCACCCGCAAACCAGATATTTGTGTAAGTGGCATTAACCACGGCAGTAACTCAAGTATAAATGTTATATACAGCGGCACGATGAGTGCAGCAGTAGAGGCCGGTGTAGAAGGCATCCCAGCAATAGGGTTTTCGCTTTTAGATTACAGTCACGATGCAGATTTTGAACCTGCAAAAAAATATGTAGAACGCATCACAAAACAAGTTCTCAAAAACGGCTTACCTAAAGGCATCGTTCTAAACGTAAATATCCCAAAATTACCTGCAGATAAAATTAAGGGCACCAAAGTATGTCGCCAGGCAAAAGCACAATGGGTAGAAGATTTTGACAAGCGCACAAACCCTATGGGTAGAGACTATTACTGGCTCACGGGCGAGTTTGTAAATCAAGACAAAGGTGAAGATACAGATGAGTGGGCACTATCACAAGGCTATGTTTCTATCGTACCCGTACAGTTTGATCTTACGGCACATCACTTTATTCAAGAACTTAATGAGTGGGAAGGATAGTAATTACGCTTTCGCGAAAGCGCATCTATTCCCTTTAAAACTTTTCGCGAAAGCGGAAAAATTATGAAAAAAGATATTCTCATAGGCATAATTATAGGACTACTAGCAAACACCATAGGCGTTATTATTTTTTCCTTTTACATAGGCACAACACAAGATCGCACTCTTACTAATGTATTACAAACTGCCCTGGCAGAGGGAAGACTTGGCAAAATTATAGCAATAGGTGCCGTTCTTAATCTAGTAGCATTTTTTGGACTTCTTAGACAAGGACAAGATGCACGAGCAAGAGGAGTACTCCTTATGACCATCGCTATGGCTTTTGTGACAATGATATTAATGTTTAGCTAATGAAGTATTACATTCTTGCCGGTGAGGCTAGCGGAGATTTGCACGGTTCAAATCTTATGAAAGCCTTGTATAAACAAGATCCTGAGGCAGAGATACGCTTCTGGGGTGGTGACCTTATGCAAGAGGTGGGCGGTACTCTAGTCACACACTATAAAGAAAGAGCCTTTATGGGCTTTATGGAGGTGATTACCAACCTCCGTAAAATTAGTGGACTTATAAAAGAATGTAAAAGAGACATTGCTAGATTTGAGCCAGATGCACTTATTCTTATAGACAACAGCGGTTTTAACCTACGTATAGCAGCGTGGGCACACCCACTAGGTGTCACTACACATTATTATATAAGCCCTCAAGTGTGGGCATCACGATCTGGTCGTGTAAAAAAAATTAAGGCCTGTGTGGACCATATGTATGTCATTTTACCATTTGTAAAAGATTTTTATGACACGTATGATTATGATGTAAACTTTGTAGGACACCCACTACTTGATGCTGTGGCAAACAGAGAGCAAGCAGATGCTGTGGCATTTGCACAAGAGCATAATCTTGATGAACGCCCTATGATTGCCCTACTTCCCGGTAGCCGCACACAAGAAATTAATGCGATGCTAGAGGTGATGCTTAGTGTTATACCTAACTATCCAGACTATCAATTTGTGATTGCAGGCGCGCCTAGCCAAGAAGCCTCTTTTTACGAGTCATTTTTAAAAAATCACGATGTACAACTCGTGATGAATAAAACCTATGACATACTAAGCTTTGCAAACGCCGCACTTATCACTTCTGGTACCGCGACACTTGAGGCTGCAATATTTAAAGTACCCCAAGTGGTTTGTTATAAGGCAAATGCGGTTTCTTATAGTATTGCAAAACGTATTATAAAAACCAAATACATCTCACTTGTAAATCTTATTATGGACAGAGAAGTCGTAAAAGAACTGATACAAGGTGACCTCAACACAAAAAACCTAAAGCACGAGCTAGACAAGATTACAAACGACTCGTATAGAGAGCAACTATTTACAGACTATTTTGAACTAGAGAAAAAACTGGGTGGTGCTGGCGCTAGTGATAAAACTGCAAAACTTATTGTAGATATCACAAATAACGAAAACAACTAACAAGATCACTCCAAATCTCATAGCTCCTTATGAAACACTTTTTTGCCGTATTATCTCTACTACTAGTACTTACCTCTTGCGGTAGCTCAAAAAGAACCGCTGTAAAAGAAATTAGTACCACAAAAACAGAGCGCATTATAAAGCAGGCGCAAGCATTTTCTGGAACTCGTTATAAATTTGGTGGGACTACGCGCAAGGGTATGGATTGCTCTGGTCTTATCTATGTTGCTTTTCAAAAAGAAAACATTGTCTTACCTAGAGTGTCAAGAGATATGGCACAACGAGGCAAACCCGTAAAAAATAAAGATATTGATAAAGGTGACCTCTTATTTTTTAGAACTTCAAAAAGCGGCAAACGCATAAACCACGTAGGCCTAGTAACAAAGGTAGATGGCGATGACATTTATTTTATACACGCCACAACCTCAAAAGGAGTACTTACCTCAAATCTTAACGAGCGTTACTGGAATCGTGCTTATGTAATGGCGAGACGTGTTCTATAAAACATAATTTACTATCTTTCAGACAATTAATACTTGTAAAAAGCGAGTATTTATAGTTATCTGTGAGAAAAGTAAATATTCCTATTTTAACGCTACTCATATCTATCACCATAGGTATAGTACTGTATGACTACATTAAGATCCAAGCTATTACAGTTTGGATTTGCTCAATACTCTTATCCCTTACTGGAGTTTTACTTAATACATTTAGCCGTAAAAAAATCATAGGCTCAGCACTCTTTATGTGCTGTACTTCTGCATTATTTATCACCATAGGTTATCTATCTAGAACTTATACTGATGATACGCGCTCGCAGACTCATTATACACATACTAACACAGAGGGTTCACACACGCTACTTGTTAAAATAAATAGGGAATTAAAACCTACGTTGTATCAACATAAGTATCTAGTAGATCTCAAAGCCATAGATAGCACTATTACTACTGGTAAATTACTTCTCAACATTTATAAAGACTCTGCAACCATATTACCAAAAACTGGAGAATGGTGGTATGCAAGAACTGCTCTGTTGCCCGTACCCCATCCCAAAAATCCGTATCAGTTTGATTATGGTGCTTATCTCAATAAGCAAGAAATATACAGACAGGTTTCTGCAAAGCCTCAAGAGATGTTGCGCGCTAATAAGGAAACGTATGATGTTAGTGTGTGGGCGTCACGCTTTCGCGAAAGCGTAAAAAATTCCCTTCACCTCCAATCTTTTACACCAAGACAACTTGCAGTCATTGAAGCGCTCGTACTGGGCCAAAGACAGGGTATAGATAAAGAGATGAGTTCTCAGTATGCCGCAGCAGGTATGATGCACATACTCGCCGTATCTGGACTGCACGTAGGTGTAATTTTACTTATTCTAAGATTCTTATTTGGTTTTATAAAATGGCGGCAACTGCAATGGGTAAAATCACTACTCATTATCTCACTCATCTGGAGCTTTGCCATTATTACTGGCTTATCTCCATCTGTGCTAAGAGCTGCAACTATGTTTAGCTTTCTTGAGGTAGGTGAGCTCCTGGGCGGAAAAAGAAAGTCGCAAGATGCTGTGCTAGCTTCTGCTATATTCTTACTTCTACTCGACCCACTGCTTATATATCAGGTGGGGTTTCAGCTCAGTTATCTAGCTGTGATAGCCATTTTATGGGTGCAACCTTGGCTAGCCAGTTTCTGGTCTCCAGAGGTGTTTATATTAAGAAAGCTACGGGACGTGGTATCTGTAACTATTGCAGCACAACTTGGCGTTATGCCACTTAGCCTCTTTTACTTTCATCAGTTTCCTGGGTTATTTATTATTTCTAATGTTTTAATTATTCCGTTTTTAGGTCTCATACTAGGCGGTGGCTTGCTTGTGTGTTTTCTGAGCGTCACAGACCTTCTACCAGAGTTTATAGCACAAACTTATGGAGGAACTATAGATGTAATGAATAATTATATAGCTTGGGTGGCAGGACAAGAAGATTTTGTGGCTAGACATATAAGTGTATCTGCAACACTTATGATACTCGTTTATATGTTTATGATTACTACACACCTTTTGTGTATGAAATATTCAAAACGCAGACTTATTGTTGCTAGCCTAGCAACAATAATTTTGACAGGTTTTATAGTGTTAGAAAATAATCAGCCTGCTTCTCAACACCTGGCAATACTTAATAGAAATGCATCAACAACACTTACTCAACTACAAGAAAAGCAACTTACGGTGTTTAATAATGACACCCTTTATCTTACCTACACAGATAGTAGAGTAAAGGCATATCAAGATGCTCTCAAAATAGATACTGTTGTGCAGAAATCTCACGGAAATTATTTTCGCTTTAAGCGAAAAGAAATACTTATTGTAGATAGTTTAGATATATACAATCTTGAAGAGGCAAATCCAGATTATGTGATACTCACGCACTCGCCAAAAATTAATATGAATAGACTCATTGAGCGATACCCTAACTGTACAATTGTTGCAGATGGGTCTAATTATCACAGTTATGTATCCCGATGGAAAGCGACTTGTACAAAACAAAAAATCCCTTTCCATAGCACGTATGAAAAGGGAGCTTTTATAATAGATTGAGTAAATTACTTAGACCAAGTATACACGAAGTCTTCTTGATATTTTGCCCATTTTTCTTGAGTTGTGAGCGTCTTATAGTCGTCATTACTCACCATCTTTACATAAATCTCAAGACGTCTAGGGGTGTGGTACCCCACAATAGGCTGTATGTAATTACCCTGCTCATCAAAAAACACCATTGTAGGGTATCCTCTTAGTTTTAAAGCTGCTGCTAGCTCGTGCTGGCTATTACGCCCTTTTCTATTGGGGTCGTGCCTTGGGTTTGTATATACGTTACCTAGATAATTAATTTCTTCAGTACCCTCTGCGTTAAACTTTACTGCATAATAGTTCTCGCTTATAAAAGCGGCCACATCTGGATTTGCAAATGTATTTTTATCAAGCATTTTACAAGGGCCACACCAAGTAGTGTAGACATCCATAAAAATCTTTTTAGGCTCTTCCTTTTGTGCAGCAAGCGCTTCATCCATTGTCATCCAGTTGATTTCTTGAGCACTTATAGATGTTGTAGCTATAAGAAGCAGGAGGTATAGTATTTTATTCATTGCATTTATTTAATTATTAAGTCTGTCTAATTACTAGATTCTTACAGACAAAAAACGTTCCACAATATAGGGAACGTTTTTCTTTATTCATATTATGTACGATGATACCATTATCGTATACCGTGCATCATTCTGATAAGTGTTTTATTTAATAATAACATTACTACACCTGCTCCTGCTGGTATCACTGTAAATATTAAAAAGAATGTTGCCATACCGTGCTCCTCAACAATAGGATCTATATAACTACCCGTTATACCCGCAGCTGTATTTGCAATAAAGTTTGCTACGAACCAGATCCCGAACATAAGTCCTACTAGTTTTGCTGGCGCGAGTTTACTCACATAAGATAATCCTACAGGAGATACACATAACTCACCTAGCGTATGAAAAAGGTATGCTAGTACTAAAAATACCATACTTACAGAAGCTGTCTTTGCTCCTAATGGAATACCCATAGACCCAAAAGAAAGAATACCAAAACCAAGACCTAATAAAATAAGACCTATAGCAAACTTTACAGGTCCACTAGGATTGTATTTACTCTTCCATATTTTTGAAAATAATGGTGCAAAAGCAATGATAAAGAATGAGTTTAAGATACCAAACCAAGAAGCTGGAACCTCTGGAGCATCATCTGCAAACTGGCGAGATAACATCCAGATTACAATACCCCATATTACTACAAAACCTAATCCTAAAATGATATTAGACAATGCATACTTACCATATGTTTGTTTAAATAACATACCTAGTACCCAGGTAATAATAATCATAGGTACAACGGTGAGAAGCGTGTTTATTATTTTAAAGGTCATACCACTACTTCCTTCTAGCACTCTATCTGTATAGTCTGCTGCAAAGATGGTCATAGATCCTCCTGCCTGCTCAAATGCCCACCAGAAGAAAATTGTAAAGAATGCAAGTACACTAATCACGATAAGTCGATCACGAGTTACCTTAGACTTCTCTGCATCATCTATAACGCTATCTATAGCGTCGGCAGCGTTTTCTACGCTATCTTCTATAACATCATCAAGCTCGTCTGCTTTTGCTGGCTTAGAACCTATTTTACCAAAAATACCTTGAGCAAAATAGAATTGTAACATCCCTACAAGCATAAAGATTCCTGCAAGACCAAAACCATAGTGCCATCCTACAGACTCACCTATGTAACCACATAATAAAATACCTAAGAAAGCCCCAGAGTTAATACCCATATAGAATATGGTATATCCCGCATCTTTTTCTTTTCCTTGGTCTTTATAAAGCTGCCCCACCATAGAAGAAATATTTGGCTTAAACATACCATTACCTACTATAAGTAACACAAGTCCTGCATAGAAAAAAATATCTGAGCTTATCTCAAAAGCCATAGATGCGTGTCCTAGTGTCATTAAAAATGCACCTATGATAACGGCTTTTCTATACCCCGTAATTTTATCGGCTATTAACCCTCCAAAGATTGGTGTTACATAAACTAGCCCTGTGTAGAAAGCATATAATTGTAATGCCTCTGCACGCTCCCAGCCCCAGCCGCCATCAAGTACTGCCGAAACTAAAAATAAAACAAGTAATGCGCGCATTCCGTAATAAGAAAAACGCTCCCACATCTCTGTAAAGAAGAGGACAAAAAGACCAGAAGGATGTCCTAAAACAGTCTTTTGATTGGTTTCAGAACCACCGAATTTATATTCCATATTGTAATTAATTATTTAGTGCTAATATAAGTCGTTTATATCTAAAGTTTTTCTTTGATAAAATCTGTCATCATTGTAAATAGGTGTAAACGTGTGTTACCTCCGTAAATACCGTGATTTTTATCTGGATAGTTAAAGTAATCAAACTGCTTGTTTGCCTGTACTAGTGATTCTACAAGACGCGTTGCGTTTTGCACGTGCACATTATCATCTGCACTACCGTGCACTAGTAAAAAGTCTCCCTCTAGTTTACTGACGTGACTCATAGGTGAGTTATTATCATAACCACTTGCGTTTTCTTGTGGGGTTTGCATATAACGCTCTGTGTATATAGTGTCATAAAATCTCCACGATGTTACCGGTGCAACAGCTATAGCCATCTCAAAGGTATCTGCTCCTTGAAAAAGACAATTTGAGGCCATAAAACCTCCATAACTCCATCCCCAGATACCTGTACGATCTTCATCTATGTAAGCACGCTTGCTCAACTCTTTTGCTGCAGCAATCTGGTCTTGTACTTCGTACTTACCTAGTTCTTTTTGGGTTACTTTTTTAAAGTCACGTCCTTTTAATCCGGTCCCTCTTGGATCTACACACACTACGATATAGTCGTTTTGTGCTAGCATATGAAACCAGTAATCGTTAGACGTATCCCACTTATTTGCCACACTCTGTGATCCTGGCCCAGAATATTGTGTCATAAACATAGGGTACTTTTTAGATGGATCAAAATCTGTAGGCTTAATCATATAAGCGTTAAGCGATACTCCATTTACATCTATCTCAAAAAATTCTTTTGGAGAGATATCATAACCTGCATATAAGTCTTTTAAAGCTTGGTTATCTTTTATAACGCGTATTTGCTTTCCATCTTTTGCGCTGTTTAGTGTAAAGCGGTATGGTGTTGTTGTATTTGAATACGTATGTATAAAGTTGCTGAAGTTTGCGCTAAAGTCTGCACTGTTAGTCCCTTCTTTATCTGCAAGGGGTTGTTTCTTTTTACCATTAAGACCTATAGCATACACACCACGGTTAATAGAACCATTTTCTGAGCTTTGGTAAAAAATACGTTTTGTACCTGCGTCATAACCATAATAACCTGTCACTTCCCAGTTACCAGAAGTTACTTGATTTTTTAAAGACCCATCTGCATTATGGTGATAGATGTGATTCCACCCATCTTTTTCGCTTGTCCAGATAAAGCTATTGTCATCTAGAAAAGTAAGGTTATCTGTCACATCTACATATGCTTTATCTGTTTCTAGCACGGCAAGTGTACTCTGGTAGGTACTCGCATTAAAAAGCGAAAGCTTTAAGGTATCTTGATGACGATTAAGTGTTTGTACAGAAAGCACGCTAGGGTCTTTTGACCAAGAGATGCGTGGTATGTAGTACCCGGCGTTATCACCTAGATTAATTTCTACATCTTTTGCTTTACGACTGTTACCTGTATCTAGGTTATGCAAGCGTAGGCTCACTTTTGCGTTAGGCTCTCCAGCTTTTGGGTATTTAAAAACAGTCTGTGTCTGGTATAATTTATTACCATATACATCCATTGAGAATTCTGGAACTTCACTCTCATCAAAACGTATGTAAGCAATTTTCTTACTATCTGCACTCCAGTCAAAGGCGCGCACAAAGCCAAATTCTTCTTCATACACCCAGTCTGTAATTCCATTTATAATGCTGTTCTTCTTTCCATCTGTAGTGAGCTGTTGTGTTGCTCCAGATGCAATATCAAAAACAAAGAGGTTATTATCCTTTCCATAAGCTATTTTCTTTCCGTCTGGTGAAAATGTTGGCTCTTGAATAAGATCGTCAGATACTTTAGTCAGCTTTCGCGAAAGCGTATTCCACACATAATATTCACCCAGCGTAGATCTTCTAAAGATAGACTGCAATTTTGTAGCCAGTAGCACCTGCTGCTCATCATCACTAAACTCATAACTTATAAAGTAATCAAGCCCGTCTATATCTGCACTACTTACAGCCGTACGCACTTTCTTGCCCGTATCATAGCTATAAATATCTACACTACCTGTGCGGGTTGCCCTATCAAAGTTTTGTACAGCATACTCTTGACCATTTGCCATAGAGTGTATAGACTGTAGTCGCTCTGCTCTAAAAGTGCCATTTTTCCAAATATCTTCAAGGCTTATTTGTTTTTTTTGCGCAGTTGCGCTCTGGATTGCAAGAAGAAATACAGCAATCAAAAAGGTATGTAATCTCATATATTTTTACCAATTGTGTAAAGTATTTCAATTTTACTAAAAATAAGGCAGAAAACCCTGCTTTTTGCTGTTAAAAACCTTCATAATGTTAAGAACTCACACTGCTATAATCACCCATTAGACTTAGGTTAACCACATTCTCATTATCTTTATCACTTTCTAAAAAACTGCTTAATGACAAAGGCGATATCTGGTTTTTCTAAACTATCAAAAACTGAGAAGATTACGTGGCTTACCACGAACTTCTTTAATAATTCTGAGACAGCAACCCAGACTTTAACTTCATACTGGAACACAGATTCAAAGCTCCAGCAACTACACGATGAGTTTATAGAAAATACCATCACAAATTACTACCTACCCCTAGGAGTAGCGCCTAATTTTACAATAAACGACACCATCTACACCATCCCGATGGCTATAGAAGAAAGCTCTGTGGTAGCTGCGGCGAGTAAGGCTGGTAAATTCTGGCAAGAGAGAGGCGGTTTTAAAACCACCGTTCTAGGCACCACTAAGGTAGGACAGGTACACTTTACTTATGATGGTGATAAAGAAGACTTACAACAGTACTTTGATAAAATCACACCAAAGCTCTATGAAGATGTAGAAGAGATTACGGTTAATATGAAAAAACGTGGTGGCGGCATAAAAAACATCGCCCTACGAGATAAAACAGCCGCTGTAGATGACTACTACCAGCTGCACTGCACCTTTGAGACGCTAGATGCAATGGGCGCAAACTTTATAAACAGCTGTTTGGAGCAATTTGCAACCACTTTTAAAGAAGGGTTTGAGGCAGATGCCCGCTTTCGCGAAAGCGGAAACACGTTAGATATCATTATGTCCATTTTATCTAACTATGTTCCAGATTGTCTTGTACGTGCAGAGGTAAGTTGCCCTATAGATCAACTCACCGAAAAAAATATAGACGGCGAGACCTTTGCCAAAAAATTTATTCAAGCAGTTACCATTGCCGAAGAAGAACCTTATCGAGCTGTTACCCACAACAAAGGAATAATGAACGGTATAGACGCCGTAATACTTGCTACTGGAAATGACTTTAGAGCGGTGGAAGCAGGCGTGCACGCATATGCAGCAAGAGATGGACAATACAGAAGCCTTACGCACGCAAGTATCAAGGATGGCATTTTTACCTTCTGGATAGAGATACCACTAGCACTAGGTACCGTAGGAGGTCTCACAAAACTACACCCACTAGTAAAGTGGAGTATGGAGCTACTAGGAAACCCATCTGCAAAGGAACTTATGCAAATTGTTGCCGTCGCCGGTCTAGCTCAAAACTTTGCTGCACTTAAGTCGCTCACCACAACTGGCATACAGCAAGGGCATATGAAAATGCACCTTATGAATATTTTAAACCAGATGAATGCGACTCCAGATGAGAAGCAACAAACGGTAAATCACTTTAAATCAAACACCGTTACTCATAGCGCAGTTGTCACTTTTATAGACGGACTACGCTCATAAAATCTCGTTTTTTGAAACACCACTATTACAGTCACGGCAAACTATTACTCACCTCAGAATATCTTGTTCTAGATGGGACACAAGCGCTAGCGCTACCTACAAAAAAGGGGCAGCATCTAGATGTAAAGCCCATAGATCAAGAAGCAATCATATGGCTTAGTTATTTAAGCACTGGAGAGCTGTGGTTAGATTATAAGTTTAGCTTTCCCCTAGATAGTAATGATGGAAGAGAAGATGCCATTTACGAGCGTCTTTTAAGCATTTTACAAGCTGCACAAAAACTCAATAGCTCATTTTTAAATACGCCACAAGGTTATGAGATCGAAAGTAGACTAGAGTTTCAAAAAGACTGGGGGCTAGGCTCCTCTTCTACTCTACTCGCAAACATTGCCAGATGGGCCTCTGTAGACCCTTACAAGCTACTTGATATGACCTTTGGCGGTAGTGGATATGATATCGCTTGCGCCACAACAGAGAGCGCTCTCATCTATCAAAAAACCAGCACGAAACCTATAGTCACACCCGTGACATATAGCCCGCCTTTTAAGGACGAACTTTACTTTGTTTATCTCAATAAGAAACAAAATAGTAGAGAGAGCATACAACATTACAGGAGTCTTGATCAAAACGCCCTAACTGAGGAGAAGGCTAGATTTTCTAGGTTTACACAAGACCTTTTGAGTTGTAAATCTATTTTAGCTTTTGAAAAACTACTTTCAGAACACGAGGATAATTTGTCTCGCATTCTTAAAACACCCACAATAAAAACACAACTTTTTGCAGATTATCCTCGCGCTATAAAAAGCTTAGGAGGCTGGGGCGGTGACTTTGTTTTGGCAGTAGGAACAGCTTCTCAAATGGACTATTTTAGAAACAAAGGGTATGACACTATCGTGCCTTATAAAGAAATGATACTGGGAGAATAACGCTTTCGCGAAAGCGTAAACACGCACCAAAAAAAAAGGCTCGAACAATAATTGTTCGAGCCTTTTTTACTTGAAATACAATCTACTAGTAGAATGTAGCTCTGTTATCTTCAATATCTGCAGCTTCTTTAAGAGCGTTAAGCACTTTTGTACTTACAGCTGCTCTAGATTTTTGAGCCTGCTGACCAGCAAAGGCAGCGTAGTTCTCTAAGCCTGGTGCTTCAGAGACTTTTACAACCTCTATTACATATACTCCTCTTGATCCTTCTATAGGTGAAGACACTTCTCCTTCTTTTAATCCGAAGGCTGCTCCTACAACTTTAGGCTCATTTCCTGCTCCAGCGATAGTAGGCGCATTCATAGATACGGCACCAGCTGTTTTTACAGTTGTTCCTTGAGATTGTGCGATTTCTGAAAGTGTTGATCCAGAAATTTTATTTTTAATGATCTCTGCTTTCTTCATATTACGTATGATAGGCGTTACTTGTAGTGATACATCTTCTACTCTCTCTGTACCTGCAGGCGTTCTACGTGTAACCTGAGCTACTATGTATCCATCATTTGTAGCAAAACGCTTAATATCTCCTACATTAGTATCTTCTTCAAAAGCCCATTGTACAACAGTTCTCTGTGCTCCTTCTCCAGGTAGCGTTTCATCCATAGCACGTATACGTTGTACTGGACGTACTGCATAACCATTTTCTGTTGCTACAGTTTGAAAATCTCCTTCGGCAGCAGCAAGTTCAAACTTTTGAGTTGTGTTGTAAATATTAGAAATCGTTTTATCTGAAGGTAATATTTCCTTCACTACAGTTGCAACCTTAATAACATCTTGTACGTTCTTTTGATCTACAATATTAATTACGTGGTAACCAAAGTTAGTTTCTGCAATACCTATTGTTCCTTCATTATTGTCTACAATAAAGTCTCTGTATCCGGCTGCAAATAGATTTGGGTTTTGATAATCTAGATCTCCACCGTTATCACTATTAGACTTATCTGTAGAAAACTCTTTTGCAAGATCTTCAAACTTGTTTTTGTTTCTTTTTAAAACAGAAAGTAAGCTATCTGCAAGTTTCTTTGCATCTTCTTTAGATCTCGTCGCAGAAGAAGGGATAGGTCCTCTAGCCGTATTTGTAACAGCTCCTTGAAAATCTATAAGGATATGACTTGTCTTTACAGAGTCTGGCATTTTTCTCACGTCTACAACACGAGAAAGGTTCATATATCTACCGTCTTTATAAGGACCGTAAACTCCACCTTTACCTAAGGCAAAAAGTGTATCTGCATTAGTAGAAGGTAAATCTTTCTTAAAGAACCAACGATCTACAAATGGCACATCTGAGTTATCTATAAGAAAATCTTCAATCTCTTCTGTCTTATCAAATCCAGCAAAAGTTTCTGTTACTCCTGTTGCACCATTACGAGCTGTATACTCATTTCTTAATTTTGAAAGCTCTGCTTTAAGCGCATTCTCATCTTCTAGAGAAGCTTCTTCAACAAATTTTACAAAACGTATAGAACGTGTTTCCTCTGTTTGAAATTCATCTTTATGATCATTTACATACTCTTGAATTTCATCTTTACTTACTGGAGCTTCCTCGTCTGGTACAGATGTGTATAACATTTGCACATACTGTATATCCACCGTATTATTATCAAGCTTATAAGCTACCTCTCCATCCTTAAGAGTAGCTCCTACACCAGCTCTTACTAGATTATAGTAAATCTCTTGCTTTTCTTGATTTCTTAAGCTTTCTTCAAAAACTAACCAAGACTGGTAATCACCAGGGTTCTGACTATCTTTTAAAGTAGCAATAAACTCTTGCATCTTTGCCTCGCTAAAGAACCCGTCTGCATCTTGAAAACGCACATCATTTTGAAGTGCTTGCTTAAGTAACTCTTGTGTGCGGTCTTTACCCACTTGTATACCTAACTCTTCATACTGCTCCTCAAGAAGCACTCTGTTTACTTCTTGCTCCCATACAGCGTTTACGGCTCTTGTAGTAGAGCTATTTGCTCCTGCTCTACGCGTTTGTGCCTCTACCTTTGTGGCAAAGTCTTCACGATCCAAGTTTACACCGTTTATAGATGCAACACGGTTTTGCTTATCTGCATTAAAACCTCCACTATCTAAAATAGATGAGAAGATAAATGCAAACAGTGCAAGTGCGATAATAATGATCAAGAAGATACTCTTGCTACGTATTTTATTTAAAATTGCCATTGTATGTTGTTTATGCTATAATAGTGGGCGAAAATACCATTATTATAGCATAATAAAAAATAAAAAAACAAGGCAATTTACTCTTTAGAAGTACGGACTTCTAATAGCTCAATTTTTGTATTTGAAGTCTCTAAGATGTGAAAGATTATTCCCGCTATCTCAATGGTCTCTCCTTCTTCTGGAATTTCTTCGGTATGGCTTACCACAAGGCCTCCTAGGGTTTCATAGTTCTCACTTTCTGGAAGATCAAGTTTGTAAGTCTCATTAAGGTAGTCTACCTCGTGCCTAGCAGAGAGCTTATACACAAACTCACTTAACTGTTCTTCTACAAGTGCTACTGTATCGTGCTCATCCTCTATCTCGCCAAAAAGTTCTTCTACGATATCCTCTACAGTCATCATACCACTTGTCCCACCATATTCATCTATAACTACACAAATGCTTTTGCGTTTTTTAGTAAGCACATTAAGCACATCTTTTACCAGCATAGTCTCCGGCACATAGACTACCGGCATCAAAACACTACTTATAGTTTTAGGTCTTTTAAAGAGCTCAAAAGAGTGCACGTAACCTATTATATCATCTATTGTGTCTTTATAAACTAGTATTTTAGAAAGCCCCGTCTCTATAAAAATCTTATTTATTGCAGCAGGTGTAGTGCGCTCATCTACAGCTACAATCTCTGTACGTGGCAACATCACTTCTCGCGACTTTACCTCAGAGAACTCTAGTGCATTTTGAAAAATCTGTATTTCTGTATCCACCTCATCAGAGTCATTTACAGATTCCATTTGTTCAGATATATAATTTCCTAGTTCCACTTTCGTGAAAGCTAACTGCACCTCATCTCCATCTGTCTTAAATAAGTATTTAAGAACGAGGTCTGATATCCAAATAATAAATGCGCTTAGCACATAAAATAAGAGGTAAAAGAAATAAGCAGGTATTGCAAAAAACTTAAGAAGCTTATTTGCATAAATCTGAAAGAAAACTTTTGGTAAAAATTCGGCTGTGATTAAAATCACCAATGTAGAAATAATTGTCTGACTGAACAGGCTAAATTCTTGCACGAAGGTATTGAGCCACGTTAAACTTTCGCCGAAAGGCATATTCTCCAGCCACCCTTGTAAGAGTGCTCCCATAAAGTAACCATATACAACCAAGGCAATATTATTACCCAGTAGCATTGTTGCTATAAACTTGGAAGGTTTTGCAGTAAGTTTTTTGAGAACAATAGAGAGAAAATCATTTTGTTTCTTCTCTATTTCAATATGTATTTTATTTGCCGACACATATGCAATCTCCATTCCTGAAAAAAACGCAGAAAGTATGAGCGAGCAGCATATGGTTATAATCTGTCCTTCAAAACTTCCCATTAGGAGTTTTTCCTGTTTTCAAACTTCTTACGGAAATGACGTCTAAAGAAGTACATCCCCACACTCACAGCAAAGAAAAATAAGAACAAATATGCTCTAGAGCGATCTTCACCCCAAAGTGAAACTGTTTTATAACCTGCAAGCACGGCAACTATTATGTATACATACTCTGTGTATTTTGCATATCGCATCATAAGTCTTCAGTATTTTCTTTTACGTATTGTTTTGCTACGTTGTTTAAAGATACAAAATTTGTAAAGTCTTCATTTGAGTCAAAGAGGTCTCCGTCGTTACGAGAGCCATCTTTAAGAATAAGCGTGTACGGCTGGTCTGTAAAAATCCAACTATTAGATTGATCCCAGTATAGCTGTTGTGCTTTTAAGGTTATAGAGTCGTGGGTAAACAACACCACATTATCTTGTAAATCTATAAGGTTTGTGCCCTTATAACGTATGGCATAGTTTGAAGTAATTAAATTCTCCTTGCCATCTTCACTTATAAAAGTGACTTCTATGCCATCTGGAAACTCCTCATAAGGAAAGGAGGCGTTTGCATAGTTTTTTATGTAAGGTGTTTTTAAATGTGCAGTGACTTTACCAGAATCTACATACTTAAGATTAATACCTCTACCTTCTGTAACAGGACCATCAGACTTCATACTTAACCTACGTATATCGTCTGCTTTACTATCACAACTTAAAAACAAAGTCACGGCAAAAGCCGTGACTAAGATTTTTAATATATTTCTATGTAGTAGTGACATTAGTTATTTGGAACTCTTACACTTGATCCAATCCAACATCCTATCTTGATAGTTTGACCAGCTTTTCCAGATGTAAATACATCTGCAGTACTTGGAGCTAATGCTCTATAACTTGCTGCTGTCTTGTTTGCAGTACCAGCTAGTGATGGACTTACACGCCCAGCTCTTTGTGCTGTACTAGCAGCTAACCAGTATACGGCTCTCTTATCAAAAGTAGTCTGACCACAGTTATTTGCACTTGCTGCATACATTGCTGCAATTCTCAAGTAAACAATACCGTAAGATGGATCTTCACTAAGTGCCTTGTTATAAAGACCTCTTGCTTTACCGTAGCTACCACTTTTTCTTGCTTTTTCTGCAAGTCTGTAATAAGCATTTGCTCTTTCTTTTGGATCTGTTTCAAGATCGATAGCTTCTTGGTAATATCTTGCCTCTGCAGCAGAGTCTCCTCTGTTTCCAGCTAAGATACCTAGGTACTTTGCAGATTTTGCAGAAGGCTCAAGTCTGTGAAGATTCTCAACCATTTGCTTAAATAAATCTGTATCTGTACAATCTTTACTTGCAAGACGTCCTGCAGCTTTCTTGATCCACTCTTTATCGTTTTTCATAGAATCAAAATCCTTCTGATAAAGTGGCACAAGGTTCTCACAGTTACCTAACTCTCCAAGAGCTCCATCTGTACTTCCTCCAAAGATTCCGAAAGCCTTAAGGTTCGTATTATAACCTTTTACTCTTCTTTTCTCTTTTGCACTAAGTGCAGTACCAGATTCTTCTTTTTCTACTAGCTTCTGTAATTTTGAATCTAGTGCAGTCGCTTCTTTATTAAGCTTTGCTTGTGTATCATCGTATAGATCAAAAACCTCTTGAAGTTGCACTTGCTGTCCATTCTTATAAAGATCTACTGCTAGCTTAAAACGAGTGTAGATATTTTTTGCACTTGTAATAGAGTTTGCATCCATATTAAATGCATTTTGAAAGGCATCAAATTGTGCTTTAGGCGTTCCAAGTTTGTTATCAAACATTATTTGCGCCTGTGCTGCTGCGTTCTTTCCTTTTGGAGTTTTTGCAGGGAAGTATTGCTCTCTCTTCTTTAAAAACTCAATAAGCTTTTGCGCTACGGCTCCTTTTTCGGCATCGCTTGCAGCTTTAAGATCTGCTTTAAGTAAACGCTCTCCATACTGGTATAAAGCTAGAGAGTAGTTAGGGCAATCTTTTTGAAGTTTTTCAAAAGGTGCTCTTGCAGCCTCATAGTTTTTAACTTTAGCAGCTTCTACAAATATAGAACCCGTCGTAAGGCACTCCTCACTTATTTGTGCATTTGCTGTAAATCCGCCAGCTATGACGAGCGCTACAAAAAATGTGGTTAATCTAGTTTTCATAATGTTAGGTTTTACTGTTAATTAAATTTAGATTGGACAAACCATAAGTCATTTATAGATAAACTTACGCCTACGTTAAAAAAGTTTTCTTGTATAAGGTTTGCGTTTGTTGTTCCTCTCTGTCCTACTTCAAATTGTAAGTTAAGATTACTAATTCTTCGTCCTGTAGGTAGTCCAACTCCAAAAGATATGCCAAACTCATTTATATCTTCATTAGAAACTACAAGTCCAGTCTCTTCATATCTAAATCCTGCACGGTAAGTCATACGCTCCCAGTAACTTGAGATAGAATTATATTTTGGTGTATAAAAACCACCTAGTCTCATTTGTGTTGCATCTTCAAAGGAAACATTATCTGGAGTAAAGGTTCTATTACTAAAACTACTTGTTTGCTGGCTTGTGTACTCACCACCAAAGAACCACTTATTCTTTTCTCCTATACCAAGACCTACCGTTACCGAAGAAGGAAGATCAAAATCTGTATCTGGAACATTAATCACTTCCGTATCTACATCTTGTAACAACCCTAAGCTGTTAAATAATACCGTAGAAACCACTCTTTCATTTTCTGTACCTATAGTTGCAGATGGAACATACTTTATTGATGATCTAAGCTCAAGCTTATCACTAATCATTGTTTCATACTGAGCACCAAGTTCAAAAGCCAATCCAGAAAAGTCACTTCTATTAGACTCCCTAGTACCTAGCTCTGCTTCTTCTTGAGATCGTATAGCCTCGTTTTGAATATTTCCAAAGTAATAGTAGGCACTTGCACCTACAGTAAGTCCTTTTGCTAGTGTATACCCTGTAGAAAGAAATGCACGGTTAAGACCGCCACGACCTGTAAAACGGTTAAGAACCTCATCTGTACTATCATCCAGTTTATACCCTACTGCAGTATATGGCATAAGACCTATGCTCACCCCTCCTTTTTTTGAAATAGGAAATCCTATGGCTAGATAATCAAAAGTAGATTTTGAAGAACCCTCCTTTGTCGTAGCATCTTCTGCATTTACTTGATTATGATTACCACCTACTGTAAAAGTAGTATAGCGCAATTTACCTAGTGATGCGGGATTTAATAGATTGAGGTGTAAGCTATCGCTATACGTCTGTATGCCTCCCATAGATTTATTTTCTACGGTTCCTCTAAACTGTTGTATCCCCACTCCATAAAAAGAGTATGGAGAAGTAGTAGCTCCTTCTTGGGCAAGACCTTTAACGGCCATCATCAGCACTGCTACAATAAAAAGTTTTTTAATCATTCTGATATGTTAAGATATAATTGAGGCCCTCAAGCAAAAAATTTGAGTGCGCAAAGATGCTATTTTTTAATCGTTTTGCCAAGAATTCTCCATCACCACCCGTTATTATTACGGTATCCACATTATAATGCTCTTTGTAATGATTTATTGCACCATCTATTTCAAGTAAAGTGCCTTGCACAACTCCAGAGTGTATAGATTCTTCTGTACTAGTCCCTATTATACTATCTGGCATTTGTTTTTCTAACAGCGGAAGATTTGCCGTAAGTCTATTAAGTGTCTCATAACGCAAGCGCAACCCTGGCGAGATTGCTCCACCTTTATAAGAACCTTTATTAGTTATAAAATCATAGGTAATACAAGTACCCGCATCTATAATGAGTCCATTTTTTTTAGGATATGACTGCATAAAAGCGGCCACAAGAGCCATTCTATCTACACCCAGCGTCTCTGGCGTACCGTAATCGTTTGTAAACGGAAGCCTTGTATTGTGCGAGAGCACAATCGTAGGAAAACGTAATTGTACAGATCTGGCTTGCTCATCTGTAAGCCTTCCTACAGAAGATATAATTGCCTTTTTAATAGGATAAAGACCCGCAAACTCACCTACCTCTTCACTAAAGTCTTGTAATGCAAAGTGATGCTTAGCTTGCAGCGCATCTCCTTTATAGATAGCGGCTTTAACCCTAGTATTTCCTACATCAATTATAAGTTGCATATACAATAGTAAACGCCAAAAATACAAAAGGAAAGCACCCACATTGTTAAGGTAATGGTAAAAATCACCCTAATAACCTGTTACAAAACAAACTTCAAGCATTTTGTATAACTCCGGATGTTTACGTTTAAACAGATCTGGGCGCTCAAAAAAGTACTCTGCCGCCACCGCAAAAAACTCTATTTTACTTGTCCCACCATATTTTCTTATATCTGAGGCATCATTATTTATAGCCTCCATCTCCGTATGCATCATATCAAGCCAGGGTACAATATTTTCTTTACCTAGTAACTGTTCTGGTACGCCATCCACCTCACCATCCATCTTATCAAGTAAATGCACAAACTCGTGTATAGCTGTATTTCCTTTATCTGTCTTGTTATTAAACCCAAAATGAAGCGCCTTGCGAGAGAGTATCATATGGTTTTCAAACTGTCCTGTCCCTACCATACCTCCTATAATACGATCTTCACCCTCTGAGTGATACTCAAGATTTGCATTAAAGTAATCTGGATAAATAAGTACCGTATCTAAGTTATTGTAATGCCAGTCTCCAAAGTTAAAAATAGGGATCACCGCACTAGCTGCCACAAACACCTTATCCTTATCAGACAGGTCAAATCCTACAGCCTCTACATTTACTTCGGTGAGAAAGGCCATCATTCTTTTTTTAAAGAATTCCTTCTTTTTAGGAGTGAGCTCTTTGTAAAAAAGCACTTCATCACTTAATAACGACTCCCAAGTAGATGGGAAAGGATCTGGCGTACGCTTTCGCGAAAGCGTAAAAAGTCCGTAACCCATAAAAATAAATAAGGCTAATCCAGCCAAAAGGAACAGTATAATCATCTAGTGTCTTATTACTTTTATAATATATCTTACATCACCCGCAATGTACGACTGTGAAGCAATTGCAATAACGAAAGTTATACAAAACAAAAAACCCGATCAAAAGATCGGGTTTTAATGTGGTACCTCCAGGAATCGAACCAGGGACACACGGATTTTCAGTCCGTTGCTCTACCAACTGAGCTAAGGTACCTAAAGCTTTTAGGTGGCTTACGTTTGCAATGTGACTCACACTATTTGTTGAGTTGTATGCGATACTTCTCGTAAGCGGATGCAAATATAAAACCTTTCTGAGATCTGGCAACATCTTTTTGAGAAAAATTGCAATATTTTTTTCGAGACCGCATATTTCGCAAATTAGAAACCTTATTCTTTATTTCTACGTAAGTAATTGTAGTTAATTACGATTAAGCATATATTCGTATGCTAACACACTATATAACTATGGCAGATCAATATTACGACCCAAAAGATTTAAGAAAATTCGGAAAAATCACAGAGTGGAGTGAAGAGTTAGGAACTAAGTTTTTTGACTACTACGGTAAAGTTTTTGAAGAAGGAGCACTCACCGCGCGTGAGAAATCGCTCATTGCACTTGCCGTTGCTCACACTGAGCAGTGCCCATATTGCATAGATGCATATACTAAAGACGGCCTACAGAAAGGAATCACTAAGGAAGAGATGATGGAGGCTGTACACGTAGGTGCCGCTATAAAAAGTGGTGCGACGCTGGTACACGGCGTGATGATGATGAATAAAGTAAATAAACTAGACGGGTAGTTTTTACGCTTTCGCGAAAGCGTACTCATACAGATTTCCAACCAATAGAAATCAACACTACAAACGACAAACATTTTTAAATGTCAGCAACAAAATCACTGAAGAAAGAAGGTAGCGAACTCGCACAAGCAAACAAGCAGATAGAAATTTTATCTAATGGTATTTTTAAAGATGAACTACCTACGTTTGCTAAGAAAATAAAGGAGACCAACCAGCTACCGTTACGCCCTAACAAACTAGAAATACTCCAAATAAACGTGGGGTATATGTGTAATCAAGTGTGTGATCACTGCCACGTAGATGCTGGTCCAGATCGCAAGGAGATTATGACTTGGGAGACTATGGAGCAATGTCTAGAAGTGATACGCAATACTGGTGCTCACACGCTAGATCTTACTGGTGGCGCTCCAGAGATGAATCCGCATTTTAGACGTTTTGTAGAAGAAGCAAGCAAGGCAGGGATTAAAGACTTTATCGTGCGTTCTAACCTTACCATTATACGTGCAAATAAAAAGTACTACGATCTCCCAGATTTCTTTAAAAAACACAATGTACACGTCATCTCATCTATGCCACACTGGACACGTGGAAAGACAGATAAGCAACGTGGTGATGGTGTTTTTGACAAGTCTATAAAAGCTTTACAAGAGCTCAACGAGCGTGGCTACGGTATGCCAGGCAGCGACTTAAGACTAGACCTAGTTTACAATCCATCTGGAGCTTTCTTACCGGGAGACCAAGCAAGTATGGAGAAGGATTTTAAAAAGGCACTTATGGAGGATTTTAATATCCAGTTCCACAACCTTTTTGCAATCACAAACTTACCTATAGCACGATTTTTAGATTACCTCATCGCATCAGAAAACTATGAGGATTATATGTATCAACTCGTAGAGGCATATAACCCTGCCGCAGTAGAGAATGTAATGTGTAAAAACACAATTTCAATAAGCTGGGATGGTTATTTATTTGATTGTGATTTTAATCAAATGCTAGAATTACCAGTCGCTAGTTCAGTAAAGCACATTAAAGATTATAATGAAGATTTACTTAATGATCGTAACATTATGATCTCTCAGCACTGTTATGGTTGTACTGCAGGTGCAGGAAGTAGTTGTCAAGGAACCGTTGCTTAATACGTAGAAAATCACGACACCAAAAACCGCCATACTCATATTTGCTCAAACAGCAACTACCGAAGCTTCTCGCAAGAAGCTCGGTCAGTCTGTGGCTTTATTTAAAGAACTCAATAAGCAAACTATTGCTACGACACGCAAGACAGGAATTCCCTACGTTATTTTTTCTGAAAATGAGCAGGTAGGAAACACCTTTGGCGAGCGTTTTACAAATGCGCTTACAGCAGTTTTTGACAGTGGTTATAACCAAGTTATAACCATAGGTAATGACACTCCGCACCTTTCGGCGGGGCATATTCTTTTAGCACAAGAAAAGCTCAAGCAATCTGCGCTTGTTATTGGCCCAAGTACAGATGGCGGTTGTTATCTAATGGGGATTAAAAAGAAACATTTTAAGCCTGAGCAATTTAAAAACCTACCGTGGCAGTCTAGTAAACTAGGTGCTATTATTTCTGATACGCTTTCGCGAAAGCGTACAAACCTTTACCTCCTTGAGACCCTTTCAGATCTTGACACATTTGCAGATTTACAGCAGATGCTCAAAGAGGCTTCCACATTATCAAAAAGAGTATTACAACTTATACAAAACATAGTAAATCAAGGTCTTTCTCTTGATTACCATACTACAAACCGATTCTTTGAGTCGCTCACTAAAAGCCACTTTAACAAAGGATCACCATCATTAGTTCGTATTTAAATCTTGTAAGCTACAACAGCTTACAGTTATTCTTAGATTTTCTTAATTACCAACTAATACACTCAGATGAAATCATTTTATCTTAGTATGCTCTTGCTTTTTACAGCAAGTTTGTATGCTCAAACTACCGTTACCGGAACCGTCACAAGCGCAGAAGATAACACTACAATACCATTTGTAAATGTCCTTGTAGAAGGCACAAACCAAGGCACCATTACAGACGAAAATGGTGTTTACACCATAACCATACCTACGGATGCATCCGTTTTAAAATTCTCTTCGCTCGGTTATAGCTCACAATTAATTACTGTAGCTGGCAGAACGCAAATAGATATTACACTAAGCATCTCCCAGGAGGGACTTGACGAGGTGGTAGTTACCGCGCTGGGCGTAAAACGCAACACAAGAGAACTAGGATACACAGTACAAACCATAAATGCAAAAGATATAGACGAGGTAAAGTCTGTAAACTTTCTGGACAACCTTTCTGGTAAGCTTGCTGGTGTCACCATCACCCAAGGCGCAACAGGGGTAGGCTCTTCATCACGCATAAGCATACGTGGAGAAGCTTCGTTTTCTAATAACAATCCGTTGTTTGTAGTAAACGGTGTACCCATTAACAACAACACTGTTTTTAACTTCACAAATGAAGCAGCCGCAGGTTTTCAAGAAGTAGATTTTGGAAACGGCGCGATGGAAGTAAATCCAGATGACATTGCTTCTGTTTCTGTACTTAAAGGCCCAAGTGCTGCTGCATTATACGGTACGCGTGCATCAAACGGAGTCATTGTTATTGAGACTAAAGATGGTAGCAAGAAAAAAGGATTAGGCATAAGCATTAACTCTTCTATCTTTTTTGACAGTGCTTTCCAACTTCCAGATTTTCAAAACGAGTACGGACAAGGACAAGGCGGAGTTTTTGAATATGTAGATGGTCTTGGAGCAGGAATCTCAGATAACATTACGTATTCTTGGGGACCTAGACTAGATGCCGGAAATCTAATTTCGCAATTTGATAGTCCGGTGACGCTTGCAGATGGGACGATTGTACGTGGTGGAGATACGGCTTTATACAATGGACTTGCCATTACTCCTACTGAATTTAGGTCAAACCCAGATAACCTAAAAGACTTTTATGAAACTGGAGTGACCACCATAAATAATGTTTCTGTCTCTAGCGGATTTGACAAAGGTGATTTCCGTATATCGTTTACAGACCTACGTAGTGAGTCTATTATACCTGGTGTAAACTTAGATAGACAAACCATCGCGACTAAACTCAACTTTAAGCCAACAGACAAAACTAAAATCAAGGCGAGCATTAGTTACGTAAATTCTGGAAGCGACAACCGCCCATCAAACGGATACGGAAGTGAGAATGTAAATTACTCACTCGTTGCCTGGGGACCTCGCTCTCTTAATATAGACAGCCTTCGTGATTACTGGCAGCCAGGTCTAGAAGGCGTGCAGCAGTACTCCTTTAACTACACCTTCTTTGATAATCCGTTTTTTATCTTACAAGAAAACAGAAACTCTTTTAACCGTGATCGCGTTTTTGGAAACATTGCCCTTACACAAACACTCGCCAAAAATCTTGATCTTACCATACGCACAGGGATGGACTACAGTAGTGAGAAACGACAGTTTTTAAGGAACTTTAGTTCTAACCGTTTCCAGAATGGTGGCTATGCAGAGCACGATGTTTTTTATCGTGAGATCAATACAGACTTCTTACTTAACTATGACAATAAGTTTGGCGACTTCTCACTGGACGTAAGTCTTGGAGGAAACCGCCTATCACAGGTAGCTTCTACAAAACAGGTGCAAACTACAAACCTTGCACAACCAGGCATCTTTAACCTTAATAATGCCGCATCACCTATAGAAGCATTCCAATTTGAATCTAAAAAGCGTATCAACTCTTTTTACGGAGTGGCAAAACTGGGCTACAAGAACTTTTTATATCTAGATGTTACTGGACGTAATGACTGGTCAAGTGCACTTGCAACGCCTTTTAGCGCAGATAATACTTCGTTTTTCTATCCTTCGGCTAGTTTGAGTTTTATAGGATCTAATGTGTGGGAACTTCCAGAAGCGATAAGCTACTTACAACTAAGAGCAAGTGTTGCTCAAGTAGGTAATGATACTAATCCTTTCCAAACTTCTGGAGCGTTTATCGCACAAACTCCTTTTGAAGGGCAGCCTACTTTTAGCGCACAAAACTTTATCCCTAATGCAAACCTAAAACCAGAGCAAACTACATCGTACGAGATAGGTACAGACATACGCTTCTTTAAAGACAGGTTTAATGTAGACTTCACGTACTACAACGCGCTTACTAAAGACCAGATTATCTCCTTACCTATTGCTATTTCCTCAGGCTTTAATCAGCAGGTGGTAAATGGTGGTGAGGTACGCACCTCTGGTATCGAGGTGATTGCAGGCATCACTCCTATCGTAAATGAAAACTTTAGATGGAACACCACCTTTAACTTCAGCACCAATAAGTCTGTGGTTGAAAGTTTACCACAATCTGATGGTCGTCTTACGCTTGCCTTTAGCCGTATTTATGACAGCGCAAACCAAACCGTATTCTTTCAAGTAGAAGAGGGAGGGGAAGTTGGCGATATTTATGGAACAGGCTACCTACGTAATGACGATGGTGATTTTATCATTGATAATAACGGGCGCTTTATCGCAGATAACAACCTCAAGAAAATAGGAAACTACACCGCAGATTTTAACCTAGGGTGGAACAATGATTTCCGCTACAAGCAGTGGAGTGCTTCTTTCTTATTTGACTGGCGTCAAGGTGGAGATATTGTCTCAAGAACGCGAGCGCTAGGTAATGTAGGAGGCCAACTAGCAGAAACTGCTTTCCGCCCGGAAGAGGGAATTATTGCGCAAGGAGTTGTAAACACAGGTACTGCGGCAAATCCAAATTTTGTTCCAAACACCACAGCAGTTTCGGCAGAGAGTTACTACCGCCAGTTTTATGACCGTAACCACGAAGAAAACAACATTTATGACGCCTCATTCTTAAAACTTCGTCAGTTTTCTATAGGATATTCTTTCAAGCTTAAGGACGGATTTATCGGTCTTAAAGAAGGTGTAGACGTAGACCTTTCACTTATAGGACGCAATCTTTTTGCCATCACAGAAAACCCACATTTTGACCCTGAGCAACTCGCAGTACAGGGACAAGGATTTGTGAGCGGTGTAGAAGATTTGAGCTATGCTACAACAAGAAGCTTCGGGTTTAAGGCAGGATTTAACTTTTAACGCTTTCGCGAAAGCGTAACATAAAACATTACAAATGAAACATTTTTTATACATCACTTCCCTCCTGCTTTTACTTGGAATGAGCAGTTGCACAGAAGATTTTGAAGAAATAAACACCAACCCAAATGATCCCGTAAGCGTACAGCCTAGCTTGTTATTGCGACAAGTTATTTATGACTACGGAGAGCAAATGAGTTACGAAGGTTTTGTAGCTGGAGATTTATTATCGCAACACAGAACGGCTCTTGACTTTAATCTTTTTGATCGTCACGCCTTAAAATCACCTCAGCTAGGTGGAAATCCTTGGCCTATTTTTTATACGAATTTAAGAGACAACGAGATTATCTTACAGCAGGCGCAAACTAATGTGACTTTTGCCGTGTATGAAGGTCCTGCTCTTATCCTCAAGGCATATATGGCGGCTGGGCTTACAGATCTTTTTGGCGATGTTCCTTACTCAGAAGCGTTTAATGGAATAGATGGAACGGTAACACCAGCTTATGACACGCAGGAGGCTATATATACTGGAGCAGATGGTATTCTAGCAAATCTAGATGCGGGAATTGCTGCTATAGAAGCTTATGAAGATGTGATCCCGCTAGAAGGAGATATTCTTTATGGTGGAGATTTACAAGCTTGGGTACGCTTTGCAAACAGTCTTAAAATCAAACATCTTTTACGTATCTCAGATCGTGTAGATGTAAGTGCAGATTTACAAGCGCTGGTTAATGAGGATAACTTTATAACTAGTAATAGTGATAATGCTGTTTTTAACTTTAGCAATACGGAGCCTAACAGTTTTAGACTTGCACAGTTACGTGTGGGTGACTTTAACAACTTCGTACTTTCTGAAACAATGGAAACCATTCTTGTAGACCTTGAAGACACGAGGCTTAATACGTTTTTTAGACCAGCATCAAATACTGACGAATTTAAAGGACTTATAAATGGAATAGATGCAACCTCAACGGCTGCCGTGCTTGGAGATTTATCACTTGCAGGCACTGCTTTTAGAGAAGATACTTCAGTGCTAGACGCAAACTTTATGACGGCTTGGGAAACTTCGCTAGCTCTAGCCGAAGCTGCCCAGCGCGGACTTATCACCGCAGATGCGCAGGCACTTTATGAAAACGGCGTGACACTCGCTTTTGAATACTGGCAAACACCTTTACCAGCAGATTATCTAACTGGTAATGCTGCTTTTAATAACGCAGATAGTTCGCCGCTAGAGCAAATACTTACTCAAAAGTGGATAGCAAACATCATAAACGGCTATGAGGGTTGGATAGAATATAGACGTACCGGTTTTCCTGCATTTATGGATGTGCAAGCAAGTCTTAATGACGGTTTAATTCCCGTGCGTATGCCTTACCCATCTGAAGAAGAAGCGCTCAATGCAGATAATTACCAGACAGCATTTGATGCCACAGACGGCAATAGCCTTAATGTGCGCGTGTGGTGGGATGTAGATTAAGGAATTGTGGGCGGGTACTGCAGACATCTCCCCTAGCCCTCTTCAAAGAGGGGAACTTTTATGAAATACACTTTCCTGACGGAAAGTGATAAATATTAGAATAAGAAACCAATATATGAATGTAGAAATCTGGCAATGGGGATTAATTATAGCATCGAGTGTGTTGATGTTTGTGCTGTCTCCGCTTGCCAAAAGTCCTGATGAGTTTTTTAAGGCTATACATCGTAAGAAGTCTCCTAATGTGTGGATGCTTACGGGTAGTCTTATTATCTCGTGGATTTTTGCAAAGAGTATAACCAATGCTGCCAACTTAGGCCTGAGTTTTGGGATTGTGGGTGGTGTGGCTTATGCGGGTTATTACCTCTCCTTTGCGGTGGCCGGTGTGATTATCTACCAGATGCGTTTGCACGGTGGGTTTACAAGTATACATCAGTTTCTGACTTCTCGATTTGGAAAAGGAGCGATGCGCTTATTTTCTGTGCTCATTGCCATTAGGCTTTTTAATGAGGTGTGGAGTAACACGATGGTGATAGGCTCTTATTTTGGAGAAATGGGAAGCACTCCTTATTATTGGGCGATTCTTGTATTTACCATACTCACTCTGGCTTATGCGCTCAAGGGTGGATTGAGCAGTTCCATATTTACAGATGTGATACAGATGGGATTATTTTCCATACTGCTATGTGTGATTTTATGGAGTATATTTTCGGTAGATGATTTTAGTGTGAAGGAGGTTGCGACTTCTGGAACGTGGAGTTTTGATCTTGGTCTTAATTTACTTTTTGCAGCCTTGTTACAGTCATTTTCCTATCCCTTTCACGATCCTGTACTGACAGATAGAGCTTTTTTAAGTTCGCCAAAGGTTACTTTACGCAGCTTTCTAATCGCCTCGGTATTGGGAGCAGCTTGTATTATCTTATTTAGTGTAATAGGTGTGTATGCACAGTCACAAGGAATGGCAGGCCAAGCCGCGGTAGAAGTGGGCAAAGCTTTTGGTGTAGTCATATTGTTAGTCATCAACTTTATTATGATTACCTCGGCGGCATCTACGCTGGATAGTACATTCTCCTCATTTTCAAAATTACTTTCAGTCGATTTAAATTTGGGTAAAAATCTTTCGTTTGGGAGATTATCTATGGCTGTAATTGCCATATTGGGAACCATTCCCGTATTTCTTAATGCAGAGATTTTAAGCGCCACGACCATATCTGGGACGATGGTCATTGGACTAACGCCAGTATTTTTATTTTGGCGAAAGCCAGCCCCAAAAATTAGTTATTACTTGAGTGTAGTGACTGGTATCATTTTTGGCTTCATATTAGTTTTTGATGCCTTACCACTATCATTACAATTTACAACAGGATCTTATGCTGCGTTACTCTGGACAAACGTCTGGGGCATCACAGCCTGTACGATATTATACCTCATACCACGATGGATAAAAAGATAAAAAACATAGGTAAGCTCACTGGCAAAGTACTCCTTTATGGCGGTGTGTATAGCAATCTACAAGCGCTAGAGAAACTAAAATCTATTGCAGAGCAGCAAGGGATTGCTCCAGAAAATTGCATCTGCACAGGAGACATCGTGGGATATTGTGCACAGCCAGAAGAAACCCTACAACTCTATAAAATATGGGGAACGCACGGTATTGCAGGTAATGTAGAAAAACAACTGAGTGAGGGTGCAGAAGATTGCGGGTGTGACTTTAGAGAAGGATCGCGTTGTGATGGTTTTAGCCAGCTGTGGTATCCTTATGCACAAAGCAAACTCTCTAAGAATTCGCTAGACACCATCGAGGCGCTTCCAGACCATATTACATTTACCTACGCGGGTAAAAAGGTAACGGTTGTACACGGCTCATATAATCATATTTCTGAATTTATATTTAAATCTACGCCTTGGGATATAAAAGGTTCAAATTTTGATACAACACAAAGTGATGTGATTATTGCGGGACATTGCGGCTTGCCTTTTCATACGGAGCAAGAAGATAAACTCTGGCTTAACCCTGGCGTAATTGGGATGCCAGCAAATGATGGCTCTACCGAAGTCTGGTATGCTATTCTAGATGACACTTCTGGCAATCTTAGCTATGAACATCATACCTTTGCATATAATTACAAGCTCACGAGCCAGTTAATGCAAAACGGCTTACTGCCAGAAGAGTATGCGCGTACCATCGTAACTGGCATCTGGGACAATACAGAAATACTGCCACCTGTAGAGAGTGGCTTACAAGGATTTGGCATCAAATTATAAAGACCTATTATCAAAAAAATCACATACATACTCATCTTTCTCATAAGTGCTATAAGTGTTGGGCAATCAGATATGGACTTGTTATTAAAACAGTATAACACACGCTCTGTTCCTTATATTTCTGTGCAAGAACTCAAGATGGAAATGAGTGACTACTTAATTTTAGACACTCGTAAAAAGGAAGAATTTGAGGTAAGCCATATCCCTGGAGCGGTGTGGGTTTCTGAGAAGGTGAATGATAGTATGTACGCTTTCGCGAAAGCAAAAAAAGATCAACCCATCGTCGTTTATTGCTCTGTAGGGATACGCTCTGAAGACTTTGGCGAGCGACTGAAGAAGAAAGGATTTACAAACGTCAAAAATCTATACGGAAGCATATTTGCGTGGAAAGATGAAGGCTACGAAATTCAAAATAAGAACAAACAACCAACCGACTCTGTTCACGTATTTTCCAAAGTTTGGGGGAAGTATTTAAAAACAGGGCATAAAGTGTACTAGATGAATAAATATATACCACTCATTTTTATAGGACTCACCATAGGAGGATTTGCTTTACTGGCTTATCATCTTACTAACGAGACATCCACCTGGAAAGACTATCTCTCTAGTAGTCTCATTATTATTGCAAATATTGGGATGTTTATAGCCATTAAAAAAAGTGACCAGTGGACAAAAAAAGATGATGAGTAATGACTAGAAAGAAAATCATTCTCATATTTATCATACTCCTTATCCTATTACTCGTACTTACTGTAAGCAAGCTAAATTTTGAGAACCTAAGTTGGTCTATTAACGCGAGTATATACCAGCAGCTCATCACGATGGCGCTTATGTTTTTATACCTAGTATATAATTATAGAAAGCAATAATGAAAAAAAACATAGTACTCATATTCACCAGAAATCCAGAACTAGGTAAAGTAAAAAGCAGACTAGCCAAAGGTGTAGGTCAAGAAAATGCTCTTGAAATTTACAAGAAGCTCTTATCACATACTAAGGACGTAGTAAGCACTTTAAATTGCACTAAACGCGTGGGCTACTCTGTGAAGGTGCGCGATAATGATATGTGGGATAATGCTATTTTTGAAAAATTCCAGCAAGAAGGTGAAGATCTAGGAGTGCGTATGTATAATGCATTTAAAAAAGCCTTTACAGATGGGTATGACAATGTACTCATTGTAGGTAGTGACCTTTATGACTTGCGTGCTTCTCACATAAATGAGGCTTTTGACGCGCTGCATACTAATGACGCAGTAATAGGCCCAGCGCAAGACGGTGGTTATTATTTATTGGGTATGAACAAGCTTGTAAAAGAAGTATTTCACAATAAAGAATGGGGTGGCGATACGGTCTTTGCAAGTACTATGGATGATCTAGCAACAGCAAAAGTTCATCAACTTGAAACCCTTAACGACATTGACTTTGCAGAGGACTTAAAACCATATGCTGAGTTTGCTCAATATTTACAATAACAAAAAAAATTAATACGTTTAAAAACATATTATGGAAAAATATATCACAGAAACAGCAGATTACTTGAAAAGCAAAGGCTTTGAAAATCCTGAAGTAGGTATCATTTTAGGTACTGGTCTTGGGCAACTCATTGATCGTGTTGAGATAGAACACACCGCGAGCTATAATCATATTCCTAATTTTCCAACGGCAACGGTAGAGTTCCACACAGGTAAATTAATTTACGGTACGCTAGAAGGTAAAAAGGTTATTATTATGCAAGGCCGTTTTCACGTGTATGAAGGCTACTCACTTACAGATGTAACCTACCCAGTACGTGTGATGCACGCTTTAGGCATCAAGCACCTATTAGTATCTAATGCTTCTGGAGCGATTAACCTTGATTTCAAAAAAGGAGAATTAATGCTCATAGATGATCACATTAACCTTCAAGGAGGTTCACCGCTAGCTTTTAAAGGAGTAGAAAAAATGGGAGAGCGCTTTGTAGATATGAGCGAACCTTATGATGCTGCTATGAATAATACGCTACGCACTATTGCAAAAGACAATGGCATAAACTTACACGAGGGAGTATATGCATCTGTAGTAGGGCCACAGCTAGAAACCCGCGCAGAGTATCGCTACTTAAGAACTATAGGAGCAGATGCTGTAGGGATGAGTACCGTACCAGAAATTATTGTGGCAAATCACTTAAAACTTCCTGTGGTGGCAGTATCTGTTCTTACAGATGAGTGTGACCCAGACAACCTTAAGCCGGTAGATATTTCAGAAATAATTGCAATGGCTGGTAAGGCAGAGCCAGAGATGATCAAGCTCTTTACAGAATTAATTAAAACATTATAGTCAGATTAGAATGTGGTGTAAGTACGCTTTCGCGAAAGCGGAATCTAAATCTAAAAAATCACCTTAATACACTAACTACTACCTATTAAAAAAACGAATTATGAGTTACCTTAATGCTACAAATGATCTTTATAAAGAAGCAGCACTTACACCAGATGTAGGACTGTGCTGTACTACAAATCCTATATGGGAATTACCTGGATTAAAGATCCCAAAGATTATGCAGGAAATGAATTATGGTTGCGGAAGCACTGTAAATGCTCGTGATCTTACTAATGAGCCTAAAATGCTCTATGTAGGTGTAGGTGGTGGTATGGAGCTATTACAGTTTGCATACTTTAATCGTAATAAGGGTGGCGTAGTAGGTGTAGACGTGGTAGATGAAATGCTAGAGGCGTCTCGCAAAAACTTTATAGAAGCAGAGAAGTTAAACCCTTGGTTTAAAAGCGAATTTGTAGATCTTCAAAAAGGAGATGCCCTTAACCTTAATGTGGCAGATAACTCTATAGACGTAGCTGCACAAAACTGCCTCTTTAACATCTTTAAAGCCGAAGATTTAAAACGCGCCATCGCAGAGATGTATCGCGTGCTAAAACCTCAGGGTAAACTTGTAATGAGTGACCCTACTTGTGAGCAGGAAATGAATGAGGAGTTGCGCAATGATGATCGTTTACGTGCGCTTTGTCTTTCTGGAAGTCTACCCATAGCCGAATATGTAAAAGCACTTACAGATGCTGGTTTTGGGACTATTGAGATAAGAGCTCGTAAACCATATAGAATACTTAATCCTGGGGCGTATCCTACAGATGAGCTCATATATATTGAGTCTATTGAAGTAGCAGCAATCAAAGACCCTATGCCAGCAGACGGACCTTGTATTTTTACAGGTAAAGCTGCCATTTATTATGGAGAAGAAGACTTTTTTGATGACAAGCTAGGGCACATCCTTCTTAAAAATCAGCCGCTGGCTATTTGTGATAAAACAGCAGGAGCACTTGCTGCTTTAGGTCGTAATGACATCTTTATAAGCGAGTCTACTTATCACTATGATGGTGGTGGATGTTGCTAGGCTACTGTTAGTTTTTTATAATATATACGACTCTATACGTATGAGTCACACAAAAAGCGTTTCTTTATAAGAGGCGCTTTTTTATGAAACCAACATCTATGAAAACCTTTCTTTACATTGCTTTACTCGGTTTTGCTTGTGCTTGTAGCACAACTAAGGCTATAACTGCACCACCTGAAGTCACAACTGCAGAAACACCTGTTGTCATAAAGAAAGATAGTGTCCCTATAGAAATTGCTCCCATCATAACTGTTACTGAAGATACAACCACAGTAAATGCTCAAGCAGAGGAGATGATTACAGAATCAGAAGAAGTTGAAGTTGAAGTTGAAGTTGAAGTTGAAGTTGAAGTTTTTAATACTGCAATTACAGAAACTGTTAATCACGATAGTTTTAATGACTTACTTAAGGCATATGTATCTCCAGCTGGTAATGTAGATTACAATGGTTTTAAATCAAACTGGGGGAAACTACGCAACTACATTAAATTACTTGGAGAACAAACACCTACAGACGCGTGGTCTCAAGAAGAAAAGCTCGCCTACTGGATGAACGCATATAATGCAATGACTATAGATCTTATCTTACGTCACTATCCGCTAGAAAGCATAAAGGATATTAAAAACCCGTGGGATCAACGATTCTGGAAACTTGAAGATAGCTGGTATAACCTCAACCAGATAGAGCACGATATTTTAAGAAAAATGGGCGATGCAAGAATCCACTTTGGGATAAACTGCGCTTCATTTTCTTGCCCGCCATTGCTTAATGAGGCTTTTACAGCGGCAAGTGTAGACGACCAGCTTGACAAGCTAGCTCGTAAATTTATAAATGACAGCTCTCGTAACACGATTACAGCGGAAAGAGTTGAGGTGTCTAAAATTTTTAGCTGGTTTGCAAAAGATTTTAAAACAGAGGGTAGCCTCATAGATTATCTAAATACGTATGCTTCAACTCCTATTTCACCTTCGGCGAAAGTAAGATATAAAGCATATGACTGGACGCTCAATAAGTAGTAAAGTTTTCTTAATTACTCGCTTATCTATTTTGAAAAAGCGATATTATGTTTTCACGAAAGTGTAAAACAATAAAATAATAGTTATGAAAATATACACACGCATTTTATTAATAATATCCATAACCATCTCTTTACAAAGCTGCGCGTTGCTCTCTGCTGGAGGGATTACAAGTCAAGGGCAACCTACTAAGGAAGTTACACAACCACTTACATCTACTACGGCAAACTCTGCTGTAAATGTAGATCACTCGCAGTGGGACTCATTGCTCAAAAAGTATGTAAACGAAGAGGGGCTCGTAGACTATGATGGATTCCAAAAAGACAGACCGCTACTTAACGGCTACTTAAATCAACTAGCAAATCTTGACCCATCAAACAAGTGGAGTGCACAAGAGTTACTTGCTTATTATATTAATCTTTATAACGCAGTCACTGTAGAGCTCATACTTGATAACCCAGAGGTAAGTAGTATAAAAGACATAGACGCCCCGTGGACTAAAGGACGTGCAAGGGTAGATGGGCGCTTGCTCTCTCTAGGTGGCATTGAAAATGGCGTGCTACGCAAGATGAATGAGCCTAGAATACATTTTGCCATAAACTGTGCATCTATCTCTTGCCCACCACTACTGCGTGAGGCATACACTGCTGGTAAAATCAATGAGCAACTTGACAAAGCAACTAAGCAGTTTATTAATAGTTCAAAAAATGATATTAGTGCAAATACGGCAGCACTTTCTTCTATTTTTAAATTTTATACAGAAGACTTTTATAGAGGATCTAATAAAAGCTTACTACCCTATATAAATAAATATACAAATACTCAGGTTGCGCCTGGTACACCTGTAACATTTAAAGAATATGATTGGGGCTTAAATAAGCAATAAAGTAAAACTGATTGAGGTGTTTTTGCGTACATTTAGAATAAGATACATCTTTAATGAATTCTATATCTGTAGTCATCCCTGTTCTTAATGAGACTGAGACCATATGTGCATTGCTCACTCACCTAGAAAACAAGGCGTCTTCTCAAAATTATATACACGAAATCATCGTTGTAGATGGTGGCAGTATTGATGATACTATTACTCAAGTCACGCAATATGCAGCGCTTAGTAAAACGGTATCTATTATTACATCTCAAAAAGGTCGAGCACGACAGATGAATACGGGAGCCATACAAGCTACAGGCAACATACTTTACTTTTTACACGCAGACTCTTACCCACCTCAAAACTATGATGCCCTCATTGTAAAAGAGGTCACACAGGGTAATCCTGCAGGATGTTTTAAAATGAAATTTGATTCTAATCACTGGTGGCTGCGACTAGCTGGCTGGCTCACAAAGTTTAAGTGGCGAGCGTGCCGTGGTGGTGACCAAAGCCAGTTTATTACCAAAGCTCTTTTTGAAGAACTGGGCCGCTTTGATGAGCGATATATTATTTATGAGGATAATGACCTGATAAATAAGTTATATGCGCGACGTAAATTTGTCGTTATTCAAAAATGGCTCACAACCTCTGCACGTCGTTATGAGGAAAATGGTATCTGGAAATTACAGTTTCACTTCTGGAGTATTTATGTGCGCAAATGGCTAGGCGCTAGTGCAGAAGATTTGCACAAATATTATCTCAACAAGATATCATAACAGGTTTATACCTCATCTGCTTTGCGACCCCACTCTGCAATTGCGTTTATAAGTGGTATAAGTGACTTTCCTAAATCTGTAAGCATATACTCAACTTTAAGTGGTGGCTTTGTAGTATAAACCTTTCTATCTATTATACCATCACTCTCTAGTGTTTTGAGCTGTAGGCTAAGGGTGCGCTCTGTCACAGAAGGCATTTGCTTGCGTAACTCACTATATCGTAAGGGACCTTCTATAAGATGGTAAATGATTACGGTTTTCCACTTACCTCCTATCACTCCCATCGTAAGACTTGTACAGCAAGGGTATTCTTTTCCTTTAAAAGTGTGCATCTCGATGTGTTAAATTAAACCTATACTTTTTGACCGTTCTTGCAAAGGTATATAACTATACATACTTTTGCTACTATACTTAATATAGTAAAAAATAAATGTTATGAGTTTTATAAATGCAATGCAAGAGCGCTACACCACAAAGGTGTATGACGAGACAAAAAAGATAGATCCTAAGCACATAGAGGAGCTTAAAGAAAGTTTACGACTAAGTCCTTCTTCTATAAATAGCCAGCCTTGGAAATTTACTTTTGTTTCTGATCAAGACACAAAGGAGAAGCTCTCTAAAGTATCTTGGATAAATACTGAGAAAGTAACAAAGAGTGATACTGTAGTTGTTTTTAGTAGAGTAGATGATTTATCACTTTTTGAAGAGCAAATCAAGAGAGAATTACCACAAGGAATGGTAGATTATTATAATGAGAACTTAAAACCGCTACCTAAAGAACAGATTACTGCTTGGTTTGATAAGCAAGTATACCTCTCTGTAGGTGTATTACTAAGTGCTTGTGCGGTTATGGGCATAGATGCTACCCCTATGGAAGGAATAGAGCCTGCAAACTATGACAAGATTATAGGAAACGATGGCTATGCAACCCTAGTTGCCGTTGCTATAGGATATAGAGATGAAGAGGATTTTAACCAACCTAGTAAAAATCCAAAATCAAGAATCGCATTAGATAAAGTAGTAGAAACTATATAGTCTATACTACTTCGATTTTATTATAAAAAGCGCTCCATACTGGGGCGCTTTTTTTTCGCTTTAAGCGAAAGAATTATTCATCAATAATAACTTCACCCGTAAAGAAGCTTTCTACCTCAACAACTGGTGGTGTGTTTTTTAAAATCAAATTACCCGTACTACGCAACTCTCCCACGATAGATAATTGTGGTGCTAGTATCACATCATTAGTCCCCCTGTGGAAGATGGATACATTTTGAACATCAAGATCTTCTAAGGGTAATCTACTATCACCATCTAGCAAGTTTATGGTAAGATTTGTCACACTTCCGTTTATGAAGAAATTAGACAATCCGTTGCTTTGTAATAGCACATTTTCTGCATCTAGCGAGAGATTAAAGTCTCCATCTTTATGATAAAAGTCTTCTTCTATAAGGTCATCACTTACTAACCTGAGTGAGTTCCAGGTCAAGATACCCTCTGCCTCTACCGTTTGCCCACTACTATTGCGTATCTGTTTTAAATCGGGATGACTCACATACACCTTTGAAGTATCATAATCACGTATAATATTACAAGAAGCTGTGTTGCTGATTTTGAGTGTATTGTCCTCTATAAGAATTTCAAAATCTTCAAGTAAGTTTTCTCCAGTTTCTAACCTTACAGAGATATCTGGATCGTCTGTTACTATGAGTTGGGCACGCTCAAAGATGGTAATACTATCAAAATCTGCTAGATCATACTCTTGTGTTACAATCTCGCCTGTGGTTTTTAGACACGTAAGTGTATCTTCTGTATCACAAGAAATGATGCTTACAATGATTACTATTATACTAGCTATATAAATGGAGTGTCTCATCTTATTAAAATCTATATCCTATACCAAACTCTACTGCCTCTGCTTTTGCACCGTGTGCCTTTACGACCATACTCCCTGCAAGGTGTTTCCCGAAGGTTCTTTTTAAACCTAACCTATTGTAAAATCTTCCTTCAAAATCATACGGGTAGTACACATAATATCCCAATTGGGATACAAAAGAAAGCTCATTAAAGTGCAGCTCGTGACCTACAAAAATCCCAAAACGTTTCCAGTCTTCCTCACCCGTGACATCACCATCTGGATATGCAATAGACTCATAACGTATGAGCTCTTTTAAAAAATTTGCAAAAAATGCGTCAACTCCCGCCGTAAAACTAGATTTGTGATTAATACGCTTATCTACAAAGGCAGTAATAGTAACAAAACCATAGCGTGGTGAGTTGTTTATATCGCTCTGGTTTGCTCCACCGCGCAGTGTCAAGTTAAAATGTATAGGTTCTTTATAAGGTGTTTTTTCTCCCATAGGTATATACTCGGGAAACTCGGCCGCTTTTGGGAAGTAATTTAATCCTGCAGTAAACGCCCACGTATTTGTAGAATTATTTGGCGCCTTGAGATTTGCATTACTATAGTGTATAATAGTCACCCCTGCTTGAAAGCCTATATTTTTAAAAATATTATTTTTCTTATAACTTAACTTAAGCATCGTGCTGCTCAAGACTGTAGTACCGTATGCATTATTTATAAAATTAGTCTCCCTATCATAAGGTTTTGTAGCAATCGCGAGCCCCTGCCCTATTCTAAACTGCAAGCGCTTCTTCCAGTAATAAAAGTTATAATGCGCATACGCACTATATAACTCTCCCAGATACTCATTTTTCATATCTTGGAACACAAAGGTGTACCCCACATCTGGAAAGTTGTAACGACGCTCCCAGGGTTCAAAACCGTAAGTCTTTCGGTTATATGCCAGCATCACTCCCGTAGGATGTTCTGTAATAAGGTGAGAAATATCTGGATTATGTTCTAAAATCGTTCCGCCAAAAAGGTCTGCTTCTACATCAAAGGGTCTTACTTTATCTTCTTGTGCAGTAGCGCAAATGCCATAGAGTAATACAAATACAATAGTAATAATGCGCATAGATGAAGGTTATAATGATTTTTTAAACCTACGAAAAAATGTCTGCTCTAGTTTGTCTAAAATCTACTATTTTTAAAAGGTTTTTTTACGCTTTCGCGAAAGCGTACCTATATCTATTAAACTCCTACAAGTCTTTATAAAATAAAAAAGCCCGCTACTTATGTAGCGGGCTCTTGTAATATATGTGTTGCTCTTATTTATTGTTTACGTAAAAGGCGTGAATCACTCCGGGAAGCCAGCCTAATAGTGTAAGTAAGATGTTTATGAGAAGATCTTTTCCGGCTCCTTTTTCTAACGCAACTGCTAGTGGCGGAAATAGAATGCTGAGTATAATTGTAATTAATGACATTGGTTACTTTTTTTTGGTTATTGTTTGTACAAAGCTACAGATGAGACCATTTGTAAATTGCTAATTTTAAATTAATTGTATTGATTTTAACAAAAATCATAGCAATTTTTTAAAAATTTACAGTGTTTTAAAATTAACTAACCAATTAATCTTTTAGTACTATGAATATTTTTGAAGCAATTAGAAACGACCACGATATCCAGCGAGACTTATGCGATAGACTTACCTCAACCTCTGGTAATAGCAGTGACAGAAAACAGCTCTGGAAAGCACTAAAAGAAGAATTAGAAATACACGCAGACGCAGAGGAAAGACATTTTTACAGCCCGCTTATACATAATGATATGATGCAGGAGCACGCTAGACACGGTATAGCAGAGCATCACGAGATGGATGAACTTATAGAAAAAATAGATGATACGGATATGGATTCTCCTGCCTGGCTTACTTATGCAAAACAGTTGTGTGAAAAAGTCGAACATCATCTCGAAGACGAGGAGCATACCTTTTTTCAGCTAGCAGGTAAAGTACTCTCAGAAAATCAAAAGACAGATCTTGCTACTGCGTACCAAGATGCAATGAAAGAACGTAGATAATCAAAAATACTGGCCTATACCAAAGACAATTCCGCTGGTGGCATCTTGTGTTATACCATATCCATAGTCTACCCTAAAGGTTGCATTAAATATCTTTTTATGAATAAACCTAAGGCCTAGACCTGGATAAACTCGCAAATTTTGATCATCACCAAAATCGCCAAAATCTCCCCCGGGATTGCGCCAAGAGCCAGCATCTACAAAACCCACTCCTTGTATTGTAAACCAGTCTCGATCTGCTAGCGTTTGTCTATACTCTGCATTGAGTACTACCACACCGGTGCCTCTATCTATGGTATTACCTACACCCCGTATATTAAGATTATTATCTACAGAAAATGGGGCAAAGGGTGAATCTGCATTTGTAGCAAGGCCTAGACGCAATCGCGTTGCGATGTTTCCATCATAAACACCATCCTTATCTCGTATTCTAGCAAAATATCTAAAATCATTCCACCAGATGGTAAAATCTGGTAATGTCACCGCATTAGCCTGTACATATTGTACATTAAAAGTACTTTTAAAACCACTTACATACTGAAAGTCATACTTAAGAGCATCATACTCATAAATACCTTTAAGAAGAATTTTATCTACATTAAAGGCTTGTGGCACGCTCACATCTGTAGCTCCATTGAGGTATAAATAATCTTCATTAAAGAAGTTAACACCTAACTCAACACGATGCTTAAAGTTAAAAGCATATAGGCCTAAAATCTCTATGGAGGTATTGTTATACTTATAGTCTGCAGTACCATTATCTAAGAACACAGGTTCTTGAGTAGTAAGACTCTGAAAGTTTATCGCAAGTCCTACATTGTTATTAAATAAAAAAGGCGCTCTAAAATTTATACCATACGAGCTAAAAATATCTTTCTGATAAAACCCTCCAAAACCTATATTTCTTCCTAATAAATTATATTCATAAAGGCCTAGCCTGTATGCAAACTCATCATCATTAGTCGTGTAAAGATTTACTTGTGGATTTATGGTAATATTTTCTTCTACGTTATAAAAAACATTATAGAAGTTATCGTGTGACTTAAAAACCTGAAAATAAGCGTGAGCAACTGCTGGAAGTCTTTTAAGGCGTATTATATCTTGATTTATCACTGCAGAGTCTAATGTAACTCCTGGTTTTATATCACTTATGAGTTTTATAAAACTAGGTTTAAGCCTTTTTGAGCCTTGTACTTTGAGGTCTAGCACTTTACCCTCTTGTCCAGCAAGCTGTACAGCGGTAATGCAACATACCATTAAAATCAATACTCTCTGTAACACTTTACATCATTATAAAAGAATCTCTACCTATTAAAAATACTGTCCTATCCCAAAGACAAGACCACTGTTTTGTGACGCTCCTAGGCCTACGCCATAGTCTAGTCGTATAACTGCATTAAATATACGTTTATGTATAAAACGCACCCCTGCTCCAGAGTATACCTCAAGAGCATCACCACTTACAAGGTTATCTAGCGGTTGCCTTGCCTCTCTTAAGGTTCCCCCATCTACAAAGGCATTACCCTGTAGTACAAACCAGCCTCTCTCTAGCAGCGTGTGACGGTACTCTGTATTTATAAATATAAAACTCGTACCCCTCGCTATATCATTACCAGCCCCGCGTAAGTTAAATTGATTATCTACAGTAAATGGCGCAAAATCAGACTCATTAAAAGAAGCAAATCCTAATTGTAATCTACTTGCCCAGTTACCTTTACTTCCTATTCTTTTAAAATATTCGGTTGTATTAACTCCTATAAAAGAGTCGTCAAGTAAGCCCTCACCTCCATTAATATATCTTGCATCAAGTAAGTTTCTAAAACCAGAAACATACTGATAATCTATGTCTAAAAAATTTGTCTCATACTCTGCTCGCACAGCAATTTTTGAAGCCTCTAGATTGTTTGGAAAAGTAGCATCTATCTCAGTCTCGTTTGCAACATACTGCTCTTTAAAAATATTAATTCCTAGCTCTGCTTTATTATGAAAGTCAATTTCGTAAAGTCCGTAAATCTCAGCTCCAGCTCTATCTTTTTTATAATTGAGAGTAGTTGTATCAAAGTAAATGGGCTCAAAGGTGACATCTTTAATATAATTTACACCTAGCCCTAACTTGTTTGTAAATAAAAATGGGGCTTCCCAGTAAGCACCGTAAGAATTAAAAACATCACGCTGGTAAAAGCCACCCACAATCTGGCTCTGGCCTAAGAAGTTAAATTCAAATACACTTAGTCTAAAGGCAAAACTTCCATCATTTGCCTCAGAGATACGTATACCCGGTATAATTGTAAAATTTTCTACAATATCATAAGTGACTTCTATAGCACCATTATCTACCTCAGCTATACTAGCGGTAGCTTTTGCAATGGCAGGAAGTCTATTAAATCGCTCTACATCTGTAGCTACTTTAAGCGAGTCGTAAGGAGATGCTACTTCTGTTTTTATTAGTCTTCTCAACAGTGACTCATCTACTTTTTTTAACCCTTTAAAAGTGATTCTATCTACTTGCTGTTTTTGAGCATAAACAAGGCAAGGCAGCAAGAACAGACATAGATATATAATTTGTTTCATAGGCTTTTATACGATACTATGAGTCTGTCGGTTCTTAATCGTAAACATTGCAGTAGCTATCGTATTTAATTTCTACCGTAGTATTCTTTTACAATATCTTGAGCTGGTTTGTTTTGAGGTGTAAACTGGCTATTTTCTGGTCCTCCTACACGGTCGTGATGTATAAACCATTTCCATAAAAAGCCTCCTGCCATCCACTCTTCATCCCAGATGGCTTCATAAAGTGCTTTTGTAACATTTGCCTGTGCATCCAGATTTACTTGGGTCATACTTCGGTCAGAGCGCCAGGGTTCTTTACCTGTATAGTCTACAGAGCGATAACCATACTCTGTAAATAATACTTTGCGTTGTTGCGCTTTCGCGAAAGCGGAAATCTCCTCTTTCCATTTTATCCAGCCTTCTATAGCACACTCCACCGTAGGTGTTTGATCATCACATACTGGAAAGTAGGCATCTATCCCAATGTAATCCAGCTGTTGCCAGAAAGGGGTTCGTTTATACTCATCCCAGTTTGCAGCATACGTAAGCTTACCTTTGTATACTTTTTTGATATCTTTTATGAGCTGTTGCCAGAAAGCTGGTCTATTTACTACAAATTGCTCCAGCTCTGTACCTATGCAAAATATTGCTACATTTTCCTCTTGAGCAAGTGTCGCATAATCCATTATAAAATCGCGATACGATTGCTCAAGTGCCAGCCACTCCTCTTCTGTCTCCATCTTAAGGTAACCTGTAAACTCACCCCGACGTATCCATATCTGGGGTTTGAGCATTACATCTATACCTTTATCGTGAAGTTGTGCTACATAATTACGACCGCCTTCTCTAGTCTCACCATACCACTGTCTATCTGTATTGTATACAATTTGCGCTTTATCTAGTGCCGGCACAAACCCAAAGGGCATAACCGCAGCATAGTTTGCGTTTATATCAAGAACGGGTGCCACGTGACTGCTGTCTACTGGAGAGCGATTTGCTACAAAGCTTACTCCATTAATTTTTCCATCTGGTGGAAGCTGGGCACTACAACCTTCTAGAAGTAAAACAAGCACAAGGCATTGTAATAGTATTTTCATAACAAATGTGATTCTATAAAATAAAGATAGCTTTCTATATCACAAACCAAAAAAACCTGACCACTTTTATAAGTAGTCAGGTCTAGCGATCTCTAGATTATAAAGTATACATCAAATCTAGTAGATGCTTATATTAAAAAACAACTCGTAGTCCCAAGTTAAAAGTCTCACCTAGTCCCGTATTATTACCTCTTACAAAGTTGGTATACAAAGCCTCGAGGTTGAGCTCGTCTGTGAGTTGATATTTTGCGCCTCCACCTACTGCGGTAAAGTCTTGCTCAAAATCATTACCTAGATCTATGCGCTGTGAGTGCTGTACTAAGCCTAGAACGGTAAACTTAGCACTGGGGAAGTAACTTAAAAACACCCCTGGCGTAAGATTTAAACTATTATTTGCAAAGCTGCCGTTTACGGTGTCAAAGTTTTCATCTTGCTCTGCCTCTTTTCCAAAATTAAACTCAGAGTTAAGCTCTGCAAATACTTGCCAGTCACCACCTGCAAAGGTGTGATCAAAAAAGAAACGGTTTTGCCACGTAAATCCTTTTTGGTCAAGAAAAACCCCTTGCTCTGTCTCTTGATCTATAAGTGGTATAGATAGCGAACTTTGAATCGAAAAGTTATTTACAGATGCAAATGGAACAAACTTTACCACAGGAGCGATAGAAGTAAGACCACTACGAGCGGTGCCACGCTCTCCGTCAAAACTAAAGACATCTAGCGCATCTCTACCGCCTATTACATTAGATCGCACTTCTAAAATTACACCTACATTGAGTCTTCTATTTTCTGACACTCCAGTAAAAGCTTCTAGTGATGATGTCAAAAATGATTGCCTAGGCTCATCACCATCTGTAAATGTACTTTCTGTTTGCGTGTACAAATTATTAAACCACTTGATATCATATTGTCCTTTTGCAATAAGCTTAGATGGTGTAAGCGTCTGTATGACAGAGCCGCCGATCTCGTTATCATCATTATCTTGTGCGTAAATTGTAGTAGCGATTAGGCATAGTGCGCCTATTAAAAAATGTTTCATTTTTTTAAATATTAGGTTGGAAATTTATAATTGTACTTTCTTAATTCAGCTACCGTGGAGTGAGAAAAGAAGTTGTAAAAGTTTTATGCATTAATGAAAGAACTGAGCCTGGTAGGGGTAACTGCTTTATAAACCCTTTGTATTATGAAAACTTCACATAAAGCAGCGCAGGCTCAGTATATACTCATTATTTTATATCATTAAGTGTCCAGTCATATGGATAGTATGAAAGTTTTGCAGTCTCGTCTATTTTGCTATCTCTATATTTATTGATAAACTCTAGCACACTCCCACTTCTCGTAAAGTCACCGTTATACCACTCAAAAATTTGCGAGATCTGTACCTTTTTACCTTTTACTCGTATAAACGATGGATTATTGAGCGCTAGTTTAGTTTGTCGTTCTAACTGAGCTTCAAGCTTACTAGGTGTGTATGCTTCATTTATAATAGGAGGACAGCCCAACCCTGCACATACAAGTACAAAGTGAAAACGAGCCTCATCTGGAAAAACAGCACGTAGCTTCTTGTTTTCTATATCATTAAGGGTGATTGAGCTACCTCCTACAGCGTGTTTTTGTTTGTCAAAAAAGCCTTTTATACTGAGCGGTTGCTTTACGGGATACTTAGCCACAATCCCTTTTATTACAGAAAGATTGTAAGCATTGATCCAGAAAGCTTGATACGTTTTTGCATCTGTCTTGCTCACTTTAATGGTTTTTGCAGCCTCAAGAAGTTTATCTAAAGACTCCGGATTACTTTGTACAGCAGCATAATCTACTCTTCCATTTTTTATATATTCTTTAAAAAAAACATCTGCATCTGTAAAAAATGCATCTGTACTCTGTGCACTCATCGTGTTAATAACAAGTAGTGTAAAAAGGAAAGTAACGATTTTCATAATTGCTGTTTTATGTGCACTTGGGTCGGGTAAAAAACAATCGTCTTACACTTTTTCTTAAAATAAATTGATTTTAATCACCAGATAGCTTGCTGTCCTTAATGTATTTATAGCATTAATCTACAATTCATTTAGATATATTCTAAATAAGACTAGGTGCTGTTAAGTTTACTATCTTTAGTTCGACACAACCCTAGTAACTTGTGAAGAAAAAAGGTTTTACACACGCTTTCGCGAAAGCGTAATCACATACCACATTACTACAACCTCTTTTCAACTTACTTAAAAACACCAACCACTATGCAAGAACATATCGTCATTATAGGCAACGGGATCTCTGGCGTTACAACCGCCCGTCACATTCGCAAAGCTTCTGACAAAAAGATCACCATCATCTCTGCCGAAACAGATTACTTCTTTTCTCGCACAGCGCTTATGTATATCTATATGGGACATATGAAATATGAGCACACAAAACCGTATGAAGATTACTTCTGGAAAAAAAACCGTATTGATCTTAAACGTGCTTTTGTAGAGACGGTAGATCACGAGAATAAGCAATTATTACTCTCTGGTGGTGAAAAAATGAGTTATGATAAACTCGTGCTTGCGGTAGGGTCAAAACCTAATAAATTTGGCTGGCCAGGGCAAGATCTAGACGGTGTACAAGGGTTGTACTCAAAACAAGATCTAGATATGCTAGAGGCAAATGCTCCAGATAAAGAAACCTGTAAACGTGCTGTGGTAGTAGGTGGCGGTCTTATAGGTATTGAAATGGTAGAGATGCTGCTCACGCGTGATATACCGGTCACATTTTTAGTAAGAGAAAACAGTTTCTGGAATGGCGTTTTACCACAAGGAGAAAGCGAGATGATTAACAGACACATTAAATCTCACCACGTAGATTTACGTTTAGGCTATAATCTAGATAGTATTCTAGCAGATGATAATGGTAAAGTGCGCGCTGTAACTATAAAAGAGACAGGAGAAGAAATAGCCTGCAACGTAGTAGGACTTACCGCTGGTGTGTCTCCTAATGTGGCTTTCTTAAAAGAAAGTGGTATTGAGTTAGGCCGAGGTATCAAGGTGAACCCTATGCTGGAGACTAATATAAAAGATATTTATGCCATAGGTGATTGTGCAGAACAACACGAGGGTATAAACGGTCGTAGACCAATTGAAGCTGTCTGGTATACGGGCAGAATGATGGGAGAAGCACTCGCACAGACATTAACTGGAAATCCTACTGCCTATAACCCTGGTCACTGGTTTAACAGTGCAAAATTTATGGATATAGAGTACCAGACGTATGGATGGGTGTTCTCAAAGCCTAAAGACGGCAATACACACTTTCACTGGATGCATAAGGATGATAACAAGTGTATCACTATAGAGATGCAAGAGGATAGTCGCAAGTTTGTGGGTATAAATAACTTTGGTATCAGGCTACGTCACGAGCTATTTGACCGCTGGCTTACTGAGGGACGCACAACAGATTATGTGCTAGAGCATCTTAAAGATGCAAACTTTGATCCTGAGTTTTATAGCCATTATGAGAAGGATATTCTCGATGCTTATAATGCTGCATACGGGACATCACTTAGTCCTAAAAAGAAAAGCTGGAAAAGAATTTTTGCATAACCAACCTAATGACTTACACTTATGAAAATTATTAAAAACCTAGGCTTGGTGATCTTTATTACTGGGCTTGCCATCTGGACAGCTTCCATCTTTATGGGAGACTTCACCTTAAAACAAGAACAACTTGACTCCTTTATTTCTGAAAAAGGAATTAAAAGCGAACTCGTCGCTCAAAAAATCTCAGATAACGTAGTGGGTAAAAAACTAGGCACATTTGCTTTTACAGGTGCCGTAAGAGATGCCCTTGCTCAAAATAATGACTATTATGATGCACAAATTGCAAAATATGATGCGGCAAAGGAGTGGGATAAAAAAGGAGAACAATATCAGTACAGAATAAATGATAAAGACTTTCAAGCCTTTAGCTTCTCACTAGCCAAAAAAGCCGGAACAGGATTTATAGTAGAAAACAAAGGGCTTATGTGGTTCTTAACCTTTGGGCTAGGGATACTAGGAGCTCTTATGTTCATTTTTCCTAATCTCGTGTTGCTAGGCAAACCAGGCATCAAAAATGACCACGTATATCACGAGGCAGCAACCAATAGAGGATGGATTGCCTGGCTGGTACTTGTGTACCTCGTACTATTTTATCTCGTGCTTTATTTTAATGCAGACTATGTGGTAAACTGGACATTTATACTCGACCCTATAAGTAATGCGCTTAATGGTGGAGATGCCAGCCAGTGGTTTGTTTATGGCTTTTTATACTGTGTGATTATGGTAACGATGGCGGTGCGTATGTATATAAAATACCGTCACAATAAATACCAGATTGTACGTACTACCTCTGTACTATTCTTTCAGATTGTATTTGCCTTTCTTATCCCGGAGATTATGGCAAGTTTAGGAAAGCCTGGTTATGATTTTAAAAACGCATTCCCGCTAGATTATGATTTCTTCTTTGAGTGGAATCTCGACACACTTACTCAGAGTGGTGGTTTAGGTATCTTCATCCTCGTATGGGGTGTTGTGCTTACATTAGTGATTGTGCCAGTAATGGTTTACTTTTTTGGAAAAAGATGGTACTGTAGTTGGGTTTGTGGTTGTGGTGGCCTTGCCGAAACTCTTGGTGATCCCTACCGCCAGCATTCTAATAAATCTATGAAAGCCTGGAAACTTGAGCGCTGGCTCATACACTCGGTACTCGTATTTTCACTAGTGATGACACTCGTCACATTATACTGTTACTTTACCGGTGCAGAAGCTTTTTTAGGAATCAACTCGCAATGGATAAAAGACACCTATAGCTTCCTGATAGGAGCTTGGTTTGCAGGAGTAATTGGGACAGGTTTCTACCCTATTTTTGGTAACCGTGTATGGTGCCGTTTTGGATGCCCACTAGCAGCTTACTTAGGGTTTGTACAACGTTTTAAATCTCGTTTTAGAATCACTACAAACGGAGGGCAATGTATCTCTTGTGGTAACTGTTCTACCTACTGTGAGCAAGGAATTGATGTCCGTGCATATGCTCAGAAAGGAGAAAACATCGTGCGTTCTAGTTGTGTAGGTTGCGGTATATGTAGCGCTGTATGTCCTCGTGGCGTACTTAAGTTAGAAAACGGACCAGAAGCAGGTCGTATCAACCCTACGCAAGTATTACTAGGTAATGATGTAGACCTTATGGATTATGTAAATAACAAAGAGGCAAGCTAGAAGATTTTTTACGCTTTCGCGAAAGCGGAATACTAATTTATATAGCTCTTTGCATAGCATATCGCTAAAGCAAATTAAAAAACAACCACCTTAGTCATCTAGGGTGGTTTTTTAATACGCTAAGTAATCGTTAAGACACATAAATCTCCCCTGTTTCTGTATACTTTCTCATAACTTTGCGACACATATAAAGCCTCACAGATTATGAGGTGATACCATAAAAACACAGCGCAATGCTAGCATATATAAAAGAAGTATTACAAGAAATGCCCCAAGACTGGTTACGTCTTACCACACATAGACTAGATATTTATGATGAGTCTCAAGCCAAAAGCCAGTTTCTTGATGAGTTTGAAAAACTATATAACAATAATGTTTCAGATCAAGAATCACTGAGCCAGTTACCTACAGCTTACGATTATATTAGACTGGGACACCCACTATCAAGTATTTTAGAATGGGCAATAGCAAAAACATATGACCTAAAGACAGAAAGCGTTATAAGCTTTCAGTCTAAGACTGTACCTGTACTTGCCGTGCTTCGTAAAAATTTATTAGAAAATAAGAGCACACGCATTTTATATACTGGAGTGCTCTCTTCTCGTTTTGACACAACAGCCTTAAAAGAAGTGTACGGCTATAACTTTGAGCTTCAAAAGCTAGAAAGTGTTGATGATATCACACCTTTTAATGGAAGCACAGTACTGCTATCTGAACAGCAAAAAATCGCTACTACAGCCTTACATAAAGAAGTAGACTTTTATGTAAATACGTATGGAGATCTAGGTAGTATTCTCATTATTAATGGAGAAAATAACAACCACTACGTAGCAGATATACAACACGTGCGCAGAAGGGAGACGGTGGCAATGACACCAGAAAATACACTTGTAGCACTAGAGTCTCTCGTAAACACAACCGATTTTACCGCTAAAAAAAGTACCAAAGAAGCAGATAAAGTAAAGGTTCTAAGTACCATAAAAGAAATAACACAAGCAAACTCAAAAGCGCTTGTAGGTTCAAGTGGACTATCTATACAATATGCGATAATGATGGGTCTTGTGGCAGAAGCTCAAGAACAACACCCTGGCAAAGCAATCAAGTTTGTAGTACCACCTAACTGTTATGGAGGGACAAATGACCAAGCAAGACGCGTAGCTGCCTGTCTTGATAATGTAGAGGTTGTAGACCTACCGGTAGATGGTGATAATGATATGGTACAAAGTGTAGACCGTGTACTTACTACACTCGCAGAGCAAGATGCTATACCATACATCATTGCAGAGATCCCTACAAATCCAAGGGTAGAGGTGCCAGATCTTGTAAAACTTAAAGAAGTGTTGAGCACTACTCGTAAAACGCCTAGTGGAGACACAGCAATAGATCCAGTATTTATTCTAGATCAAACGTTTTGCCCTAATGTACACTTCTTAGGTGATAATGATTATCTATCTACTGTGAGAGCAATCTCATACGCCAGCGGATCAAAATTTCCGAGTGGTGGTAAAGTGACTGCTGGCTACTGTGTGGCAAACACAAAAGCAACTCCGCTCATCGCAAATATCGAGAAGCACTTAACCATATGCGATAATGAGGCTACAGCTTTGCAATATGAGTTACTTGCTCAACAACTGCCTTCTATGAACCAGCGCATTGCAGATGCTTATGTCAACACACGTAAGTTTGTAACTTTTATAAGCGAAGTGCTGCCAGATGCAAAAATCAATTTTGTATCAGAAGAGCTTGCTCAAGAAGGATTTACACCGTCTGTGTTTTCGCTAGACTTACCTACTAAAGGTGATACTCCAGCACAGCGTGAGACCTATAAAAGAGCACTCAACCACAAACTTATAAACTTAATGATTACAAAAATCCCTGAAGAGAGCAAGTACTGTGTGAGTTATGGGCAACTTAAGGGTGTGTACTGGACTATACCTGCAACCTCTACCCAAGGAACAACTAAGGAGGGTGATAAAGATTACATCGCTCGTGTGTCACTCTCACCAAATATGGATTTAGAACGTCACAAAGAGATTTTTAGAGAATTTGTAAGTGAGATGTAACCAGAATTTGTTGCAAAATTTAGAGACGCTTGTAGAATCTGTTTTAGGTTTTGCAAGCGTTTTTTAGTTATGAGCATTATGGATTTTATTACGCTTTCGCGAAAGCGTAACATCGCGTTTTAAAATTTATGTAGAAACATTATCTTGTAATTAAAATAACGTAATGACCACTTCTCAACATCTTGCAAAGCACCTCAGAGAGTTCATATCTGGACCTAACACGACGGGTTCTCATCTTAAAGAACATCTAGATGATATAACACTAGAAGAGGCAAATCAGGCTGTTTACGGCCTTAATAACATTGCAAAGCTTGTGTACCACATAAATTACTATATAGAAGCCGTAAGCGGCGTACTAGACGGTGAGCCACTTACTGCAAAAGATATATATAGCTACGATGCACCTATATTAAAGAGCCAAGAGGCTTGGAAGTTAAGACTCGACAGATTGTATACAAATCTAGATAGATGTGCATCTCAGGCATCTAGGCTTACAGACCAAGAGCTAAAGAGTAATTTTGTATTAGAAAAGTACGGTACTTATGAGCGTAATCTAATGGGACTGCTAGAGCACTCGCATTATCATTTTGGGCAAATTGTAGTTCTCAAAAAAATAATTAGACAACAGCCTGTACAGTAAGATTTACCTTAAAATAAAAAACTCCCGATATTGCTATCGGGAGTTTTTAGTTATTTAGTCTTCTAGAAGCTTCATCTCAAAGTCTTCCATAAACTTAGTGGTATAGTTACCAGCTATATAGTCTGGGTGGTCCATAAGTTGCCTGTGGAAAGGTATGGTAGTCTTTATACCTTCTATTACAAACTCATCAAGAGCACGTTTCATTTTGTTAATCGCCTCTTCTCTAGTCTGTGCTGTCGTAATTAACTTAGCAATCATAGAGTCATAGTTAGGCGGTATCATATACCCACTATATACGTGTGTATCTATACGTACACCGTGTCCTCCTGGAGCGTGTAAATTTGTAATACGTCCTGGTGATGGTCTAAAATCGTTAAAAGGATCCTCAGCATTGATACGACACTCTATAGAGTGTAGTTGTGGGTAGTAGTTTTTACCAGATACTGGTACACCTGCTGCCACGAGTATTTGCTCACGTATAAGATCATAGTCTACCACCTGCTCAGTAATAGGGTGCTCTACTTGTATACGTGTATTCATCTCCATAAAGTAGAAGTTGCGGTGCTTGTCTACAAGAAACTCAACCGTTCCTGCTCCTTCATAATTAATAAACTCTGCTGCTTTTACTGCTGCTTCACCCATACGCTCACGTAAGTCATCTGTCATAAATGGCGATGGTGTCTCTTCGGTAAGTTTTTGGTGCCGTCTTTGTACAGAACAATCTCTTTCAGACAGGTGACAGGCTTTACCTGTGCTATCTCCTACAATTTGGATTTCAATATGGCGTGGCTCTTCTATGAGCTTTTCCATATACATACCGTCGTTTCCAAAGGCTGCAGCACTTTCTTGACGTGCACCTTCCCAAGCTTTAAGTAGGTCTTCTTCTTTCCATACGGCACGCATACCTTTACCTCCACCACCAGCGGTAGCTTTAAGCATTACAGGGTAACCCGTCTCTATGGCAAGTTTTTGACACTCTTCAAAATCTTTTATGATACCGTCAGATCCTGGTACACAAGGTACGCCTGCGGCTTTCATAGTTTCTTTTGCAGTAGCTTTATCTCCCATTTTTGAAATCATCTCTGCAGATGCTCCAATAAATTTTATGTCGTGCTCCTCACATATTTTTGAAAACTTTGCGTTTTCAGAAAGGAATCCATATCCCGGGTGTATAGCGTCTGCATTTGTAATCTCTGCTGCTGCAATAACGTTAGACATCTTAAGGTAAGACTCGTTACTTGCTGCTGGGCCTATGCATACTGCCTCGTCTGCAAATTTTACGTGAAGACTCTCACGGTCTGCTGTAGAGTATACAGCTACCGTTTTAATCCCCATCTCTTTACACGTACGTATTACCCTAAGGGCAATCTCACCACGGTTTGCTATAAGTATCTTCTTAAACATACTGTTTATTTTTTATTGTGATTACTGCGTGTTTTTGTTTAGGTCTCGCTTTCGCGAAAGCGTAAAAAACCACAGTCTCCTCAATGATTAAAATACCCGCAAGGGATTATGATGGATCTACCAAGAATAATGGCTGATCAAACTCTACTGGAGAAGAATCGTCTACTAGTACTTTTACAATCGTACCTGATACTTCACTTTCGATCTCGTTAAAAAGTTTCATCGCTTCAATAACACAAAGCACGTCACCTTCACCTATCGTTTTTCCTACTTCTACAAACATAGGCTTGTCTGGAGCCGGTTTTCTATAGAAGGTTCCGATTATAGGAGACTTAATAGTTATGTATTTTGAATTATCTTCTGCTGGGGCCGCTGGTGCTGCAGGTGCTGCTACCTCTGCAACTGGTGCTGCCGGAGCCGCTGGTGCTGCAGGAGCCATTTGCATTGCTGGCATTTGCTGTAAGAAAGTAGTTGGTCCTTTCTCATCGTCTGCACCAGTTCTGATAGTGATTTTTACGTCATCCATCTCAAGTTTTACTTCGCTAGCGCCTGACTTTGCAACAAATTTAATCAGATTTTGAATTTCTTTTAAATCCATAAGTGTTTGAATTTAGTCTGTTTAGGTTTAATTAGAGTTATATGCCCATTTGAGGTAGATCGAACCCCAAGTGAATCCACCACCAAAAGCGGCAAATATGATATTATCTCCTTTTTTTAGTTTATTCTCATAGTCGCTCATCAACAGTGGTAAAGTGGCTGATGTGGTGTTACCATATTTATGGATATTAATGAGTACTTTATCCTCATCTAGCTCCATCCTTTTGGCAGTAGCGTCTATAATACGTTTGTTAGCTTGATGTGCGATTAAAAAGTTAACGTCGTCACCACTAAGGTTATTACGCTTCATAATTTTATCACTTACATCTGCCATATTTGAAACAGCAAATTTAAATACGGTTTTTCCGTCTTGAAAAACTGTGTGCTGTTTATTATCTAAAGTTTCTTGTGAAGTGGGTAGTATACTCCCTCCTGCATCTATCTTAAGGTATTCTCTTCCTATTCCGTCAGATCTAAGATACTCATCTTGGAGTCCCATTCCTTCTTCATTAGGTTCAAATAGTACTGCACCTCCACCATCTCCAAAGATGATGCACGTAGCTCTATCTGTATAGTCTATAATAGATGACATTTTATCTGCGCCTATAAGCAGTACTTTCTTATACCTACCAGACTCAATATAACTAGCTGCTGTAGACATCCCGTAAAGAAAGCTAGAGCAAGCTGCTGTGAGATCAAATGCAAATGCATTAGTCGCACCTATTTGAGAGGCTGTATAAACTGCGGTCGAGGCTACTGGCATATCTGGTGTAGCAGTGGCTACGATTACCATATCTAACTCTTTGGGATCGAGTTGCTTTTTTTCAAGAAGATCTTGTGCTGCTTTGATGGCAAGAAACGAGGTTCCTTTGCCTTCTTCTTTAAGAATTCTACGCTCTTTAATACCTGTGCGAGTGGTAATCCACTCATCATTGGTATCAACCATAGTTGCTAAAATATCGTTAGTCAACACATAGTCTGGAACATAAGCTCCTACAGCTGTAATTGCCGCTGAGATTTTACTCATTTGTTTCAGTTAGATTTTTCGTTTTTATTCAGTTAAGAACAAAACGATGAGAAAAATACTAAAAATTGATCAAAAATGGCCTACAATTAACTTTTTTTGACAATCCTACGCATAAAAAAACTCTCACAATGTGAGAGTTCTATGTCTAGAAAATAGAAGCTTATGCCTCTACTTCTTCAGTCTTATCAATAACTACCTGACCTCTATAGTATAATTTACCTTCAAACCAGTGTGCTCTGTGGTAAAGGTGCGCTTCTCCTGTTGTAGGGTCTACAGCTATTTGAGGTATAGCAGCTTTGTAATGCGTTCTTCTTTTATCTCTTCTTGTTTTTGAGATTTTTCTTTTAGGATGTGCCATTACGTACTCTTATTTATCTGTTAATAGTTTTTTTAACGAATCCCATCTAGGATCTGTCTCTTCTTTCTCTTCTTTTGCTCTTTGGTCTGGAATACTTAATTCTTCCAGCTTTTCTAAAATATCTGACTTTAATGTTCCATCTGCTATACCAGGGTGAACCCTTTTATTAGGCATAGACAGCACAATAAGTTCATAAATATACTGAGCGACATTTACTTCATACTCTCCAAATGGGAGTATAAGAACATCTTCAATATCATCATTAAACTCTTGACCAAACTTAACTACAAGCTCATAGCTCCCACTTATAGGTTGATCATAAGGCTCATTTGTCACATCACAATTTATATTGATTGTTCCTGAGATATTAAAATCAAACTCCATAAAGGTAGACTTCTTTGTTAAGAGAAGTGTAGCCTCAACGCTTGCATCGTTAAAGTCATCATAGTTAAAAAGATCAAAGAACGATTTTGTAATCGTGTACTCAAACGTATGCTCTCCTTCTTTTAAACCTACGTACTGTATAGTGTATAGTTTTAATTCTTTCATTACATCATCCGTTTGGAGCGTGCAAAGATACATAATTTTTTAAATCACAATAGCTAAGAATTAAAAAAAATAATCTAACAGCTATATGATTAATGCATTGCACAACTATATTACACTTACTTTCTTGCTGGGCCTCTACCTGCACGCTCTCTTCCTGCGCGTTTTGGCGACACCTTAAGCACATCTTTTGTTATTTCTTGGTATTCTTTTCTTTTATTATAAATATTGATAGCCGCATACACTGCTTCTCTAAAAGAACCAGGATCTGCCTCACCCTTACCAGCTATCTCATAAGCCGTACCGTGATCTGGAGATGTTCTCACCTTATCTAGCCCAGCTGTATAATTTACACCCTTACCAAAAGACAAGGTCTTAAATGGTATCAAACCTTGATCGTGATATGCAGCGAGAATAGCATCAAAATTTTTATAGTTACCAGAACCAAAAAAACTATCTGCCGCATAAGGACCATACACAAGCTGTCCTCCAGCTCTCATTTTTTCTAAGGTAGGGATAAGCACTTTATCATCATCATCACCTATCACTCCATTATCTCCCACGTGAGGGTTAATACCCAGCAGTGCTATTTTAGGCCTATCTACTCCAAAATCTTGCTGCAAGCATTTATAGAGTGTATTCACCTTCTTTTTTATTACATCTGGTGTGATATTACTTGCCACATCTTTTACAGCTACGTGATCAGTAAGAAGGCCCACTTTTAAAGTATCTGTTACCATAAGCATCATAGCATTACCCGTAAGCTCTTGAGCAAGATAATCTGTATGACCAGGAAAAGCAAAATCCTCTTTCTGGATATTTGCTTTGTTTATAGGTGCCGTTACTAGCACATCTATATCACCATCTTTAAGCGCCTTTGTTGCTGCTGTAAATGACTTGAGTGCATAATCACCCGCAATACCTGTAGCCTCTCCCCACGATATACTTACAGGCTCTTTCCACAGGTTAAAGACATTAATCTTATTATCTAACGCTTTCGCGAAAGCGTCTATCCCATAAAACTCTGCTTGAAGCCCCAGTTCTTTCTTTATATATGAAAGCGTCTTTGCCGAAGCAAAAATTACAGGCGTACAAAAATCTAACATCATTGCCTCAGAAAACGTCTTGATCACAATCTCTGCGCCTATACCATTTAAATCTCCTATAGAAATCCCTACACGTACTTTTTGCTGTTTATTCATTTGATGCCTTTCGGGTTTTGTATTTTTGTAACACAAAAGTAACCAAATAAAAACCATTTATGTTTACAGGTATTATTGAAGATCTAGCCTCTATTGTATCAATCACTAAGGATCAAGAAAATATACACTACAGAGTAAAAAGTGCGATCACAAATGAGCTCAAAATAGATCAAAGTGTAGCACACAACGGCGTATGCCTTACAGTTGTAAGTATAGATGGAGACACTTATACGGTTACAGCCATACAAGAAACGCTAGATAAAACTAACCTCAACGATCTCGCTGTAAACGATATTGTAAATCTAGAACGCGCGATGAAACTAGGCGCAAGACTAGACGGCCACATTGTACAAGGTCACGTAGACCAGGTAGGAACTTGCACAGCTATAAGCGAAGAAGATGGAAGCTGGAGATTCACCTTTGACTACGACACCTCACTAGGAAATGTTACCATAGAAAAAGGCTCTATTACTGTAAATGGCACTAGCCTCACTGTTGTAGACTCAAAAGAAGGAGCTTTTAGCGTAGCTATAATTCCTTACACTTATGAACACACAGGCTTTAAAAACTTTAAAGTAGGTACTCGTGTAAACCTTGAGTTTGATGTTATAGGCAAGTATGTAAAAAGACTTACTGAGGGCTACTAGCCTTTTTCATTTTAATTTTATACATATAATACGCACCTAGTAGTAGACCTCCTATAAGTAATAACGGGAGGTGATCATCTATGGGCGCAATAAGCCCAGGTAGTGGGGTTCTACCTGGCGGAGGCGGTGCTTCTTTACCAGCAAACGCACTTATCCCCATTAATAAAAGGGGGGCTGTTGTAATGAAATTTCTGAGTTTGGGGCTCATAGTAATTCAAATATAAAATGTTTTAAACTAGGTCAATAAGAGCTAATTTAAAGAGGGTTAAGTAGGTTAATTTTGTGTATTACATCGGCAATAATACGTATTTTATCGATAAAACGAGTAATTACGTTAAAAAAAGTATAAATATTTAGAATTTTTTACCTCCTACAATATCAAAACCAACATAAATTTTAGTTAAAAAATTTTACAAAACACTGCAAATCAGTTAAATAAACCATAATATCTTAAATACTTAAGACAGATAATACATTTTAAGGTGTTAGGATAAAAAATGAGAATTTGTGCTTTTCATCGGGTATACACATACTTTAATCTAGATAAATTACCCAAAAATACGTTTTACAGAGATTAGAACATCTCTCATTATAAAGCATAAAAAAACCTCGCAAACTTATGTTTGCGAGGTTTACTAAGTGGTCCCACTTGGGCTCGAACCAAGGACCCTCTGATTATGAGTCAGATGCTCTAACCAACTGAGCTATGGGACCGTTGTTTTCTATGTTTTCTATGTTTTCTAATCTAATAGAAGTTGAAAACGGGTGCAAATTTATAATAAATCTTTACCCTAACAAAGCTTTTCTTTGCTAATTATTAATTTCTTGACATAACTCAATAAGAACACCACCTGCTGTTTTGGGATGTATAAACGCAACTAGCTTATTATCTGCACCTTTCTTAGGTTTTTCATTAAGAATAATAAACCCTTCTTTTTTTAATCTTTCCATCTCCTCTACAATATTTTCTACCGCAAAGGCTATGTGATGTATCCCTTCTCCCTTTTTTTCTATAAACTTAGCGATTGCACTATCATCGTTTGTCGCCTCTAGAAGCTCTATTTTATTAGGACCTGTTTTAAAGAAAGATGTACGCACCCCTTCAGAGGCAACTTCCTCAATCTTATAATGTGATACGCCTAGTAACTTTTCATAAAGCGAGTTGCCCGCCTCAAGATTTTTAACAGCTATACCTATGTGTTCTATCTTATTCATATCTTATTTTCTGTATTATAAATGTTTGAATTACGCTTTCGCGAAAGCGTAAAAACCATAATACAACGTTAAATACCGCATATCAAGGCTTGACAAAAGTAATACATATCAAAAAAACGTATTTTTGCAGTCTATGGAATCAAACAGACAGAAAAAAGTAGCAGGTGTTCTTCAAAAAGATCTTGCAGAAGTGCTTCAAAACGCACTTAGAGACAGCGGTCAAGGAGGCATTATTGTGTCTGTAACTAAGGTTAAGGTACCTACAGACTTATCTATTGCAAAAGTATACTTGAGCATTTTCCCTAATGATAAGGCTACTGAGATACTCAAAGAGGTTAACCAAGTAAAACCTATCATACGTCATAACATATCACAGCGCACACGTCACCAACTGCGACGTATGCCAGAACTTCAATTCTATATAGATGACACGCTAGAGTACCTAGATGGTATAGAGCGCTCTCTTAAAGGTGGTGACAACCCACTAGAAGATCCAAGTTTACTCGCTCGTAGAAAGAAAATATAAATGCAGTTTGCTCGCTATATAGCGCAACGTTACCTTGTATCAAAAAGTGGTACAAATGCTGTAAACATAATTACCTACATATCTATAGGGAGTATCATTTTAGGCACGATGGTTCTTTTTATAGTGCTCTCTGCTTTTTCTGGACTTAAGGAGTTTAATCTCTCTATTACGTCTATTATAGACCCAGACATTAAAGTACTACCCGCTACTGGCAAAACAATCACCCTCACTCCTACTCAAGAAAAGGAGCTCGCCTCATTTACAGAGATACAAGCATACTCAAAAGTAATAGAAGAACGTGCATACCTCGAGCACGAGGGTAAAACCTCACTGGGCTTTATAAAAGGAGTAGATGAAAATTACCTCAACGTTACTCAAATAGATAGTACCATCTTTGCCGGAAACTGGCCTACTCTAGGTGAGCCAGCAGTGGCTATGGGTTATCTTGTAAGAAGAAGACTCTCTATTAACCTCACAGACTATAGCAGCCTACTCTCTGTAATGACACCAAAACCTGGTACGGGACAAATCACAGATCCTACACAAGCTTTTAACTCATCAAAGGCAGTGGTGAGTGGAGTTTTTCAAGCCGGCGAGACACTTGACAATGATCATATTTTTGCAAATATTGACTTTGTAGGCGCACTATTGGGTTACCCAGAAGATAAGATAAGTACACTTGAGATTAAATTATCTCCAGAAGCAGACGAAGACCGCTTACGCGAAAAAATAAGCTCGCTACTCAATAACCACGTGATCATAAAAAACAGAATAGAGCTTAATGACGCCCTCTACAAGATGCTCAATACTGAAAACCTCGCACTCTACTTTATATGTACGCTCGTACTTATAATAGCTCTTTTTAGCTTTATAGGGAGTCTTATTATGATTATAGTAGATAAGCGCAAGCACATTAAAACACTAAGCGATCTAGGCGCATCTCTAGCATCTATACGTATGATTATATTTACGCAAGGCGCCTTAATGATTCTTCTAGGTGGCGCTGTAGGGATTATACTAGGTGCAATTCTTATTGTAATACAACAGCAGTTTGGCTTTATACCAATTACAGAGAGTTTACCCTACCCCGTAAAATTTGAGCTAGTAAATATCGTAATCGTATATGCAACAATAGTGATACTAGGCTTTTTAAGCGCTAGACTTGCGGCCTCAAGGATAAATAAGAAATTTATAAGCTCAGACTAGACAAACTCGTAACCTGCAAATTTCTCTTCAATAAGGTTTAATGCAGCAAAGACATCTTCACTTTTATCTGAAGTTACTAGCTTCATACGGTATTCCTTAAAATGCGGAATCCCTCTAAAGTAGTTTGTATAATGCCTTCTTGTTTCAAACACGCCAAGTATCTCTCCTTTCCAGGCTATAGACATCTCTAGGTGACGTCGTGCAGCTTCTACGCGCTCTACTAGGGTAGGTGGCTTTTTATGCTCTCCTGTTTTCATAAAGTGCTTTACTTCATTAAAAAACCACGGGTAGCCTATACTTGCACGACCTATCATCGCTCCATCAAGGCCATACTCATCACGCATCTCCACAGCGCGCTCTGGAGAGTTTACATCTCCGTTGCCAAACACTGGGATGTGCATTCTTTGATTATTCTTTACTGCAGCAATAGGCTTCCAGTCTGCATCACCTTTATACATTTGTGCACGTGTACGACCGTGTATAGATATTGCAGCACAACCTACGTCTTGTAAACGCTCTGCAACCTCAACAATCTTAATACTATCGTGATCCCAACCTAAGCGGGTTTTTACAGTAACAGGCAGCTTAGTATGCTCTACCATAGACTTGGTTAACTTAACCATAAGGTCTATATCTTTTAAGATACCGGCACCAGCTCCTTTTGACACTACTTTCTTGACTGGACACCCAAAGTTAATATCAATAATATCTGGCCCACTTGCCTCTACAATCTCCACACTACGCAACATAGACTCCTCTACTGCTCCAAAAATCTGAATACCTACAGGACGTTCTTTTTCATAAATATCCAGTTTCATCACACTCTTTGCAGCGTCACGTATCAACCCTTCACTAGATATAAACTCTGTATATACAACATCTGCCCCCTGTTCTTTACATAACGCTCTAAATGGCGGATCACTTACATCCTCCATAGGTGCTAGTAATAGCGGAAAATCTCCTACATCTATATCTCCTATTTTTGCCATACTTAATTTCCTTGCCTTATTCTCTTGATACGTATCACGCACAAAAGAACTCAAATAATTTAATCTGGCACAAAGGTAACTTCTTTTTAGTGTTTATACCTACTCGTTATAAAATGCTTGTCGCGTAGGTCTGTCATAGGTTTTTCATAAAGACGATACCACAACCCTGCTATTAGAAATAAAAGTATAAAGTATATGGCTGCATAACCCACTCTCTCATTAAAACTTAACAACTCTATAGGCCACAACCATCGCATACCCTGCAACAATAACCCATAATGCAAGAGGTAAACCGCATATGAGGTTATACTTACATAACGTATGGGCACAGCTATAAATCGAGGCGCTTGACGCCAAGAAGAAAGAACTGGCAAGGTAAGAGCGATGGCAATCGAAGTAAGTGGCAAATAGATTACATCCCAAATAAATGATGCAGCCACAGGATCTAAACTGTATTTTCCTAAAACAAACTGAAACCCAAAAAACAATATTACTCCTAAAGCAAATAATAACTGTTTGTGTTTAAGCCAGTGATTTGGATATTTATGAGATAGATATGCTGCTAGTACACCATAATAAATTGCATCTATTCTATAGATGACTACTGCCTTTAGATTTATGTTCCACTGCTGCGCATTAAGTGTTGGTGTGGTAAAATGGTAGAGTAATTTAGTTATAAGAAATACGATTATGACTGCTATTGTGCTGCCCAGGAATAAGGTTTCTTTTTTTGCTTTCGCGAAAGCGTAAACCACAACATATAATAACAATGGCCCTATAATATATGCCACCTCCTCTACTGGCAAGCTCCACGACTCTGTAAAAAACACCTCCATCCCCGAAGAGAAATTCTGAAGGAAAAGAAAGTAGTATGGTATATTTTTTGGAAGCTGTCTACCTATCGCAATAACTAGCAAAATATTGAGAACTAAAGCGAGGTAATAGCTAGGCAACGTACGGAACCACCTGCGTACTAAAAAATACTTAACATCGCGCATCCCAAAATCTTCTTTTACAAATAGCCTAAGCAATATAGACCCTATTAAATAGCCGCTCAGGACAAAAAAGATCTCTACACCCATCACTCCCCCTAGTTGTAGTAGCGGGATGACACCTCCATATTGCTCGGGGAAAATATATAAAATGTGCGATCCTAAAACAGCAAGAATCGCGATTGCTCGCATTAAGTCAAGCCCAAAAACACGCTGCCTAGATGAAGAGCTGCTAGTCAAAAGATGATTATTCTTTAAGTCGTTCTAACTCATCAATCTCAAGAGCTCTATTATTATCTTGTAATTTAAAATTACCAAACTTATAGGTAAAGCCTACTTGCAAGTTTTGTGTCTCCGGAACAGCGAAATAAGCATTGTCTTGGTTAAGATATTGAGAGGTAAGCAAAGCATTTGCCTCCCCTAGTATGTCATTTACAGTTACTTTAAGTATAGCTCTGTTTTTCCAAAACTTCTTTTGTACACCGGCATTTAATGTAATCACCCGGTCTTGAATATAGCTTGCAGCTAGAAATTTAGAAATATACTCTGCGCTCACCTCTGCTGTCCAACTTCTATCTTTACTAAGTGTGAGGTAATTACCAATGTATGCATACACTCCATCTACCTTATTATCTTGAGCAACATTGCCACTCTCTTGCGCAAGGAAAGTAACCTCCTCGTGAAAGGCACTTAGGTAAGTGTATAAATAATACCAGTTTGAAACACTTCTACCGTGTGTGAAGTCGAGACCCCAAGATTTACTACCTAATGCATTTTGATTTGAGGTGCGTAATACTTGTGCATCGTTATTTTGGAAAGGAAGCCTTAATATCTCATTTCCATTATCACGATAATAGAGATCAAAAGAGTAAGCACTTTTTAAAGTATAATTAAAATTAAATCGATGACTAAAAGCTGGAATTAACTGTGCATTACCTTGATCAAAATTATTTTCATTTAAGAAGTAGGCAAATGGGTTTAAATCTTGATACCTAGGCCTATCTACTCTTCTTGAGTAGTCCAAGCTAAAACTATGATTCTCAACAGGAGCATACTGCACATATGCAGTTGGAAAAAATTCTAGATAATCCAAATCGTTAATCTCGTTAAGCGCAAGCGAAGTTCCCTTTGAGTTAGTTTGCTCTGCGCGCAACCCAGCTTTTAAACTCCATTTATCCCAATCTTTTGCCACAGAAACATAACCCGCAACAATATCTTCATCATATAGAAAATCATCATCTTGCGCTTCTTGCAAACCTGACACACCACTATCTACAATAGTTGGAAATTTAATCACAGATCTAGAATCTATAATAGACGTTCTTGCACCCAGTTCTAAAGCAACAGTCCCTAAGGTCGTTGCATAGTCTATTTGCCCTGTATAAATCTCAATGTCTTGAAAAGAGTCACTCGTAAAACGCACATTTCTAAACTGCTCCCCAGTAGCATCTATATATCGAGAATTTAAAGATTGATCACGCTTTCGCGAAAAATTAGTATGATGCACATTCATACTCAATGATCCATTGTTAAGCGTCTTGGTATACTTTGCATCTAGCGCAATATTAGTGCGCTCTCCATTTAATCCGCTAGAGGTTCTAATCGTGTACGGGTCTTCTATAGATGAAATAACATCTGTTATAGATCTTGAGTAATCATAAATACCTGGTGAATATAAACCCACAGCAGAAAAACTTAACTGCGAAGTCTCATTAAGCTTATAATCCATAATAAGATTTGCGTTATGAGCATTTGACCAGTTTTTACGTTCAAAATCTTGAAGCCAGTTTATATGTTCATCTGCAGTTCTATAGTTTATAAAATTGTCACTCATAAAAGAGGACTTCTGCGGGTTGAAACTATAATTAAAAAATAGATTCAATTTTTCATTTTTATAATACTGTGACGTCCCAAAAGAATGTTTTGGAAAAATGCCGTAAGTTCCTCTTGCAAAAACAGTTCCTTTATAGCCTAAAGACACCACCTTTGAAGTAATAATATTAAGTACGGGACCTCCCTCTGCCTCATATCTAGCTGGTGGATTTGCAATCACCTCTACAGATTGTATAGCATCACCAGAGAGACTACTTAAAAGATCTTGAATTTCTTCTGCGCTCAATTGCACTCTCTTATCATTGAGATACACAGTAACTCCTTCATTTCTAATTGTAATCTCTTCTTGATTTACAACTACTCCCGGAGTTCTTTTTAAAATATCCATCGTATTACCCGATGATAGTATGGTATTTTCTACATTAAAAACAAGTCTATCTGCTTTGCGTACAACAGTTGGTTTTTTTGAAGTAAGCACGACTTCATCTAGACTTTCTTGACTTGCGTTAAGCACTATGGGTCTTAAAGTTGTGTCTTTTTCTAGTAGAATACTTTCAATTTTTTGGTCGTCATAACCTACAAAACTAACTGTAAGGTGGTATGTGCCTGTTTTGAGATTTTCTAGACTAAAGGAACCGTCCTCTTCTGTGATAGTACCTTTTACCAGCTTTTGCTCCTCGTCAAGTAGTACAACGTTTGCAAAGGCAATGGGACTGTTTTGAGAAGTGTTTACAACTCCTTGAATACGTATGTTTTGGGCGATGATTGATGAGATGCTAAAAAACATCAACAGTATGATAACAGGTCGGATAATGCTAATTTTTAGAGCTTTAAAAGTAACACCTCTTTCAAAAACATTTCACATAATTTTAAGAATTTTCGACCAAATACACAAAATCTATTTTACTGAGAAATAAATAGCTCTTAATAGCCGTATATTTGCACCCTATTTGCTATGACTATGAAGAATATTAGAAATTTTTGCATTATTGCGCACATTGACCACGGTAAGAGTACACTAGCAGACCGTCTCCTTGATGAGACCGCTACAGTTACAAAACGTGAAGCTCAGGCGCAATTACTAGATAGTATGGATTTGGAACGTGAGCGCGGTATTACCATTAAGTCCCACGCTATCCAGATGGAGTATAAATACAAAGGCGAAGATTACATTCTAAATCTCATAGATACACCCGGTCACGTAGATTTCTCATATGAAGTATCGCGTAGTATAGCCGCTTGTGAAGGAGCGCTTCTAGTAGTAGATGCAGCACAAAGTATACAGGCACAAACTATCTCAAACCTTTATCTAGCACTAGAGAATGATCTAGAGATCATACCGGTACTTAATAAAGTTGATTTACCTAGTGCAAATCCAGAAGAGGTAACAGATGATATTGTAGACCTACTAGGTTGTGATGCAGAAGAAGTAATTCCAGCATCTGCAAAAACAGGTATAGGTATTGAAGAAATTCTTGCCGCAGTAATAGAGCGCATACCTGCTCCAAAGGGTAATTCAGATGAACCACTACAAGCGCTTATTTTTGATAGTGTTTACAACCCTTTTAGAGGAGTAGAAACGTACTTTAGAGTAATAAATGGCTCTATTAGAAAAAACCAACAAATAAAATTTGTAGCTACTGGAAACACGTATGGTGCAGATGAGGTAGGAACATTAAAACTTACACAAGCACCTAAGCAAGAAATAAAAGCGGGTGACGTAGGATACCTTATTACAGGTATAAAAGATGCCCGTGAGGTAAAAGTAGGTGATACTATTACAGACGCTAAGAACCCTACACAAAACGCCATTGCAGGTTTTGAAGACGTAAAGCCTATGGTATTTGCAGGTATTTATCCTGTAGACACGGAGGACTATGAGGAGCTACGCAACTCGATGGAAAAACTACAGCTTAATGATGCGTCTCTAGTATTTGAGCCAGAAAGTTCGGCGGCATTAGGTTTTGGATTTAGATGTGGGTTCTTAGGAATGTTACACCTCGAGATTATACAAGAAAGATTAGAACGTGAGTTTGATATGACTGTTATCACAACAGTACCTAACGTATCTTATCACGCGTTTACAAATAAACATCCAGATGATATTATTTTAGTAAATAATCCATCAGATCTTCCAGATCCATCTAGTATGAATCGTGTGGAAGAACCCTTTATTAAAGCAACCATTATTACAAAGTCTGACTTTGTAGGACCTGTAATGTCATTATGTATAGAAAAGAGAGGTCAAATAGCTAGCCAGACATACTTAACAACAGAGCGTGTTGAACTTACTTTTGATATGCCACTTGCAGAGATTGTTTTTGATTTTTATGATCGTCTTAAAACAGTTTCAAAGGGGTATGCGAGTTTTGACTACTCTCCTATAGGTATGAGAGCTTCAAAACTGGTTAAGGTAGATGTACTTCTCAACGGGCAACCAGTAGATGCACTATCTGCGCTCTTACACCAAGACAATGCTTATGATATAGGTAAGCGTATGTGTGAGAAATTAAGAGAACTTATCCCACGCCAGCAGTTTGATATTCCTATACAGGCTGCAATAGGTGCAAAGATCATCTCTCGTGAGACGGTAAAAGCACTACGTAAGGATGTAACGGCTAAGTGTTACGGTGGTGATATTTCGCGAAAGCGTAAACTTCTAGAAAAGCAGAAAAAAGGTAAGAAACGTATGCGTGCTGTGGGTAATGTAGAGATACCACAAGAAGCGTTTATGGCGGTTCTTAAACTTAACGATTAAGCATATATAAAGTATAAACAAGCTGCAAATATAATATTTGCAGCTTTTTTACTTTTACAGCAACTCGTTTGTAAAAATGGTATTGGCATCTATGGGTTTTGTCTCAAGACCTTTGTTATATAACCACTCTAAAAAAGTGGTTATAACTCCCTGATCCATTCTCCCCCAAGAATCTCCTGTACCAAATGCTTTTAAAGACATCTGTAATGCCTTTTTAAGATCTATCTCTTTATCCTTTTCGGGTACAAGTGATGCGAGTATAGCAATAGCCTCCTCAGGTCGCTCTTTACAATATAGATAGCCTCGAGCAGTAGCTTTAAGGAAAGCCTGGTAAGCTTCCTTACGTGCCACTATTTTATTTTCATCTACAACTATTACTGGTGAGTATGAGTATGGCACCTTGTAATCTGCCATTTTAAAATAGGTGAAGTCATCACCCCTCTCTTGCACCTGCACGCCTTCCCAATTTAAAAACACCCAGGTAGCATCATAAGTTCCTGCAATGAGCGCATCCCAAATACCCAGCTTATATGGATACTCAAGTTCTAGTACTCCCTCACCACCATCATTACGTATCATTTGTTTTACGATTTCATCTTCATATCGTGCTTTGTAAGATGCATAAGTTTTATGATCTAAAGAACTAGGAGATGCGATACCACTATCACGTTTAACCACAATAGCACTAACATCTTCTTGCAAGATAGCAGCAACCGCCTTAAGCGGGAAAGGGCTTGACTTTGTGCGGTAACTAAGCAAGCTCTCCGTAGGGCACAATGCCATATCTACTAGACCGAGCTCTACCTTCTTTGCTGGGGTGAGTTCATAATTATCTGAGGCGGGATTTCCTATAGCTACTTCTAGCCCTTCTTCTTTGTAAAAGCCCTGTGCTTGAGCCACAAAAAAACCTATATGATTTATATTAGGCGTCCAGTCTAGTGCTAGTTTAATGTGATTTGATTTCATTTTTTGATGAGTTTGATGAGTTGTTTTATAGTTTGTTGACTTGTATGTGTTTCTTTCTTTATGCGTTTTTGAGGTGAAGAGTTTTCTATTACGCTTTCGCGAAAGCTGCCGTGCACTTCTTTAAAACCAGCATCTAAAAATTTTTCAACATTTGTAATTGAAACTCCGCCTCCTGGCAGAATAACAATGCGCTCCTTAGCTTGCTCGCGTAGTGATTTCAAAACATCAAACCCCTCAATAACATCTGGTTTTTGACCAGAAGTAAGAACGCGATCTACGCCTAGCTCTATAAGCTCCTCTAGACCTTGTACAGGATCAAGCACTTGATCAAACGCACGATGAAAAGTAAAAGACATTCCCTCACTAGCCTTTACAAGCTGTGATGTTCTTTTAATGTCTATTATATGATCACTGAGCAGTACGCCAGACACTATACCTTGCACACCCATAGACTTTGCAAAAGCAATATCACGCAACATCGTTTTAAACTCACTATTTGAGTATATAAAATCACCAGCGCGTGGTCGTATAAGCACAAAAGATGTTATTGATAGATCTTGCATCACCTTCTTAATAAGTGCGTGACTAGGTGTTACACCTCCTACGTCAAGCTGCTCGCATAACTCAATACGATGTGCACCTCCATTTTGCGCTGCTAGGGCACTCTCAAATGAATTTGCACAGACCTCAATTTTCATATACTAAAGGTACTAAACCTAAAACCACTGTCAAATTTTGCGAGAGCTATCTCGTATAGCTTTAGGGCTTTTATTATCTTAGACACAAACCAATCCTTGCAAATGCGTCACCTACTTACCTTATTAATTGCAGCAATATTTATTACCTCGTGTAAACACGTTACTGAGACCACTCCTGCACAAAAGGACCAAGCGCTTATAAATTATGTAAATCCATTTATAGGCACCGGCGGTCACGGCCATACTTACCCCGGTGCGACAATGCCCTTTGGGATGATGCAGTTAAGTCCAGATACAAGACTAGATGGCTGGGATGGCTGCTCCGGTTATCACTATGATGATGAGTACATCTATGGTTTTAGCCATACACACTTAAGTGGGACTGGCGTTTCAGACTATGGTGATATTTTACTTATGCCGTCTAACACCATACTTTTTAATAACGGCGCAAATGGTAAAAAAGGATATCGTGATCACTTCTCTCACGATAATGAAATTGCCCAACCGGGATATTATAAAGTACACCTAGATAGTACAAATATAGACGTAGAGCTTACGGTTTCTCAACGTAGTGGTGTTCATAAATACGCTTTCGCGAAAGCGGACTCCCTCAACAACTACCTCATCATAGATCTTGATCACAGAGACGAAGTGCTAAGCGCCTCTTGGGAAGTCATTAAAGAAGATGACGACCAGAAACTATTTACCGAAATGCAAGGCCATCGTCACAGTAAAGCTTGGGCATCAAAACAATTACTTTATTACTATCTCAAAACCTCACACCCTTTTAAATACATTAAAGACCCACAGTCTAAAAGCAACAAGGTGGCTCTTAAGTTTGAGAATCCCAGCAATGAGCCTGTGATCATAAAAATAGGAATCTCTGCAGTAGATGAGAAGGGTGCAAAACAAAACTTAGAAACAGAGATAGGCGACAAAACCTTTGAGCAAGTAAAAGCAACTGTTCAAAGTACCTGGGAGAAACAACTAGAAAAAATTATCGTTGAGTCAGACAACACAACATATAAAACTAACTTTTACACCTCGCTCTATCACACGATGCTTGCGCCTAATATTTATCAAGATATAGACGGTCGCTACCGAGGTATGGATCTAGAAATTCATCAAACTACAGATTTTGATTACTATAGTGTTTTCTCACTTTGGGATACATATCGCGCGGCACACCCGCTATACACCATTATAGAAGAGCAGCGCACAAATGATTTTATAAACACCTTTATTGCAAAATATGACGAGGGTGGCATAATGCCTATATGGGATCTTTCTGGTAATTACACAGGCTGTATGATAGGCTATCACGCCGTTCCAGTTATAGCAGATGCGTATATTAAAGGCATAAGAGACTACGATACAGATCGTGCCTTTGAGGCGATGCTACATAGCGCATCACAAGATAAACTAGGTCTAGACTCCTATAAAAAATATGGATTTATACCCACAGAAATGGAAGCAGAGTCTGTTTCAAAAACATTAGAATATGCCTATGATGACTGGACTATAGCCATAATGGCTCAAGAAAGAGGTGACGAAGAAAGCTATAAATCGTTTATCCAAAGAGCACAAAACTATAAAAATGTATATGACCCAAAATCAGGGTTTATGCGAGGTAGAATGCGTAATAGCTGGTTCTCGCCATTTGACCCCTACGAAGTAAACTTTAATTACACAGAGGCAAACTCTTGGCAATACAGCTTTTATGTGCCTCAAGACGTGAGTGGGTTTATAGATCTTGTGGGTGACAAAAAAGCGATGGATAAAAAGCTAGATGCACTTTTTACAGCCCAGCAAGAAACTTCTGGAAGGCACCAGCAAGACATCACAGGTTTAATAGGACAGTATGCACACGGTAATGAGCCTAGTCATCATATGGCGTATCTATATAACTTTATTCATAAACCGTGGAAAACTCAAAAGCGTGTGCACGAGATTCTTACGACTATGTACAAAGACACTCCAGACGGTATCTCTGGTAATGAAGATTGTGGCCAGATGAGTGCTTGGTATGTACTCAGCTCGCTTGGGTTTTACCCTGTGACACCAGGAAGCAACACCTATGCTATAGGGACACCTCTTTTTGACAAAGCCACGATTTACCTAGAAAATGGCAATAATTTTACCATAGAAGCCAGCAATGTATCTGACAGTAATATCCATATAAAAAATGCTTCTATTAATGGTAAGGCACACCCCTACTCTTACATAAACCATAAAGATATTATGGCTGGTGGTCTCTTGCAATTTGATATGTCTAGCACTCCTGGTAGATGGGGTAAACATCCAGCGCACAGCCCAAAAACTGCCATAACAGAGCATCTCATTGTAGCTGCACCGTTTATCGCAAGTGGCGATATTACTTTTACAGAAAATACAACCGTCGCGTTACAGTCTACAGATAAAGATGCAGAGATATACTTTGCGCTAAAAGAAGACGGCGAGACCTTTAAGCGATATAGAAAACCCATTACCATAACATCAGATACAGAGTTACGTACTTATGCCATTTCAAGACATGGCAAAAGTGCTACAATCTCCACCCCTTTTCATAAAATAAATGATGCTTATAAAGTGACTCTCGAGACTACTTATGCAAATGAATACAGTGCAGGTGGAGAGAATGCCTTAATAGATGGCATAAGAGGTTCAAAAGAATACAGATCTGGCACCTGGCAAGGATATAATAATAAAGATGTAGTTGCTACACTAGATCTAGGAGAAGTAAAAAAAATAAACGCAATTGCCACCTCATTTTTACAAGACCAACGCAGCTGGATTTTTTACCCTACTGAGGTTAGCTTTTTTACCTCTATAGATGGCACCACTTTTACACCCTACTATAGCCAAGATATAGATGCAACTATAGAAAGTGAAGAGACTTTAATTAAAACGGTAGCAGCATCTCAAGATGAGCAAGCAGCGAGATACATAAAAGTTATAGCAAAGACGGTAGGAGATTTACCTAGCTGGCATTTAGGTCACACGTATGACGGCAAAAGCTGGATATTTATAGATGAACTTATAGTTAAGTAGTAATGACAACACCCTTAGTAACCATACATTGGCTCAAAGAGCATAGAGAAGACAAAAACCTTATACTACTAGACGCAAGTCAAGAGTATGATGAGAACAACACCATAAAAGGAGCAGTTCATTTTGATATCAAAAATACCTTTAGCAATACTAAAAGTCCATATCCCAACACATTCCCTAGTGAAAAGCAGTTTGAAGAGGAGTGTAGAAAACTTGGTATTACCAGAGATTCACAAATCGTTGTTTTTGACAGCAAAGGAATATTCACTAGCACAAGAGTGTGGTGGATGTTTACCGTAATGGATCATAAGACTGTAGCCGTACTTGATGGCGGTCTACCAGCCTGGAATGGAGCAGGATTTGAATCCTTAGAAATTCATAAACCTAAAGACACGTCTACTTCCTTTAAAGCACATAAAAATGAAGCAGTCATATACCATTATGATCAAATAGTAGATAATTGTAATACACAAGAGTACCAGCTTATAGATGCAAGATCACAAGGGCGTTTTAATGGTACAGCTCCAGAGCCACGAGCTCACTTACAAAGCGGTCATATAAAAAACGCACTTAACCTCCCCTACACTCAAGTGTTATCTAATGGTTATTACAAGCCAAAAGAAGAACTAGAAAAACTATTTAAGGATCTACATATAGACAAACGTCCTATCATTTTTAGTTGTGGCTCTGGCATAACGGCTTGCATTATTCTACTCGCCTTTACCCTAGTTTCAGATCAAGAGTCTTACGTTTATGATGGTTCTTGGACAGAGTGGGCAGAGCGCAATAAACTCTATACACAAGTATAACAACACTACTTTTTAAGATGTAAGATGCACCTATTATGAATAGAAGAAAATTTATAAATCGTTCGGCGGTAGCTGGGGCGGGTATTGCTACTGGAGCAAGTATACTAAGCTGTGATGATAATGTCAAAAACAGCAAGGATAATAATTCCGCTTTCGCGAAAGCGCAACAAAAACCAGCACCCATCGCTATCTGTACTTGGGGGTTTTCTGGCGCTACAGAAAAAGCTGGGGAATTACTCACAACTGGTTCTTCTGCTCTAGATGCAATCATTGCCGGTGTTGCCGTAGAAGAAGAAAACATAGAAAACACCACTGTAGGTATAGGTGCAACTCCAGACAGAGAGGGCAATGTGACTCTAGATGCCTGTGTTATGAATCCTCAAGGTGACTGTGGCGCCGTGCTCGCCGTAGAAAATATTGTAAACGTAGCCGCCCTCGCCCGCAAAGTGATGGAAGACACGCCACACGTAATACTTGCAGGTAAAGGCGCAGAGGAGTTTGCATACCAGCAGGGATTCAAAAAAGAAAATCTACTCACAGAAGAGCGTAAAAATGCCTGGCAAGAATGGCTCAAAACTAGTGACTATAAACCAGAAATTAATATAGAAAACCACGATACTATAGGAATGCTCGCTATAGACAAAGACGGTGATATTGCTGGTGTATGTACAACCTCAGGCTTAGGCTATAAGATGAAAGGTCGCGTGGGAGATTCTCCTATTATAGGCTCTGGATTATTTATAGATAACGAGGTGGGCGGTGCCGTGGCTACAGGTATGGGTGAAGAGGTTTTAAAAACGGTAGGAAGCTTCTTGATAGTTGAGTTGATGCGCGGTGGGATGAGCCCCCAAAAAGCCTGCGAAGAAGCCATTACAAGAATTACAAAAAAGGGACCTAGATATAAAGATTTTCAAATAGCCTACATCGCCATAAATAAATCTGGTGAGGTAGGAAGCCACTGTATACATAAAGGTTTTACAATGATGAAATATCAAAATGGTGAGAATAAAAATATAACTTCTAGCTACTACAATAGTGACAAAAGCTGAATCTACAACCAAAATTATCTTAATAAATAGACGTGAAGCGTATTTTTGACGACCAACTACTCAATTAAAGGTTTATGGATTTTTAACAATGTAGCCACTATAAAAATCTACTATCTTTAACCCTTGAAATTCAACTATATAATTAACATTCTTGTTAATCCTTTTAAAAAGTAACAATAAACAAATCAAAGAATTGTTATATATTTGTATAAGCCTTAGGGCGAAAAATATTTAAGACTGTTGTAATTGACTTTTAATAATCAATTATGATTTGGGGTGAAAGCCAAGCATTTTTGCTTGGCTTTCTTTATTCCCAAATGTTAGGTTTTTTCTACTTCGTTTTAATGGCCCTAGTTCATTTTATTTTAAAAATGATTTTTTTCTTACCCTCGTATAATTTATTAACAGTGCCCGCTATTCCGAATGCATCTTCTTACATTTGAGTTTATCGCACTACGCTTTCGCGAAAGCGTTATAAAACCCATCTCAAGTGACTAATACTGCCGAAAATACTCAGAAACGACTTTTTTTACTAGATGCATACGCATTGATTTTTAGAGGATATTATGCTCTTATTAAAAACCCGCGTATCACAAGTTCTGGTATGGATGTAAGTGCTATAATGGGGTTTACAAATAGCCTTTTTGATGTTATAAAACGAGAGCGACCAGACCACCTAGCTGTTGCTTTTGACAAGGGCGGAAGCTCTGCTCGTGTTGAAGCTTATGCAGATTATAAAGCAAATCGTGACGAAACTCCAGAAGCGATACGCATAGCGGTACCTCATATACAAGAAATACTTAAGGCTATGCACATTCCCATTATTGAACGTGAAGGTGTAGAGGCAGATGATCTTATAGGTACCCTTGCAAAACAAGCCGAAAAGGAAGACTTTAAAGTCTTTATGGTTACACCAGATAAGGATTATGCACAACTAGTCTCAGAAAACATATTTATGTATAAGCCTGCTCGTATGGGTAATGGTATAGAGATATGGGGAATCCCAGAAGTGCAAAAGCGTTTTGAAGTAGAGCGTCCAGAGCAAGTTATAGATTATCTAGGGATGATGGGTGATGCGTCAGACAACATACCGGGACTTCCAGGTGTAGGTGATAAAACGGCAAAGAAATTTATCGCAGCATACGGCTCTATGGAAGGGCTTCTTGAAAATACAGATAAGCTCAAGGGCAAGATGAAAGAAAAGGTTATTGCAAATGCAGAGCTGGGGCTTCTTTCTAAACAACTCGCAACTATAATGCTAGATTGTGACGTGCAGTTTGACGCAAAAGATTATGAACTCTCAGAACCAAATGCAGAGGCGGTTACAAAGAAGTTTGACGAGCTGGAGTTTAGACGTATGAAAGACCAGTTTGTAAAAATCTTTTCTGGTGAGGCAGAGCAAGGCACGCAGGTATCTTCTACCCCATCTGCAAAGAAGCAAGCAGCTACTGCAGCAGGTGCTGGACAGTTTTCACTTTTTGGTGGAGATGGTGGCGCTACTGCAGCAACCGTAGCAGATGCCTCTACACGTAAAACTATAAAAGATACACAGCACTTTTACCAGACAATAGATAGCCCGCTTGCGCGAAAACTATTTATACAAAATCTACTCAAACAAACTTCTGTATGCTTTGACACAGAAACTACAGGGCTCGACCCGCTTGTGGCAGAGCTTGTAGGAGTCGCTTTTTCTTGGGAAGCTGGTAAGGGATATTACATACCGTTTCCAGAAAGTAAAGATGAAGCACAAGCACTTATAGAAGAATTAAGGCCATTTTTTGAGCATACTGGGATTGAAAAAATAGGTCAAAACCTCAAATACGACATTAAGGTCCTTGCAAAGTATGATGTAAAAGTTAAGGGTAAACTTTTTGACACAATGCTTGCACACTATCTCATTAACCCAGATATGCGTCATAATATGGACGTACTGGCAGAGACCTACCTTAACTACACGCCTGTATCTATAACAGAGCTGATAGGTAAAAAAGGGAAAAACCAAAAGTCAATGCGCGACGTGCCACTAGACCAGCAAACAGAGTATGCCGTAGAAGATGCAGATATTACCCTCCAACTCAAACAGCACTTTGAGAAGGAGCTTGATGAAGCGGGCACGCGTAAATTATTCAATGACATTGAGATTCCACTACTTAGAGTGCTTGCAGCAATGGAAGTAGAAGGAATCAACCTAGACGTAAACTTCTTAGAAAGCTTATCTGGTGATCTTAATGCAGATATAGAACGTCTTACTTCTGAGATTTATGAAGAAGCTGGAGAAGAGTTTAAAATATCTTCACCTAAGCAACTAGGCGAAATTCTTTTTGACAAAATGAAGCTTGTAGACAAGCCTAAAAAGACAAAAACAGGACAATACTCAACTGCAGAAGATGTACTATCATACCTTGCAAAAGATCACGATATCATCCAGAAAGTACTAGACTACCGCGGGCTATCTAAGTTAAAGTCTACATATGTAGATGCATTGCCAGAGCAAGTTGCTCAAGATGGTCGTGTACATACAGACTATATGCAAACCGTAGCAGCGACGGGAAGGTTAAGTTCTAACAATCCTAACCTACAAAACATCCCTATACGTACAGAGCGCGGCCGCCAGGTGCGTAAAGCATTTGTCCCTAGAGATGAAAACCACACACTGCTCGCAGCAGATTATTCTCAAATTGAGCTACGTATTATAGCAGCTCTAAGCGAGGAAGAAAATATGATACAAGCCTTTACAAATGGTGAAGACATTCACGCTAGTACAGCGGCAAAAGTTTTTAATGTACCACTGGAAGAGGTAACAAGAGAGCAACGTAGTAATGCAAAGACAGTAAACTTTGGTATTATATACGGTGTCTCTGCCTTTGGACTTTCTAACCAGACAGACCTATCCCGAGGAGAAGCAAAAGAACTTATAGACAACTATTATAAATCATACCCTAAGCTACGCAACTATATGAGTGAGCTTGTAGATTTTGCTAGAGAAAATGGGTATGTAAAAACAGTTCTAGATAGGCGTCGCTACCTTAATGGTATTAACTCAAGCAACGGTGTTGTGCGTGGTGCTGCAGAGCGTAATGCTGTAAACGCACCTATACAAGGAAGCGCAGCAGATATTATTAAGATTGCAATGATTAATATTTTTGAAAAGCTAGAAAATAGTGATTACAAAACAAAGATGCTTCTTCAGGTACACGATGAACTTGTTTTTGATGTGCCAAACACTGAGCTTGATGATATTAAAAAACTTATCAAAACCGAAATGGAAAGTGCTTTTAAAATGGCAGTACCTCTAGATGTAGAAGTAGGCTTAGGTCAAAACTGGCTAGAAGCACACTAAAAAAACACAATCATCTCATTACAATAAAAGCCAAATAAGAATAACTTCTCATTTGGCTTTTATAGTTTTATTTATATAATCCCTACACTACTCTCTCACATATGTTGAGACTGCTGCAAGATTATTAAAATCTCCGTGAGGATAATTATTGAGATGATCTCTATTAAGAAACTCTTGAAACCTTAAGGTGTCAAGATCTTGTGACAATTCTCCTATTAGACCCGTTTCTATAACAACCGTATTACCATTAATTGTGTAACTGGGTGCTTGTATATAATTTTCAACCACTATGCATACAAATTCCATAAGGTGATCACCGTTCTCGGTCACGCAAGTTGTAATTGCATAAGGCGGTATGACAGTGTTTTTTGCTGTAAAGGTTATTTCTTGAGGATTGAGTACCTGCTCATTTTCTTCAAGTAAATCTGTAGAGGCAACGCCATCATTGTTTAAGTCTATAGCCGTCTCTACTGTGTAAGAAATTTGTCTATAAGTCGCCTCTGCAATAGGAGACTTTTCTTTAGACTCATCTGTACCACAACTTATAAAAGCAAGTAGTAATAGTGAGAGATATAGACTTTGTTTCATTTATTTTTTTTAACTCGACAAAGATATAACGTATTAATCGTAGTTAAGGATATACCGTTAAAAATTATTTTTCTCGCACATCACTTAATGTAAATATGAGATGTTACGCTTTCGCGAAAGCGTAAAAAACCCCAAAACCTACATACAAGTTTTGGGGTGCATTTGGGGCATAATTTTTATTACAATACAAATCTATACGTCCATTTTACTAAAAATGTATTCCTGATTTGCTGTCCAAGTATCTGACTATCTGCCGCGTCAAAGAGGCTATCTTCTGTAGAGGCTCCACCTTCGATACCTTGCGACCAGACTAAAAACAACTCAGAGCCAGGCTTATATTCCCATCTCGCTACGAGGTTTGATCTAAATTGAACAAAGTTAAAATCTGGATCTCCAAAGGCATAATCTACACTTCCATCCTCATCTTCATCTACAGTATAACCACCATCTACAGTACTTATTTGGTTTTGATTAAATAAGGTTACTCGCTTGTTAAGATCTTCGTTTTCACTATCTGCTACATAGTTAAATTTAGTATAGGTTCCTTTTGCTATAAACGGCTGCGCATAATACTGTATGGTAAAATTAGGGTTGATATTATAATTAACACGTAGTGTTGCGCTCAACGTTTCTTGATTAATCGCTCCTGTTATATACCTCGTATTATATTGGGCAGGCTCATAAGCTTGTTGAGATACATACTGCGTTCTGTTTGGGTTTTTCTCATAGACTGTAGAGAGTGATAAACTTAATGCATCTAGCGGCTGGTAGTTAAGTCTAAGCTCGTACTGATTAAATGAGAAGTTATTTTGCTTTGCTTGCGAGTTTACATAAATCGCAACTGCACTCAACTTTTTACGCTGGTCTGTACCTGCGGCTACAAAGTAAAAGTTTTCTTCATTAAACCTCCAGCGTGGTCCTCCTCTCAAAAATGAGTTTATAAATATGCGAGGTTTGTGCGCTCCACCTACTTCTGTAAACCAGTTGTTTTTCCAGTTTATCTCTGCCCTACCTTCATACTGAATGCGATTAAAGTTACCTTGAAAATCATACTGTGTAGTTTGCTCTACACCTACATTTGCTTGTCTATACCAAGAGGTAGAATTGTTCCAGAAGCGTCTTACACTTGCAAATTGTACAATACGGTCTGCACGACGCAAGAAGCCTATATCGTTGAGCTCTAGACCTGGAGACCTCCAGTTACCCCCTAGCTCATAGCGCCATTTACCACTACCTCTACCTATGGCAAGATTTCCTCCTGTACCAGAGAGGCTTGTAGCATTAGGGTCTACCGCTACGTGGTCTGCATCTACACGTTGATATAAATGTGTAAGTGAGGTTTGTGTATTGAGTATAGCCTGAGGATCTCCGTTAACACGACTTATAATCCCTCTACCAGTTATGTAATACTTACGATCTTTCCAGTTATGGTTAAAATCTATACCGCCAGAGTAGGCTTGTGTATGCAAGAAGTCTAAGCTACGCTCCATATTACGTGTTGTGTTTGTAAATATGGCCCCTATAAAAGAGTTACGATCATTAAAATCTTTTTGAACTCTACCCACAAAGTAGTTAGTAAGAGGCTCTACCAGTTCTTCTCTTTTTGTACCTAGCTCATCGCTAAGCTCCAGTTGTGTTGTGATTTCTTCTCTATCATCTAGCTCTATCTCTGCAAACTCTTTTGCCGTGACACTTTCAAGTACACCTATAGTCCAACCGTTTTTAGTTTTTCCGCTAAATTTTGCAGCACCTAGTATGGTTGTATTAATAGGGAAGTCTTCATACTCTCCCTTACTTGGGTCTGAGGTAGTAAATCCTTGTGGAGTCCTCCCTATACGTCTCGGGAAAAACACATTATCTGCACCACCACCTACTCTAAAATCAAAGACACTTTTATTTTCGACAAAGAAAGGTCGACGCTCTTGAAAGAAAATCTCAAATCCATCTAGCGCTATAGCTCCAGGGTCTGCATCTACTTGTCCAAAATCTGGGTTTACCGTAAGATCGAGTGTAAGGTCATTTGTGATACCAATTTTTGCATCAAGACCTACGTTGCCACTAAAATCATCTCCATCTCTAAAGGGATTACCCGCCTCTTCTTCAAAAGTATCGTACTGCCCCAGCACAAAGGGTTGTATTTCTAATTGCTTTTGAGGTTTTATTCCTTTTATACCACGCAGCTCTCCAAACTCACTTACCCAGCCAGGAGGATTTGCCGGCAGAGGTTGCCAGGTAGAACGCTCTTCATTTGCAAAGTAGCGTCTTGTAGACTGTATACCCCACACCTGCTCATCATCTGCACTAAAACGCAACTGACTTAACGGGATACGCATCTCTGCCGTCCACCCTTCTTCATCTTCTGAGGTGGCGAGATACCAGATAGGATTCCAGCTGCTATCAAAGTTTCCGTTATTTGATATAAACTCATCACCTTTTACTCCAGAGGCAGAGGCTGTAAATGAGAAACCTGTACGATCGTCATTATAACTATCTATATTAATCTCTACCCAATCACCCGGAAAGTCATCACGGCGGCCTAATCTTTTTTCTAGTTTTGACTTATCACTCTCTAAACAGTGAAAGGCCACATACAGATTTTTTGCATCATAGGTGATTTTCATCTTAGTTTGCTGTGTAGGCGGTGTGCCTACATCTGGCTCAAATTGTAAATAATCTGCAGACCACGGCACGCTAGCCCAGGCACCATCAGATAGGTTTCCATCTATTTTAGGCGCGTCACCGGTAAAGGTATTTGTGGTATAGACTTTTCTTGCAATGGCTATTTTGGTAGAGTCTACTTGAGCAAATAGAGACAGGGAACTTAGAAAGAAAAGAATGATTACTGCTCGTAGGCGATTGACTGTAAGATACATTAGGTTGTTTTTGGTTGATGATATTAGAGAGACTTATAAAAACAAGCGTTGTGACAACCTAAACAGTTTTTTAAGATTTTATTAACTTTTGTGGGGTAAAATATCGCTTTCGCGAAAGCGTAAACAACACCTATTATATAGACCAAAAAAGTACTGTAAATGATAGAATATATTATTGAAAAAAAATGCTTACAAAATATAGTGATACAGAGGTTTGTGTGATAAATAATTTTATGTACTTTTGCAAACCCGTTTTTAGACGGGAAATGGAATGTTTAATTAAAATTAATTAGTGTGGACGCATTAAGTTACAAAACAGTATCTGCAAACAAAGCTACCGTAAACAAGGAGTGGGTTTTGATAGATGCAGAAGGACAGACGCTAGGACGTATGTCTTCTATCGTAGCTAAGTTTTTACGCGGTAAGTACAAGCCTAGTTTTACACCTCACGTAGATTGTGGAGATAACGTTGTTATCATAAACGCTGCAAAGGTGCAATTATCTGGAAACAAGTGGACGGAAAAATCATACATCCGTCACACTGGATACCCAGGAGGGCAACGTAGTCTTACAGCTAGAGAACTCTACGATAAAGATCCAACACGTGTAGTAGAAGCTGCCGTAAAAGGGATGTTACCTAAAAACAAATTGGGGAGTGCAATCTTCCGCAACCTTAAAGTGTATGCAGGAGCAGAGCACGATCAGGAAGCGCAGAAGCCTCGTGCCATTAACCTAAACGAAATCAAGTAAATGGAGACTTTACACAAAATCGGTCGTCGTAAGACCGCAGTAGCTCGTGTTTATCTTACTGAAGGAGAAGGTAAAATCACTGTAAACAAAAAAGAACTGAACAACTACTTCCCTACTGGAACATTACAGTACAAAGTAAACCAGCCACTTGTTTTAACAAACAACGAAGGTAACTTTGACATTAATGTAAACGTATATGGTGGTGGTATCACTGGTCAGGCAGAGGCTATCAGACTTGCTCTTTCTAGAGCGATGTGTGAACTAGACGAAGAAAATCGTCTTATCCTTAAGCCAGAAGGTCTTCTTACTCGTGACCCAAGAATGGTTGAGCGTAAGAAATTTGGTCAGAAGAAAGCACGTAAGAAGTTCCAATTCTCAAAGCGTTAATATATCGCTTCACTTGCAAGTGGCTCAGGCTATATGGCAAGCGAGATTTAGAATTACTTATTTTTAAAAATTTAAATTAATTGAAATGTTGTCGTTGCTTATTATGCTTTCGCGAAAGCGGAATCTTAATAAGGTTAGTTTAGCATCTAAACTTCGTAACACGGAGTTGCTAATTTTAATGTCCAACGGAACGTAAACTATTACAAAAATGGCAAACAACATCGAAATAAAAGAATTGCTTGATGCAGGTGTACACTTTGGACACCTCACAAGAAGATGGGATCCAAATATGGCACCGTATATCTATATGGAGCGTAACGGGATACACATCATCAATCTTTATAAAACTGCAGCAAAAATTGAAGAGACTTGCGAGGCTCTACAAAAGATTGCTGCTTCTGGTAGAAAAATACTCTTTGTAGCTACCAAAAAACAAGCTAAAGATATCGTAGCAGAAAAAGCTCGTAACGCAAATATGCCGTACATCACAGAAAGATGGCCTGGTGGAATGCTTACTAACTTTGTTACTATACGTAAAGCAGTTAAGAAAATGCAGACAATTGACCGTATGAAACAAGATGGTCGTTTTGATACACTTTCTAAGAAAGAAAAACTACAGATGAACCGTCTTCGTGAGAAGCTTGAGAAAAACCTTGGTTCTATATCAGATATGACACGTCTTCCTGGCGCTCTATTTGTTGTAGATATTAAGAGAGAGCACATCGCGATTAAAGAAGCTCAAAAATTAAACATTCCAATTTTTGCAATGGTAGATACTAACTCTGATCCAAGAGAGGTAGATTATCTTATCCCTGCAAATGACGATGCTTCTAAATCTATCGACAAGATAGTAGGTTTTGTTTCTGACGCTGTTAGCGCTGGTCTTGCAGACCGCAAAGCTGGAAAAGATGCTCAAAAAGAAGGTGCAGATGCTCCTAAAAAAGAAGCAAAAACTCCTAAAGCTAAGCCTGCAAAAGCTGCCGTAGCTGCAAGTGAAGAAGAAGAGTAAATAACATTAAGTTAATACTAAAAGGTCGTTTAATTCTTTTCTTTGCGGAAAACGATTAGACGACTTTTTTCAATTTTAAAACATATACAAATGGCAAACATAACAGCCGCAGACGTAAAAAAATTAAGAGAAGCTACTGGTGCTGGAATGATGGACTGTAAAAAGGCCCTCGTTGAAGCAGAAGGTGATTTTGACAACGCAGTAACTGTACTTCGTAAGAAAGGACAAAAAGTTGCAGAAAAGAGAGCAGACAGAGACTCTTCTGAAGGTGTTGTTGTTGCAAAGATTAACGACGCAAACACTCGCGGAGTTGTAGTATCACTTAACTGTGAGACTGACTTTGTTACTAAGAACGATACATTTGTTGAACTTGCTAACAAAATGGGAGATATCGCTCTTTCTGTAAATTCTAAAGATGAGATGCTTGCTGCAGACTTTGATGGGATGACAGTTGCAGAAAAGCTTATCGAGCAAACTGGTGTTATTGGTGAAAAAATTGAAATAGGTGGTTACGAGACATTAGAAGCTCCTTTTGTAGGTTCTTATGTACACGGTAACAAGATAGGTGCTCTAGTAGGACTTACTGCTGCTACAGATAATGCTGCAGAGGTTGCAAAGAGTGTTGCTATGCAAGTTGCATCTATGGGTGCTACTACACTTTCTTACAAAGATTTTGATCCAGCATATGTTGCATCAGAAACTGAAGCAAGAATTGCAGCTATCGAAAAAGATAACATCGAGCTTGGACGTCTTGGTAAGACTTTAAAGAATGTACCTCAGTATATCTCTATGTCGCAACTTACTCCTGAAGTACTTGCAAAGGCAGAAGCAGATATCAAAGAGCAGTTAAAAGCAGAAGGAAAGCCTGAGCAAATCTGGGACAAAATTGTTCCTGGTAAAGTTGAGCGTTTTGTAGCAGATAACACTACTCTAGATCACGAGCAGGCACTACTTGACCAACGTTTTATTATGGACGACAGCCAGAACGTAGCAGAATTTGTTGCTTCTAAAGGTGATGCATCTGTACAAGGATTTAAAAGAGTTTCTTTAACTTAATAGTTTAGAACTTATCCATAAAAAAAGCCTCCACAATGTGGGGGCTTTTTTAGTATATAGAATGTTTAAATTCTATTAGTTTCTCGTGATAGTGAGATTTCCTAAACTCTCTACAAAAGGACCATCACCAGCATATGGGGCATCTACACAAATTCCTATTGTGTTATTTTCTGAAACAGAAGATGACTCATAAGTTTCTCCAGCCTTAGTACCAGCATCAAGCAATACAAGACCTGTTTGAATCTCTTCCTTAAGAGTATTACCATCTACAATATCTAGTGATGCGGCTCCTACAAACCAATCTGGACTAGGGTTGAGCTTTGCTAGAAAAGTCACTCTTGTTCTAGTTGGTGTAAAAGTAATATCAAAAGACGATGTTCCTACAGCACTAGCATTACTAGCTGTTTGAATTAAAAACAAACCTTCACTTTGACCTTGCTGACTTTCTAAAGCAGTAGCTAGCGCATCTACATCACCAGACTCTGCATACGCAGCAAGTCCATCATTTGCGACACTTCCAGTTTGGAAAACATTTATATTAGGAGAATGTATGATTGCGACCACTGGACCAAAGCTAGGGTTACTTGGATATTCTTCGGGAAACATTTCTTCACTAAATGATGTTTCAAAGCTAAGTGTATACTCTGCTGTTGCATTTCCTTCAAAATCAGTCCCGCTATCTGGCTCTCCAGCAGGACTACCATCATCATCACCACAACTAAGTATTACCATACTAAGCACTATTACAAAAGCATATTTAAATTTAAATTTCATTTCCTTGTTTTGAGTTTGTTAATATTTATTTTCTGGCGTGAGGTCTAACTCACCCATAAGGAAACTAAAGATACTAAAGAATAGTAGATGCGGGGTAAGCTTTTATAAAATCTAACCCCTAATCATCGCTTCCCTATTTAAATAATGCTGGTTTCTTACATTATGTGATTTTAAAAAAAGGTTTAAACATTATATTTGCATAATCTTAGATATTATGAAATACAAAAGAATTTTACTTAAGCTTTCTGGTGAAGCATTAATGGGAGAACGTCAATATGGTATTGACCCAAAGCGTCTAGCAGAATATGCAGAAGATATCAAAGCAGTAACAGAAAAAGGTGTTGAAGTTGCTATTGTTATAGGTGGTGGTAACATCTTTAGAGGTGTAGCCGGAGCAAGCAAGGGTATGGATCGTGTACAAAGTGATCATATGGGAATGCTCGCCACGGTTATAAACGGCCTAGCATTACAAGATGCACTTGAAGCCGCAGATGTAAAAACAAGACTTCAGACTGCTATAAAAATAAATGAAGTTGCAGAACCTTTTATACGTCGCAAAGCTATGAGTCACCTTAGAAAAGGGCGTGTAGTAATCTTTGGCGGAGGAACTGGTAACCCTTACTTTACCACAGACTCTGCAGCTGTGCTTAGAGCAATAGAGGTTGAAGCAGATGTAATTTTAAAAGGAACTCGTGTAGATGGTATTTATACAGCAGATCCAGAAAAGAATACAGACGCTGTGAAGTATGATCATATATCATTTGATGATGTACTAAGCAAAGGGCTCAAGGTAATGGACACAACTGCATTTACCCTTAGTCAAGAAAATGAATTACCTATCATTGTTTTTGATATGAATACACGAGGCAACTTAATGAAGGTTGTTTCTGGAGATGATTCTATAGGTACTACTGTAAACTAAGAACGCAGAATATTGGCTCAATTTTTGTAAACTTGTTATCACAATTAATATTACGATGAACGAAGATTTAAAATTTATAATAGATAGTGCAAAAGAAGCGATGGATAATGCCATCGTGCACCTGGGGAAACGCTTACTCACCATTAGAGCTGGAAAAGCTAGCCCTGCAATGCTTCAAGGTTTAATGGTAGATTACTACGGGAGTCCAACGCCTCTTAGTCAGGTAGCAAATGTAGTTGCACCAGATGGTCGCACAATATCTATCCAACCTTGGGAGAAGTCTATTATTCAAGAAATAGAAAAAGCCATTATAAATGGTAATCTAGGGTTCAACCCTATGAATAACGGTGAGAGTGTTATTATAAACGTACCACCACTTACAGAGGAGCGTCGTAAAGAGCTTGTAAAGCAAGCGAAAGCTGAAGCAGAAGACGCAAAAGTAGGTGTACGTAATGATCGTAAAAACGCAAATAACGATATCAAAAAAGTAGACAGCGCCTCTGAAGATGAGAAAGCAAATGCCGAAGTAGATATTCAAAAACTTACTGATATTCATATCAAAAAGATAGAAGAAGTTCTGGCTAATAAAGAAACAGAGATAATGACTGTGTAATTACTTACAGTAGTTAAACAATTACAAAAAGCGACCTCTTGGGTCGCTTTTTTGATACATTTACGTTACAACAATTTATATGCGTATAATTTTCGTATTCCTTTCGTTTATCTGCAGTGCTACACTAAGCGCCCAAACCACACTTACAGCAGATGCTATAGTGCAAAAGGCAATTGATAACAAATCACAAAATGACCCTCGAGAAGCGCTAGAGTCATTCTCGCTACACGCATATGAGAAAACGATTATCACAGACAGCCTCAACGGGAGCTCACACAACTTCTTTTCTGAAAAGGCTAGTCTAGTACAATATGACCGTGAGAGCGACTTTACAGAAGAAATTATGGGCTACCAGCTGGCTGGTTTTAAAAACCCAAGGTATGAAGTCTTTGCAGTAAACATACAGTCTCGCTCGTTTTATGACAGTGATTTTGTCATATTTAATAATAGATATGCCGGCATCCTTTCTAAAAGAGGCGTACGTAATTACAACTATACACTTCAAGAAACCGCACCTGAAGAAGATTACATTATTTCATTTACCCCAAAAGCACCTAAGCGCATCCCGGGGCTAACAGGAACAATGGTACTCGACAGGGAAACCCTTGCTATAAAAGATGTCAAAGTACGTATAAACGATAAGCTCAATATCGTTCTAAACCAAGAATACACGTACCTAGAAGATAATGAGATTTACCTCCCAGTGCGTAGGGAGTTATTTTTAGACAAAGGAGAAGAAGATAGAAAACTTTCTTTCTTTAAAGGTCGTATCTCAATAGGCACCATTGAAAATGAGGTTGTAGAAAATATTGTGAGCCGTAAGTTTCTCGTATCGACTACCACAATGAGTGATTTTAAGATTAACGAGGGTATAGATAAAGAACTCTCAAAATATGCCATCACCTTTGACAAAGAGGCAAACAATAGACCAGAGGATTTCTGGAAAAAATATCGTTCAGAAAATCTCACTACCAAAGACAAGCGAAGCTTTTCTGAAATAGAAAAAATAGTAAATGCCGAAAATATTGAACGTAGACTTGGCACTACAAACAACTTTAGCATAGGCTATTTTAGCTTTAAAGCTTTTGATTTTGATCTTACCTACCCCGTAAAGTTTAATAACTATGAAGGATTACGACTAGGCATAGGCGGCGTTACAAATGAGTCTTTCTCAAAACGCTTTAGGCTAGAAGGCTACACAGCATACGGTTTTAAGGATAAAGATCTTAAATATGGAATAGGTGGAGGCTACTTACTTAATCCAGATAAAGGTGCCTGGATCTCTGCGACATATAACAGTGACCTTGAGGAAGTAGGTAACTATGCATATCTCACAGACCGCAGGGTGTACTCACTATTTGAGCCTCGCCTTGTAAATATTACACAGTTTTACAAACATCGCACCACGCGCATTAATCTAGAGTACAGACTTACCCCACAAATATTATCTGAATTTCAAATTGCTCATAGGCGCTTAGATCAGACCACACCCTACCGCTACAATAAAGATGGTGAGATTATACGTGATTATGACGTAACAGAGGCAACAGCATCTTTTAGATGGAGCCCGTCTAATAAATATTTAAAAACAGATAGCGATGTGCTTCCAGTTTATGAGGGTCACCCCATCATCTCTGGTCAAATCTCTCAAGCAGTAGATGGCCTAGGTGGCGATCTTGCATTTACAAAACTGGCTGCAAAAATGTTTTATCGTGTAGACAGACTCAATAAAACGGCAACCGAAGTTCTTCTTGAGGGTAATATTGCCTTTGGAGACTTACCCATTACTCACCTCTTTCACGCATTTCCAAATGCGCCCACTAAAGAAACCATATTACAGCGATTCTCTGTAGCAGGAGTTAATAGTTTTGAGACTATGTATTTTGGCGAGTTCTTTTCAGATAGATTATTTACTGCTCAAATCAAGCATAGACTCGCACCTTTTAATATCTCAAAGCGCTTCAAGCCAGAGATGGTCTTTATAAGTCGTTTTGCGCTAGGCGACATACGCAATCCAGAAGACCACCTTGATATAGACGCTTTTGGCTCATTAAGCAAGGGATATACTGAAACGGGTTTTGAACTCAATAAGCTTCTTTTCGGTTTTGGTACGAGTTTGACATATCGTTATGGTGCCTACCACTTACCTAACTGGGAAGACAACATTGCATTTAAGTTTACCTTCAACCTAAAACTTTAGTGAACAGACCTAGCTGTTTATGTTTTTATGAACCTAGGTTAATTTTTTTACGCTTTCGCGAAAGCGGTCTACACATTACCCACAAGCCGCTCGCATTTTCTCCAAGTATCTGCTCTCAAAAGAATATCTTTGCACGGCTTAAAACAAGGCAATGGCAAAATTTCTAAGTAAGGGTTTCTGGGAGTCGGTAGCGAGTATTATACTACGCAACCGTCCGTTAATAATCATTCTTGTCTTAGCGTTTACTGTATTTTTAGGATTTCAGTGGCGTCATATGAGATTTACATATACGGAGGCAAATCTTCTGCCTGATGACCACGAGGTAAATCTAGAGTATCAAAATTTTAAAGATAAATTTGGCGAGGAGGGTAACCTCATCGTGCTAGGTATACAAGACGAGCGCCTCTTTACCCCAGAAATACTTACCGCTTGGAATGAGCTCTCTGCTAGAATTGCTCAGGCAGATGCGGTTGCACTTTCTTTATCACTTAAGGATTTAAAAATACTAGACAAGCAAGAGGAGCCACAGCGTTTTGACCTTGTGCCTTTTATGACAGACAGTACGCTCACCGCAGAGAGTGCTGCTAGTTACAGAAAGTTACTCTTTGACGATTTACCTTTTTACGAGAATCTCATTTATAATAAAGAGACCGGTACCGTACGCTCTGCGGTATATCTCAAAAAAGATTTAATAAACACACCAGCCCGTAGGGACTTTGTGGTGAACGACCTCATCCCTGCCATTGCAGATTTTGAAGCGGCACACGACATTAAAGTTCGCACTAGTGGTATGCCTTACATACGCACACTAAATGCTCAAAACATTATAGATGAGATAGGCATCTTTGTGGGTGCAGCATTACTGGTGACTTCATTTATATTTTTCTTCTTCTTTAGATCTTACAGAGCCACTTTTATCTCTATGGTAACGGTGATAATAGGTGTGATGTGGGCTTTTGGATTTTTAGGATTACTAGGGTATGAAATCACTGTACTTACAGCGATCATCCCGCCGCTTATTATTGTTATAGGGATTCCTAACTGTATTTTCTTAATAAATAAATACCAGCAAGAGTATAAAAATCACGGTAACCAAGTAAAAGCACTCCAGCGAGTGATTACAAAAGTGGGTAACGCCACCTTAATGACTAACATTACTACGGCCTCTGGTTTTGGGACTTTTATCTTAACAGAGAGTTCGCTACTTAGTGAGTTTGGTGTCGTGGCGAGTATAAATATCATTGCGATATTTTTATTATGCCTCCTCATCATTCCTATTTTATATAGTTATATGTCTCCTCCTAAGGAGAAACACCTCAAGCACCTAGGTAAAAACTGGATAGAAGGTTTTGTAGACTGGATGGAACGTATGGTGCGCAACAGGCGTACAACCATTTATGCATCAAGTGTATTATTACTTGCATTAAGTATTATAGGGATCTATCAAATAAGTATCTCTGGCTCGCTTATAGAAGATATGCCTAAAAAGGCTGGCTTCTACAAAGACATCAAGTTCTTTGAAGAAGAGTTTGATGGGATTATGCCGCTTGAGATTCTTATAGATACCAAGAAAAAACAAGGTGTAATGAAGCTCTCTACCCTCAAACGAATGGAAGAGCTAAGCACTACTATAGAAGAGCAACCAGAGCTCTCTGCTCCTATCTCTATTGTAAATCTTGTGAAGTATGCAAAGCAAGCTTACTTTAATGGCAACCCTAAGTACTACCAACTCCCTACCAGCAACGAGCGCAACTTTATACTGCCGTATGCAAAGAGTTTTGATAATGACGAAAACCTTATGGGAGCCTATGTAGACAGTACTGGGCAATATGCTAGAATCACTACATTTATGAAAGATGTAGGCACAGACAAGATGGAGCGTGCCGAAGAAAATATACAGCTCAAAATCGATAAACTCTTTCCGGAAGAGCGCTATGAGGTGACAATGACGGGTACTGCTCTCGTTTTTCAAAAAGGAACAGACTACCTCGTGATGAACCTCGTGATAAGCCTATCACTAGCCATATTACTCATTGCTTTATTTATGGCGTGGATGTTTAAATCACTACGTATGATTATTGTATCCCTCATCCCTAACCTACTACCACTACTTGTTACAGCAGGTATGATGGGCTTTATAGGCATCCCTATCAAGCCATCTACGATTCTTGTTTTTAGTATTGCCTTTGGGATCTCTGTAGATGATACAATACACTTTCTTGCCAAATACAGACAAGAACTCAAAGCAAACAAGTGGAAAATTAAAAAATCTGTGTATGCCTCACTACGTGAGACGGGAGTAAGTATGTTCTACACTTCTATTGTGCTTTTCTTTGGCTTCTCGGTATTTATGATAAGTAGTTTTGGCGGTACAGTGGCACTAGGCGGTCTTGTGAGTGCAACGCTATTATTTGCAATGCTTGCAAACCTTCTATTATTACCATCACTCCTACTCTCTCTTGAGTCTGAAATTGCAAATAAAGATGTCTTTAAAGAACCTGCACTTCAAATTGTAGATCGTGAAGGTGATGAAGATCCGGCTGGCACTAAAACTAAAGACAAGCAATAAGCCTGTAAACACATACTAGTGACTATTACACTTTTATAAAGCTAAGCGCTAGCGCGTATCTTTGTAAAAAAAGGCGATGCTAGATCAATATTTTGACGAGGTAAAAAAGGAACTCTCCCTAGGTATTAATAAGAAAGGGCATCCTTTTAGATACCTTACTTTAGGCACGGTAGATGCAGGTGGTATCCCCCAGCTACGCACCGTAGTACTGAGGCAAGTACAAGACGACCTCTCGCTACGTATCTATACAGATAGTAGATCTTCAAAAATCGCTCAGCTGTTACAAAACCCTACGGCCAGTTTACTTTTTTATCACCCTAAAAAGTTACTTCAGGTCAAGGTGACCGCGACGGCAAGCATTATTACAGACCCAACAGAGCTTGCCAAATACTACACGGGTGTGCAACCTAATTCAAAAAAAGATTATACCACCGCACAGCCTCCTGGAGCTACCCTTTCAAATCCAGATGAAGTCTCTTATCTAGAAGCGACGCATTTTTTTACCATTATAGCATTTGCTCCTACACAGATAGAATACCTTCAACTTAAGAGGCCTAACCACATACGAGCATCGTTTACAAAGACTAATGATGAGTGGGAAGGACGCTTTATAAATCCTTAAAATTACGCTTTCGCGAAAGCGTACTAAAAACCCACATTACCACCGCACACAGCTAGCTCAAGTTAGGGTGTTTTACCTTACGCCCTACGGCAAAAAACTTTTATATTTGCCCACTGTCAAGCAAACCTGAAAAAATAACACATATGACACATACACCTATAGTAGAATTACTGAGTAGTGATTCTATTCATCAAGAATTTACCGTAAAAGGGTGGGTACGATCTTTTCGTGCAAACCAGTTTGTAGCTCTTAATGATGGCTCTACGATAAATAACCTACAGTGTGTGGTTGATTTTGAAAATACAGATCCTGCGTTACTTAAACGTATTACCGTAGGTGCTGCAGTGGCTATTACGGGTACCCTAGAAGAAAGTCAGGGTGGAGGACAACGCGTTGAGATTAAAGTAAAAGAAGTAGTAATAGAAGGTGATGCAGATCCAGAGGAGCTTAAAAAAACCATCTTATCGCCTAAGCGTCACACGCTAGAAAAGCTACGTGAGCAAGCACACCTAAGAGTACGTACAAATACCTTTGGGGCGATTATGCGTTTACGCTCTAAGCTCTCTTTTGCAATACACGAGTACTTTAATAAAAACGGATACTACCACGCACACACACCTATTATAACTGGTAGTGATGCAGAGGGTGCTGGTGAGATGTTTCGCGTAAGCGCACTAGATCCAGAAAACCCGCCACGTAAGGAAGATGGGACTATAGATTATAGCAAAGACTTTTTTGGCAAAGAGACCAATCTTACGGTATCTGGACAGCTAGAGGGAGAGACCTACGCGCTAGGTCTAGGTAAGATTTACACCTTTGGACCTACCTTTAGAGCAGAAAATAGTAATACCTCGCGTCACCTTGCAGAGTTCTGGATGGTAGAGCCAGAGATGGCTTTTTGTGATCTTGATGGCAATATGGACCTCGCCGAAGATTTTATCAAGTATGTGATAAGCTACGCGCTAGAAAACTGCCAAGACGACCTTGCCTTTCTAGAAGAAAGACAGACTAAAGAAGACCAGTCTAAGCCTGCGGCAGAGCGTGCTGCAATGCCACTACGTGAGAAGCTTCACTTTATAGTAGATAACAACTTTAAACGTGTGAGCTACACAGAGGCGATAGACATCTTACGTAATAGTAAACCTAATAAGAAAAAGAAATTTAAATACCCTATAAACGAATGGGGCGCAGATTTACAGTCTGAGCACGAGCGTTTTCTGGTAGAGAAGCACTTTAAGTGCCCTGTGATCTTATTTGACTACCCGGCAAATATTAAAGCTTTCTATATGCGCCTTAACGAAGATGGTAAGACCGTACGAGCGATGGATGTACTCTTCCCAGGTATAGGTGAGATGGTAGGAGGATCACAACGTGAGGAACGTCTGGATGTGCTTAAAGAAAAAATGGCAGCCTTAGACATCTCTGAGGAGGAGCTTTCTTGGTACCTAGACACGCGTAAGTTCGGAACGTGTACACATAGTGGTTTTGGCCTTGGCTTTGAACGCCTTGTACTCTTTGTGACTGGTATGACAAACATACGCGACGTGATACCTTACCCACGTTTCCCGGGTCACGCAGAGTTTTAGAAAAAAGTTTTTTAGTACGCTTTCGCGAAAGCATACACTCCGCATAAAATCCAATGTACTTAGGTATGTTGGATTTTTTTTGTAAAAGGGATCGCTTACTCGGGTGAAACATCCTCCCTAGCCCTCCTTCGAAGGAAGGGGCTTTAGTGGTGGTTTAGAAACAAATTCGGCTTTTGTCATCTCGACTTAAGGAGAGATCTTATTATCTAGCTCAGGCAGGTTGCTTACTCGTCGTTCTTATTCGGACTTGCTTACTCATATGCGATTTCTCCGCAAGGTCGAAATGACGAAGGGTTCAAGTTAAAGTTCAGCTTCAAGTTCGATTTCAAATTCAAGTTCAAGTTCAAAACCACTTTTCAAAATAAAATTTCTTTTTGATAAGCTTGAAAACGTAGTCATTACAATGATAAGTTGTATTTTGGTGACGAATAATAATCCAAATTAATTATCTAAAATCAAATTATTAATACGTCTTCTTTCTTTTACCCAGTAAGTGCTTCACTTTAACCCGTGATAAGCCTACAATAAATCCACAAGGAAAGACCACGTAAAATGTATCAAACTATGGCAGAGATACCTGACAACATTATCCCTGTACAAGAAGCAGATGACTTGTACAAAACTTATGGAGATGATCGCGCTCCTATCATTGAAAACAAAGTAAATGATCAATATAGAGATCAAGACCCTCCTTATGAAGCGACAAGATTTGTCACTGCAGATTATGAAAAGCTAAAAAAGTATATCGCTTTTATAGATCAAGAATCAAAAGAAGCTGGAGTAACCCCAGAAGGGCTACGTATCTATTTTGGGGCAACAGAACCTACTAAAGGAAAACCTGGCAGAGAGACGGTGTTCTTTAACCCAGTAGCCGCCTTTAAGGGCATAGATGGAGATATCTCTTATGCGATTCACACAGACTTAGATGGTAACAAACAGGCAATCACAGTAGGTGATGTAATAGATGGAAAAACACCTAAGGCTTCTGACACAGAATTAGTTAATGGAGATGTGCAAAGTCTCGCTGGAAACACGGTAACGTTCCCACCACCACCGCATTCTAACGATCCTAATGATTACCACTAGTAAATACCAACCAGAATAAATGCATCCACTTACGATTATAGCCTATTCTTCTGAAGTTATAGCTGCTATTTTGGCTAGTATTTATTTTTACAAGTATAATCACACTAACCTAAAATACTTTTTAGTTTATTTATGGTACAACGCTGCTAATGAATTAGGAGGGTTGTACCTTCTTAACCAAGGCTTTAAATTTGAACTTACTAATCTATTTTATGTAATAGCCGTAACATACTATTTAAGCGTTATAAGAATGGAAGTAGCTAGCCGTAACCTTAAACTAACTGCTAGTATTTTAATAATTGCATTCTTACTTATTGTAGTTTCTGACTTAAGCTTAAATGGTCTCTCTGAAGCGTGGAAAATGTCTAACACCCTAGGCTCCACCATCGCTATTATTGGCTTTCTGTTATATTTAATACACACGTTAAAATCAAGCAACCTTACAAATTGGTCACGTAATATGATTAATTACTTTGTTGCGGGATTTGCATTATTTTTTATTGCTGGCCCTGTAATTAATTTAGCTCGAGTCTTGTATATAAATAATTATGCACTTAACGTTAGTCTCTCATACATTATGGCAATTGTAGCAATTTTAATGTACACCATCTTCTCTTTTGGCTTTATCTATTCTAAAAAAGCATCTGAGTTAGAAGAGAACTAGGTTATTTCTTTTTTTTATGCTAGTGTGAGCTGTAACAACATTTGCCCTAGCTCCTACTTCCCATAAAGGGTCATTTACCCCTACCCCACTACCTATAAGGGTAGTATAATTGTGTTTCCCTAGCTTGGTTTAAGTTTTAACACTAACCTAAAACCAATTGTACAAATGAAAACAATTAAATTACTGGCCTTACTTTTTGTAAGTGTCATCATCCTTGAGGGCTGTAATGAGAAGCCCGCACATCCCACTGAAGGTGGCTCAATACCACCACCTAAGATTATTATAGACGTTCAAGAAGCTGAGGATATGTACCATCGTTATGGCAAAGACATAGTACCCATTTTAGAGAAAAACAATCCAAATCTTAAAGCGACCAGATCGCTTTCTATAGATTATAATACACTTAAAGATTATCTCGCCTTTATCGAGCAAGAAGCAGAAGAAGCAAATAAAACTGAAATTACAGGACTGCGCATTTATTTTGCCAAATATGACGACTCACAAAATGATGGAAGAGCTACTGTTTTTCTCAATCCCATAATGGAAGCTGGCGCAAGAGGTGACCTAATAGACGATGTTTCTTTTGCAATTAAGACAGAAAATGGAAAGAGCACTGCGGTTCCAGTAGGAAAATTAATAAAAAAACCAACTACTGGATCAAACAGAGCAGACTTAACAATGCCTATACAGAATGGAGTACAGAGTCTTGCGGCGAATGATTTTCCGTGGAGTCCACCACCGAATAGTGACCCCGATGATTATCAATAGGATAAATGAACGAAGAGTTTAAAATAGCAGGTATAATATCTGAATTTACAGCAGCAATTTTTGCTTCTATCTATTACTATAAATATCGTAATTCTAGACTTAAATTGCTGCTGTTTATTTTATGGTACATTCCCCTCAACGAGATGTTAGCTCAGTATCTTTTTGCAAGGACAGCAACTGGATACTTGTTAAAGAATCTCTATCGGATAATAATTCCCGCAAGTCTAATATTTCTAATTGGAACTCAAATCACACAAAGTTTAAGAAAAAAAATTGTTTCTATTTTTTTCTTCTTATGTGTCATTATATTCATAGTGAGTATTTATTTTGTAAACCCTCTTAAAGAATTTTCTAGTACTAATTTTACAATTTTCACTTTTATAGTGTTAGTATCTCTATTAATCTACTTTATTGATCTATTAAAGTCGGATAGGGTCTTAAAAATGTCAAGAGATCTTTTTCTATGGGTCGCTCTGGGGTTTTTAATTTTCTTTATTGCCTACCCTGTAATTTTATTGGCAAGAGAGTTTGTAAGTGACGGAAATAAAATACATAGGTCGTTAAATTATATTCAATTTACAGTGGCCATATTATCATATCTTACGATTGCCTTTGGATTCTATTATGGAAATAAGGTAGAAATCAACAAATAAATATTAACATTTAGAACAAAACATTGTACACCCTGTGGATTACCTAATATACATAGTGCTATTATTTGAGTTTGCTGCCGCAATCTCTGCCACTGTATATTATAAAAAGTACAAGTCAACCCCATTAAAATGGATGCTACCGCTTTTATGGTATATCGCCATTAATGAGTTTACTTGTCACATACTACTAGCGCCCTATAGGTTTGAGATACTTTATAACTTTTATGAGGTTATCGTTTGTTTAGGCTTATTAATAATCACAAGATTGCATTTATCACATCACACACGCATCGCTATAGCAAATGTATTAATCATAATAAGCGCTATCGCATTTACTATTACTGCGATTACTCAAGACCCTTTTAAAGACTGGCCTGTGTTCTCATTTACGTTATCTACTATTTTAATCATTATAGCACTCACGCTATACCTAGTGGAGCAATTAAAAAGTAATAAAATTGCAGCATACACCAGAGATATCTTTTTGTGGGTATGTATTGGTTTTTTAATATTCCACATTTCATATCCCGTCATTATGTTTTCGCGATACTTCCTTGTTATGGATAGTGTTTTCATATATGAGGCAATTTTTCTTATTCAATTTATTGCAGTAATTGCGTGTTATGGCACGATTGCATTTGGTTTTTATAGAGGAGTACATTCAGCAACATTAATAAAGCGCACTTTATGATTAAGGAAGAAGTTCTTGTCATATGGCTGGTCTGCGTGACCATTTTGTTTCTACTATTTTTAGTAGCGACTTTGTTTTGTGCAATTGCGCTGTATTACCGTTTTGATAATAAGCCGCGTGTACGGTAAATGGCGTTTCTCTCGTTTTTTTAAAATTTGGTTTTGAGTACGCTTTCGCGAAAGCGTAATACAACACTCCAGCGTAAAAAATCTTACAAAATGAAAATTTCTAATTTACTACCTTTCAATCTCATCAAATAAACCTCACTCCTTGAGCACCCTAATGTACATATCTGAAATTATAGCGGCACTTGTGGCAACTATTTTCTTCTACAAGTACAAACACCTACCTATAAAAACGATACTGTACATACTCTGGATAGCCGTTATTACCGAAGGTATGGCTAGAGTTTACTCACATTACTACCACAATAATCACTGGGTATATAATCTGTATGCGTTCTTGTTTTACACCTTATTTTATAAAATGATTTATGATCATATAAAAAATAAAACCAGAAAACGACTCGTACTAGTTATTGCTACTATAATGATGACCGCAGTAATTATACGAGGTTTTACTGTGCCTGTAATTACATTCTATATGAGTAAAACGTATAGTATCGCAATGGTGGTAATGGTGTTTTTACTTATGATTTATGCCGTAGAGCGCCTTAAGAGTGATGACAGTTTGCGGGTAAAAAATGAGCTAGCGCTTTTTGTTTTTACAGCTTATCTGGTTTTTGGTATTTCCTTTATTCCTCTGGCTCCTTTTTTGACAGGGCAGATGGACTTTAACTACTCCAGAGCTATGCTAGATATCTTGAGGGGCGTACAGACTGCGGCCTTACTGTTTGCAAATGCCTTACTTGTTTTTGGCTTTATATGGACAAAACCAAGAGCAAGAGAAGTCTTATAAGAGAGCTTTCTAGATGCAAATTTTAAAGCTCATACTGTAAACTAAAGGGCAAATGCCCTATGGTGAATGCGTACCAAAATAAGTATCTTGAACTCTTAATTTAATCACACCCCAATAGCAATCTATGTTTCTGATTCAAGATCAAGATAGCGGCACTCTTTTTATAGTGCTTGTTGCCATCACCATTTTACTACTACTGCTGGTTGTTGTTGTAGTACTATTTTCTGTTTTTATGAAGCGTAAAAACAGCTTACTGTTAGAACAAGAAGAGGCAAAACAACGTTTTGAAAGAGAAATTACAGAAACGCAGATAGAGATACGTGAGGAGACACTACGTAACATAAGCTGGGAGCTACACGATAATATAGGGCAGCTACTTACACTAGCAAAAATACAAACACAAAACTCTGGTGGTAGCCAGCAAGATCTAGACGAGGCAGTGGCAACCATAGGTAAGGGTCTTACGGAGATACGAGCACTGTCAAAACTCATAAACCCAGAGGCGCTTAAAAATATGTCTTTACCAGAGGCACTTAACCTAGAGCTAGAACGCTTTGAGAGAATGGCTTATTTAAAACCATCACTCAAAATATCTGGCAGCCCAATAGAAATAGATAAAAAGATTGAGACCATTATCTTTAGAATATTGCAAGAGTTTTTTACAAACACCATAAAGCACTCTAAAGCTACTCATCTTGATGTACTCCTCAACTATAGAGGTGACAACGTACTCATTACCGTAAAAGATAACGGAGTAGGTTTTGATTATGAAAAAGCCAGGGCAAAAAATGGTATAGGCCTTACTAATATAGAAACACGCGCAAAGCTTATAGGCGCTACCATACAATATATGTCACAAGTTAATGAGGGCACAACGCTATCACTTAACTATAAAACACAATCATTATGAAAACAATAGTTATTGTAGATGATCACACATTACTTAGCCAGGCCATAAGCGGCTTAGTAAATTCATTTGAAAACTTTAAAGTGCTTTATACCTGTAAAAATGGGCAAGAACTACTAGACAACCTAAAGTTTGAAAACAAGCGTCCAGACATAGTACTTATGGATGTAAATATGCCTATTATGGACGGTATTGAGGCTACTACAAATCTCAAAGAGCTCTATCCAGACATACTAGTGCTTGCGCTCTCTGTAGAGGAGGATGATCACACCATTTTAAAAATGATACGCGCAGGTGCAAAAGGATACCTCCTTAAAGACACCGAAAAAAAGGTGCTAGAAAACGCTCTTAATGAACTTATCATAAATGGGTATTACCATACTAATACCGTGAGCCAGCTTCTTGTAAAAAGCCTAGATGGAGATAATAGAGATGAACTTAGGGATAGAGAAATAGAGTTTATAAAACACGCCTGCACAGAGATGACTTATAATGAGATTGCATCTGTAATGTTTTTAAGCCCTAAGACGGTACAGGGATATAGAGATAGTGTATTCTCAAAACTAAATTTAAAAAACAGAACAGGTCTTGTTATTTATGCGCTTAAAAATGGCTTGTTTAAACCTTAACTACACATATTATATGGCCTACCAAACCTCCATAAATATATGATTTGTGGAGGTTTGTTTTTTTAGTGGATGTGTAAACACACCCATCTTTTATATATTTTGCATAGACACAAAATAATAAAAAGGGAGGCTTTCCCCCAAAAGCCTCCCGCTTGCTATCAAATACTAAATTCTATTGCTAGAACTACGATTCATTTGGATGGCAAGTTGTTAGGTATAAAATTAGATGATATTTACCCATTTTACAATTATATATAACGTTATTATTAGGGGTAAATGCCCTATTTATAAAACTACACATTTGTAACAGCCCTGTGGGCTACGTTTAACAACACATCCGTAAGTATCTCAAAATCAATATCTTTTAACCCTTTGTAACGTAGTGACCTAAGATTTTTCCTTTTTTCGCCTCCTACAAGTACCTCTTTATGAACAGTTATTTGCACTCCACGCGGAAAACCCACGTCTATAAACGACTTTCTAAAGTTGAGAAAACAAAACATTTTACCATCTAACATATAAAATGGTAAATTCCATTTATAGGTCTCCTCTACCTCAGGCACGGTACTTTTTATAATGGCTTGTAGCTCTATAAGCATTGTGCGCCAGGGCTCTGGTTTTGAGAGTATATATACTTGAGCAGGATTCATTACTTACTTGATTTTGGTAGTCATAATGGTTTTATCTACGCTTTCGCGAAAGCGTTATATTATTCATTCTCCCACACATACACTATGATAACAGCTTAAGGGGTTTAATGATGTCAAAATATCAAAAAAAACTATGGTGATGAATGCTTATCTTTCGCCTAATATTTCTCTTAAATATAAGACAAATTATACATTCTTATGATAGACTTATCAGGATTAGACATAGCCATTATTGCGCTACTTTTTATCATCATACTAGGTGTTGGGTTTTATGTAGGTAAAAGCGCCGGAAAAAACACGACTCAATATTTTCTATCTGGTCGCAGTATGCCCTGGTGGTTATTAGGTCTATCTATGGTTGCTACAACCTTCTCTACAGATACGCCTAATCTGGTGACAGATATTGTGCGTACTAATGGTGTGTCTGGTAACTGGGTATGGTGGGCATTTTTAGTCACTGGACTGCTCACCGTTTTTGTGTATGCAAAGCTGTGGCGCAAGTCTGAGGTAAAGACAGATATTGAGTTTTATGAGCTGCGTTATGGCGGTGCTCCGGCGCGGTTTTTAAGAGGTTTTAGAGCCATCTATTTAGGTATTGTTTTTAACGTACTGGCTATGGCGGGTGTAACCCTAGCTGCCATAAAAATAGGTGAAGTGATGCTAGGTCTTGACCCAGTAACAACCGTGGTAGTAGCTGGTGTGATTACTGTACTCTTTAGCGCCATAGGAGGGTTTAAAGGTGTGGTATATACAGATTTTATATTGTTTTTTGTGGCGATGGCAGGAGCCTTTGGCGCGGCATATTATATTGTAGGTATGCCAGAAATAGGAGGGCTTGAAGCGCTTATTACACACGATAATGTAAAAGATAAAATTAATATTCTTCCAGATTTTAATAATACAGAGATGCTCATCACGTTACTTATTATACCACTAGCAGTACAATGGTGGAGCTCTTGGTACCCAGGATCTGAGCCTGGCGGTGGTGGTTATGTTGCACAACGTATGCTCGCTGCCAAAGATGAAAACCACGCCATAGGTGCAACTTTCTTTTATAACATTATGCACTACGCGCTACGCCCCTGGCCGTGGATTCTAGTAGCACTAGCCTCACTTATAGTATTTCCAGACCTCGCAAGTATACAGGAAGCCTTCCCAAATATTTCTGAAGATAAGCTAGGGCAAGACCTTGCCTACTCTGCAATGCTCACAATGCTACCTAGTGGCTTGCTAGGCCTTGTGCTTGCATCACTATCTGCAGCATATATGAGTACGATAAGCACACACCTTAACTGGGGAGCATCATATGTGGTAAATGATGTGTATGCACAACAAATTAAACCGGAAGCGACAGAGAAGGAGCTAGTCGCTGTAGGTCGCATCACCACAGTGATACTTATGGTAGTGAGTGCAGGTATCGCACTGGCGCTTACTAATGCGCTACAGCTTTTTAATATTATACTAATGTTTGGAGCAGGTACTGGGCTCATCTTTATACTGCGCTGGTTCTGGTGGCGCATTAATGCGTGGACAGAGATAAGCGCGATGCTCGCCTCTGGTATCATTTCTATACTTATAGAATTTACCTCGCTGGGAGAAACACTTTTTGGCACTAGCGGGATGATGCCTGGCTATGCTAAGTTTCCTTTTGTGGTGTTTACCTCAACGCTTATATGGCTTGTTGTCACCTATCTCACAAAACCAGAAACTAAAGAAACACTTTATGCGTTCTATAAAAAAACGCAACCAGGTGGGCCAGGCTGGAAAGGAATTGTCACCGCTGCAAACCAAGAGGGAGTTACCATCGTACAACACACAGAAGCGTGGAGCGTGCCTATGGGAATAGTCGCAATGCTACTAGGCTGTATATTAATTTACGGAACGTTGTTTACCACAGGTTACTTCATTTATGGCCAACTTACTAATGCACTCATAGGGCTTAGTTTTTGCTTCACTTCTGGAGCCTTACTGATTGCGGTTTGGAAAAAAATAAAAGGAAAAGTACTCTAATGAAATTATCTCTTATTATCACCATATTGTGTTTGAGCCTAGGGCTGCAAGCACAAGAAACGACAGACATATACGAGCAGGCTATTGGTCTTGTAAAAAAATCATCAGCTTTTAAGCAAACTGGTGCGACAGCGATTGCTACGGGTTCAAAAACTATAAGCTTTACAAACCAAGCCTATGCATTTTGGCTAGATGGTCTAGACACCCGTTTTAATGACAAGGATTTTGAAAACTTCTTTGGTGATTTATATCAACCTAAGGAGATAGAAAGCTTTAAAAAAGCTGGAGACAAAAGAAGATCAAAATACCAGCTATATGTTTCTGAAACAGATACAGATCTGTTTGTGATAGAGATGCTTTCGCGAAAGCGTAAACGCAAAGCAAAGTACCCTAAGTTTTTTCAAGGGCAAAGCATCTCATTTCTTTTTGAAAAAACGAGTAATGGAGGTGTGCGCCTTATTGAGACGTTAACCCTACAAAACAATTAGACAATGATAGATTGCCAGCCTATAGTAGATAAAACGTATAAGAAGGTACTCGCTATGGAAAATAGCGGCAATGTAGCAAGCTACATACCAGAACTTGCTAAGGTAGATGATACAAAATTTGGCGTATGTCTCACCACCCAGAACGGTGAGGTGTTTACTGCGGGTGATGCGACTGTTAAATTTTCTATACAGAGTATTGCAAAAGTGCTATCACTTAGTCTAGTGCTTTCTAAAATAGGTGATGACCTATGGAAACGTATGGATTTTGAACCCTCTGGAACTGCCTTTAACTCACTAGTGCAACTTGAGAGTGAGAATGGCATCCCTAGAAACCCGCTTATTAATGCAGGAGCTATTGTGGTATGTGATATTATTTGTGAGCTTTTTGATAACCCAAAAAAAGCATTGCTGGATTATGTACGCGAGGTATCTGGCATAGAAGATCTTCAGTATTCTGAAAATATTGCTCATTCTGAACAGCAAACGGGTTATCGCAACTTTGCACTTGCAAATTTTATAAAGTCATTTAATAACATTAAAAATACCTGTGACCAGGTTACAGACCTATACTTTTACCTATGTAGTATCGAGATGACGTGTGAGCAACTCTCATATACGTTCGGCTTTCTTGCAAACCGTGGGAAGCAGTTTAATACAGGCAAAACAATTGTCACGCCTAATCAAGCCAAACGCATTAACGCCATTATGCAAACCTGTGGTTTTTATGATGAAGCTGGCGAGTTTGCTTATAAAGTAGGCTTACCAGGGAAAAGTGGTGTAGGTGGTGGTATGGTAGCCATACTGCCTGGTAGCTATGCAATTGCTGTATGGAGCCCAAAACTTAACAAACAAGGTAACTCCTATAGAGGAATGAAGTTCTTACAATACTTCACAGATGAAACACAGGATACGGTGTTTTAGGAGCTAGAAATTATTTTTAACCTTTTGAGCACACAAGTATTCTCTTTTCTTCTAAAGTCGTTTCCCGCTTTTCATTACAATTCCTCATTCTGCTAGCGCTCCATTGCGGGATTTCCATTGCAATCGGGGCTAAAGAGTTACACAATACCCCTCTTAATTAATTTGACTGTCACTTATTTTATTGAATAAAACAAATCATAAGTCTCATTCGAATTTTAGCACTTTAAAAAAGTTCTTAAAAAAACATTGTAATACATAAATTAGTATTAACTTTGAATTTCAAAGTACTTTAATATGGAATCGTCAAAATATTTAGAAGACATTGCCAGCATCAAAACGATGATGAGCAAATCTTCACGTTTTATGTCATTGAGTGGATTATCTGGTATACTTGCTGGGCTTTATGCCCTTATAGGCGCCTATATTGCTTATAGATTGCTAGCGTTTAATACAGTACCCGCATACATTCTTGAAAAAAGTAGAGATAATACTACAGTAAATCTTCAATATGGCTTAGAAAATCCCTTAAATATTTTCTCTTATGGATATTCCAATACATTAGCTGGTCAACTAATTATAACTGGACTTATTGTCCTAATTATGGCTCTAGTCACAGGAGGATTTTTAACGTTGAAAAAAGCTAGGAAAAATAATGAAAGATTATGGGATTCTTCATCAAAAAGACTCCTCATAAATTTTGCTGTTCCTTTAATTACGGGAGGTATATTTTCTATTGTACTGATACAATATGGCATTGTAGGTCTTATTGCACCAGCCACCCTCATATTTTATGGCTTAGCCTTAATCAACGCAAGTAAATACACTTTGGGCGATATCAAATACTTAGGACTTGCAAACGTTATTATTGGTCTAGTTGCTACTCAATTTATAGGTTACGGTTTGTATTTTTGGGCACTAGGCTTTGGTATATTTCATATTATCTACGGTACAATAATGTACCGCAAATATGATAAAGGAAATTAACATCTTCTAGATAGCGTAGACTGCATACCACAATAAATAAAAGTTACAACATCATAATAATGTCCATCATAAACAATATAAACAAAGCTTTTGATCATCGCATCCGTCTAGGGATTATGAGCGTGCTTATGGTAAATGAAAAGGCAGATTTTAAAGAACTAAAAGAGCTTCTAGGTGCAACAGATGGTAACCTTGCAAGTCACGCAAAAGCTCTAGAAAAAGAAACTTACATTGTAGTAAAAAAAGCATTTATAGGTCGTAAACCTAACACAAGTTATAGTGTTACAAGCAAAGGTAGAAATGCATTTAAAAAACATATTGAAGCCCTTGAAAAGTTATTAGGAAACAAGTAATACTATTTTTTTATCATTTTCACTTTGAAATACAAAGTACTTTACACGTCATTAAACATATCTAACAAAATTTAAATACTTATCATTATGAAAAAATTTATAATAAGATGTCTAGGCGCCCTGCTTTTCAGTTTATTATTTTATGGGCAAAATCTCGGTGTCAATATGCTTTTGTTTTCTATAATTGTAGTATTGGCTGTAATCATTATACGTCCAGAAACAAAATCAAACAAATCATTCCTATTATCTGCAACTTTATACATAATAAGCTCGATTTTCGTGTTTACGGTGAACAGCTTTCTTGCTATATCTAGCTGCATACTAGCCTTTATAGTCTTTGCGGGCAGTATTTCAGGACTAAAAAATGCTGTTTATATACAATGGCTTAATGGACTGTATCAATCCACCCTAGGCTTTTTGCATCAAAAAATCAACCCTAGCAAAAAAGTGCCAAATCTAGAAAGTAGTTATAATTACAAATTTATTTTTCTAACGACTACCATTGTTATCACTCTAGTTGTCATTTTTATATCACTCTATGGAAAAGCAAATCCTATACTTGGAGAGTGGGTAAACGCTATTAATCTTGATTTTATAAATTTTAACTGGATACTAATTACTTGGATGGGATATTATTTAATTACGAATCTCACCTCAAAAGCAGAACTCGATATAATTACTACCATAGATCGAGATGCTTCTACTTTTTTAATACCCAAAGCTATCTCTAAATTGAACGTCGGCAAGGTCCATCAAGAAAATATACTAGGTACAGTTCTATTGGGCGCTCTTAACACTCTCATAATAATTTTCATAACTACAGACGTTTGGTATGTTCTGAATGATCCACTTGCAAATGCCGTTACACTTTCCACCACTGTTCACGATGGCGTGTCTGCACTCATAACATCCATAGTTATAGCAATTACAACCATTTTAATTCTATTTCGTGGAGATCTTAATTTTTATAAAAAAAATAAAAATCTCAAACGTCTAACATATTTATGGATTGCCCTTAATATTTTAATCATTCTATTAACAGCTTATAAGAACTATTTATATAGTAGTGGTTTTGGGCTTACTTACAAAAGAATAGGCGTGTTTATATATTTAGCATTGTGCATTTCTGGAATGATTACAACATCTTTTAAAATTTTCAACAAACAAAATCTCTTATTTATGCTTAAAGCAAACACAAGAGTAGCTTTCATCCTTCTTATTTTAATATCAAGTTTTAGTTGGGATCGTACTATTACTACTTATAATTTAAGTAAAGTTGAATCTCCAGATATCAATTACTTACTTTCAATAGGAAACAGCAATGGGGATTTACTATATGCTTTCGCGAAAGCACATCCAGAAAAAATTATGAACCGCTCCAGTATAAAAAACAATTATAAGCAATGGCAAACATCACTATCTGAAGAGACTTGGCAATCTGCCACACTTGTAGGTATATTAAACACAAACTCTCGTCCTTATAAAAATCAAACAAAATACAAATAGACAGATACAATTATTTAGAAAATAGCTTTATAATATTATTAAGGAGAATCTAGAATATGAATCACATACAACCTTCCACACATCTCATTATCGCATTACTAATAACTATTTTACTCATAGTAGTTTTATGGTTTTATAAAAAGAAATTACTTGCCAGTCGTAAATGGTTATTTATAAATCCTATCCTTTTTTTATGCGTTTATTTTATTGTTGTGAGTGCTGCTTTATATCAAGACATCTCCCAACAGCTAACCTTGCAAAAATTTGATCTCAACCGTGACGGATTTTTCAGTGGTAATGAGATTACTCCACAACAATCTGAAGCAATGCAAAAATATGTTTCTGACACTGGTAGAACATTTTCGGTTATCTCTGGATTACTATTTGCGGGAACTATCACTATTATGATATCTCTAGGACGAGTTGTTATAAACATCTTCAAGTCCAAATGAACATCTCCATTAAGTACATCACTCTCTTTTTAGTTCTTTTTGCTATTGAAGTTATTATAGCAACATACATACACGACAATTTTATAAGACCCTACTTAGGAGATACGATTGTTATTGTATTAATCTACGCCTTTGTGATGGGGTTTTTCTATGTAGGTCACAGCCTCTCAAGCAAAATTAAAGTTGCCTTTTATGTATTACTATTTGCATTTATAATAGAGGGATTGCAAGCCTCTTCTTTTATTTATAAGATAGGCCTAGGAGATCAAAAATGGGCACAAGTAATCTTGGGCACTTCTTTTTCTTGGTGGGATATTGTAGCATACATAGCGGGCTTTATCGCAATAGTATGTGCTGAATGGGTTATAAACAAAAAGAAACAAGCTTCACACTAACGGCTTGCTAGCTCTAAGCATCTCACGCTTGCCTGGAGGTCCAGGCAGTCGCTCTACTACAAAACCTGCGGCTTGCATTGCCCTACGGGCTGCTCCTTGAGCACAGTAGGTAGTAAGTACTCCTCCTGGAATTAAGGCTTCATACATTTTTGTAAAGATCTCCTCTGTCCATAAAGTGGGCTGCACTCTTGGGCCAAAGGCATCAAAATAAATAAGATCAAAAACCTCACCATCTGTAATATCTTCAAAACGCTGTGTGCGCTTAATGAGTGTAAAATGATCACTTATATTTTCTGGTTGCTCCCAGGCAGCGTCGTGCATCTCATTATAAACTTTTGTAGCATCCTCTTCCTCTAGCTGGCTAGCATACTCCATAGCTTGAGCTTCTTCTTGAGAGACAGGATAAGCCTCTGCTCCTACATAATTAAAAGACACATTATGTTTATGCGCCTCAAAATAGGTAAGCAAGGCATTGAGACCTGTACCAAAACCCATCTCAAGGATAGCTATTTCTTTTTTTTGTGGATATGTAGTTACATAGTGAGCAAGCCCAGTTTTAAGAAAAACGTGTCTAGCCTCTTGTATCGCACCGTGTTTAGAATGATACTGCTCATCCCAGTCTGGTATGTGTATGGTCTTTGAGCCATCTGCCGTGGTAATTATTTCTCTTTTCATTTTTCTTTTGAGGTTATTGCTTTGCGCAACATATAAAAAAGGGCAGGCTTACACCCACCCTTTTAAAACTATTTCGAGTTACTTCTTATTCTGATTTAAGAAGAACACCATCTGCCATAAATCTTAATTCTCTCTGTGGCTCTGTAATGGCTGCAATCTCATCTTCAGACTTGCCACCGTCTTTTGCCATATGTCTCAACTCATCTACAGATACTTCTTCTAGATATGCCTTGCCTTCTACAATCGCTTCTCCTCCATCTGTATCTGTTGGGACAAAAAATCCGTAATCTTTAAATTTTACAAACACCTGCTCCTCACCAGCTATATCCAGTCGCATCCAGCATCCTTTTGAAACACAAACAGCGTTTACTGGAGCCTGAAATTTTACAACCGCCGTATCACCTTCGGCAAGTGAAGCATATTTTTCGGCAATCTCACTTTTAGTTAATGTATTTTCTGGAGATATCGTTGCTCCATAGCTAGCATAATCGTTTTGAGCAATCGTTTGATTTGTAGCTAGTTCTTCATTTTTTTCTGATTCCGCTTTCGCGAAAGCGTCATTACTCCCCTCTTCTCCTTGTTTACAACTTAGTAATGTCAAGAAAATTAAGAATATCGTTGCACATAGTTTCATAATCATTTGGTTTTAAGTTTAACATCGTAAAATTATGCAAAAATCAATCACCGAGTATGACAAATCACTAAATTTGTTACTATGGAAACAACCTCTACTCTTAAGATTACAAAGCGAGACAACAGCAAAATTGCTGATGTTGATTTTAATAACCTTGCTTTTGGAAGCGTTTTTACAGACCATATGTTTTCTGTAGAATATGTAAACGGGCAATGGCAGCAACCAGAAATAGTACCTTACGGACCTATCTCTATGGATCCTAGTGCAAAAGTTTTTCACTACGGTCAAGCTGTTTTTGAAGGGATGAAAGCTTTTAAGGATGATCAAGGAGATATCTTCTTATTTCGTCCAGAAGATAACTGGGAGCGTATCAATACCTCATCTGCACGTTTAGCAATGCCAGAACTTCCTAAAGAAGTTTTTATGGAAGGTCTTGTGGAGCTTCTTAAACTAGACGAAGCTTGGATAAAAGCTGGAGATGGTAATTCTTTATACATACGCCCTTTTCACATTGCAACACAACCGGGAGTATCTGCATCACCATCAGACAGGTATAAGTTTATGATTATTCTTGCGCCTGCTCAATCATACTACTCTGGTGAAGTAAGCGTAGTATTTGCCGAAAAGTATAGCCGTGCCGCGAGTGGTGGTGTAGGTTATGCAAAAGCTGCAGGTAACTATGCTGCACAATTTTACCCTACAAATCTTGCAAAAGAAGAAGGATACCAGCAGGTAATCTGGACAGATGCAAATACACACGAGTACCTAGAAGAAGCGGGTACGATGAATGTATTTTTCCGTGTGGGAGATAAACTTCTTACAGCACCTACTAATGATACTATCCTTAATGGTATCACACGCAAGAGTATCATACAACTGGCAGAAGCAGCAGGTATTACTGTAGAAGTAAGACCAGTGGCTGTAAAAGAGATTGTAGAAGCTGCACAAGCTGGTGAGCTTAAAGAAATTTTTGGCGTAGGTACTGCTGCAGTAGTAGTTCCTTTTAAGAGCTTTGCTTACAAGGGTGAAGATCACAAACTCAATGCACCAGAAAACAGTTATGGAGTACAGTTTAAAAAAGACTTAAACGACATACAATATAACCGCACAGAAGATAAATACGGATGGAGAGTTGCTGTAAAGTAGTACTTCACCATACATAAACAAAAACCGGAATGGCAACTGCTGTTCCGGTTTTTGAGTTTCTACAAGGCTATTATACTAAGAGACTAGAGACTTTTTATTACCTTGTAAGCATTAATAAAAACAACCATCTAGATTATGAGAAGAGGTAGCGGTCTTAAGATCAGGTTACTTATAGGAGTTGCCATTGTTGCATTTGCACTTTTTAAAAACTGTAGCAACAAGGAAGAAAATCCTTATACGGGTAAAACCCAAAGCATCACAATGTCTCCAGAAGAGGAGATTGCCATAGGCCTACAACACGCGCCTGCTATGGCAGAGCAGCACGGAGGCTTACATCAAGACCAGCAGTTACAAGCTTTTGTAGATCAAGTAGGTCACAAGCTCGTACAAGAAAGTATGGCTAGAGAGACACCTTATAACTATGATTTTCATTTATTGCAAGATGAGCAAACGGTTAATGCATTTGCATTACCAGGTGGCCAGATTTTTATCACTTATGCCCTACTCTCAAAACTTGAAAATGAAGATCAAGTTGCTGGAGTACTAGGTCACGAGATAGGCCACGTACTAGGTAAACACAGTGCAGAGCGTGTAGCAAACTCAGAGATGTGGTCTACCATCTCTATGGGTGCAGAAGTAGGCGGAGGTATGGGAGGCGCAGCAGGTGCCATAGGTCAAAACATATTACTAGGTAATGGTCGTGATGACGAGTTAGAGAGTGATGATCTAGGCGTGCGTTTTATGATACGCGCTGGTTATGACCCGTACCAGATGATAGGTGTGATGAAAATACTCAAAGCTGCAAGTGGTGGTAGCCGCCAGCCAGAGTTTGCAAGCACACACCCAGATCCAGAAAATCGTATAGAACAAATCAAGGAGAGCATCCAGAAATATGGTTATACGGGACCAGCGACTATGTAATAATATACTCGCAACCGTTTTCGTTAAAACCCCTTTAAAACCTCGCACCCGCGAGGTTTTGTTTTTATCTTTACTACTCAACCTAAGACGATGAATAAAAAAACAATCCTAATGATACTAGATGGCTGGGGAATGGCCCCAGACAAGAAAGTATCTGCCGTAGACCAGGCACAAACGCCTTTTATAGATAGCCTTTACAATAAGTACCCGCACGCACAGCTACTCACTCACGGTGAGAATGTAGGCCTGCCAGAGGGCCAGATGGGTAATAGCGAAGTGGGCCATATGAATCTAGGTGCCGGGAGGATTGTTTATCAAGACTTTGCAAAGATCAATAAAGCACTTAAAGAAGACACCCTCAAAGATGAGCAAGCGCTTAAGGATGCTTTCGCTTTCGCAAAAGAAAACAACAAGTCTGTTCACTTTCTCGGTCTCGTTTCTGATGGAGGTGTACACTCACACATTGAGCATCTTAAAGGACTTATTCTCGCTGCCGAAAATGCAGGAGTGCCACAATCTTTCATTCACGCGTTTTCTGATGGTAGAGATGTAGATCCAAAATCTGGAAAAAAGATGATAGGTGATATTTCTGCTTTCGCGAAAGCGCACAACGCACAACTAGCATCCGTAATAGGTCGCTACTACGCAATGGACAGAGATAAACGATGGGAACGCGTTGCACTTGCATATAATCTAATTACCAAAGGAGCGGGAACACCTACTAAAGATATAGAACAAGCTATACAAGCCAGCTATGACGCAGGTAAAACAGATGAGTTTATAGATCCGCTTTTTGTGACTCAAGATGGTGAGACCATCTCTACCGTACAAGAAGGTGACGTAGTGATTTTCTTTAATTTTAGAACAGATCGCGGTCGCGAACTAACAGAGATGTTATCTCAAAAAGATTTTGCAGAGCAAGACACAAAAAAGCTTGACGTGTATTATGTTACAATGACTAACTATGATGACACCTTTAAAGGCATTAAAGTTATTTACGACAAAGACAACCTCGTAAATACCCTTGGTGAAGTTTTAGAAAGCGCAGGCAAGAAACAAATACGCATCGCAGAGACAGAAAAATACCCTCACGTAACCTTCTTCTTTTCTGGAGGGCGTGAAGAACCTTTTGATGGAGAATCTAGATTGCTAGCTCCCTCGCCAAAAGTTGCTACCTACGACTTACAACCAGAAATGAGCGCTTTTGAGATACGTGATAAAATTGTTCCAGAAATAAACAAAGGAGAGGTAGACTTTGTGTGTCTTAACTTTGCAAATCCAGATATGGTAGGTCATACGGGTGTGATGGAAGCCGCAATAAAAGCCTGCGAGACAGTAGACAGCTGTACAAAAGATATTGTAACCGCCGCCGAAGAAAATGATTATACTGTAATCATCATTGCAGACCACGGTAATGCAGAGGTGATGATCAACCCAGATGGATCGCCTAATACGGCACACACGACAAATCCAGTACCAGTGATACTAGTCGATAAAGACATCAAGAAAATCAACAATGGTATTCTATCTGATATTGCGCCTACGGTTTTAAAACTGCTAGGCGTACCACAACCAGATGTGATGGATTGTGTACCTTTAATCTAAAATTTATGAAAATGAAAAATATCTTTTATACAGGGTTGCTAGCTGTAGTTCTTGTAAGCTGTAATACTTCAAAAACAGCTACAGAAACCCAGGCTACGGCGCCAAAAGAAGGAAAAGCTACAGTGATTTCAAAAGGTAATAGAATTGAAAAACCTACCACCCCAACAAAACCTGCCTTACCTGCAAGGCCTGCACCTAAAGTAAAGACAATGCTCGTGGGTAAGGAAGATCGCACAGCACTAGAGCAACCACCATTTGGAAGCTGGTACAACACAAACTATGCACGGTATAAAACTGATGATGCACTTATACCAGAAATCACAGAAGAGATAGAAGGCGTTACTATAACAACTTTTATGGGAACTTGGTGTGGAGATAGTAAGCGTGAGACACCTCGTATGTTTAAAATACTAGACAATGCGTCTTTTAGCAAAAAAGACCTTACACTTATTACTGTAGATCGCACAAAGAAAAAACCTACTGAATTTACAGCAGGAAATAACATTATACGCGTTCCTACTTTTATCTTTAAAAAGGATGGAAAGGAAATAGGTCGTATCGTTGAGCGTCCTGTAGAAAGCTTAGAAGCAGATATGCTTAAAATTTTAAAAGGAGAATCTTACAAACACGCATATGAAAATTAAAATAATTGCTCTTGCCGCTCTTACCGTACTATTAACAGCTTGTAATGAGCACAAAACAGTAGAGCAAGTTACCGAAGAGCTAGAAGAAAAAGTAGCTACAGAAGCACCTCTAGAGGAAGAGGCGCCTATACTTATAGGTGAGTTTAAAAGAGACACCCTCGAGTCTCGTGCTTATAATAAATGGTTTATACAGAGCTATAAAGATCACACACTAGATACAGAAAGTCTTCCTGCTTTAAAAAAGGGACTTACAGATGTACGTGTCACCGTATTTATGGGAACCTGGTGTGAAGATAGTCAGCGTGAGGTACCTGCCTTTTTTAAAATGCTTGATGAAATAGATTACGATAGTGACCTTATTCATATAGTAACCGTTTCTGAAGATAAAACAGAACCTGCAGAGCTAGTAAATCATAAAGAAATAACAAATGTTCCTACATTTATATTTACTAAAGATGGTAAGGAGCTAGGCCGTGTGGTTGAGTATCCGTTAGAAAGTCTAGAGAAGGATATGGTAAAAATACTCTCAGGTCAAGAATATAAACACGCTTATGCGGAGTAATATGAACAACCTTTAGATTATCAAAACCCTTCATAAATTATGAAGGGTTTTATTTTTTAGTACTTGTAAAAAGCTAGACAATATTCTTTAGTTTAGCCACACTAACATTAATCAAAAAACACAATTAATTTATGGAATGGTATTTAAAGGTAGTACGAGACAACTATGCAAATTTTGACGGTAGAGCACGTCGTCAAGAGTACTGGATGTTTTATTTATTTAATATGATATTTACTTTCTTACTGTATATCCCTCTCATAGCAGGGGCAGCGATGGAGAGTGAAGCTCTTATGATGGCAGGCGGTTTACTGCTTATGCTTTATATACTTGCAATAATAATTCCCTCTATAGCCGTATCGGTGCGAAGACTGCACGACCAAGATAAGAGCGGCTCTTGGTACTTTGTTACCTTTATACCTATTATAGGAGGTATCTGGCTCTTAATACTTATGGTTACAGAAGGAACTCACGGACCTAACCAGTATGGACCAGATCCTAAAGGAGATCTTATTCAGTAAATAACAATAACTACTTTAAAAAGGGCTTCTATAAAACTTATAGAAGCCCTTTCTTATTATATAAACGTAACCGTAGTTCTTTTTGTAATTTTGCATAAAATTTTAAGTGATTAAAGAAACACAAACCATAGCGGTAGACTTTGACGGTACCATTGTAGAAAATGCGTATCCTAAAATTGGTAAGCCATTATTATTTGCTTTTGACACACTTAAAAAATTACAGCAAGAAGGGAATTTATTGATTCTATGGACCTATAGATCTCAAGATAAACTAGAAGAAGCTGTAGCCTTTTGCAAAGAAAATGGACTCACCTTTTATGCGGTAAATAAAAGCTATCCAGAAGAAGTAATGAGCCCAAAAATAAGCCGCAAGATAAATGCAGATATCTTTATAGACGATAGAGATGTAAGAGGTATGTTAGGCTGGGGAGAAATCTACCAGAAACTAGGCAAAGGACAAGAACAAACCCAAAGCCTTAAGGCAACACAGAAAAAAAAGAAAACACCAAAAAAGAAAAAATCTAAAGGTGGCTTTATGGCACGTATAGAAGAGCTTTTTAAAGAAGATTAATAGCAATGGCAATCATACAAAAAACCAGAGAAGAAATAGAATTGATGCGTGAGAGCGCCCTTGTAGTATCACGCACACTAGGGATGCTAGCTGGTGAAGTAAAGCCGGGTGTTACCACGCTCTACCTTGACAAACTAGCCGAGGATTACATAAGATCTCAAGACGCCATACCAGGCTTTTTAGGTCTTTATGATTTCCCAAACACGCTATGTATGAGTCCTAATGAGCAGGTTGTACACGGTATCCCAAATGACAAGCCACTTGTAGAAGGTGATATTATCTCTATAGATTGTGGTGCTATAAAAAACGGATTTTACGGTGATCACGCCTATACATTTGAGGTAGGAGAAGTAAGCCCAGAAGTAAAAAAATTACTTGAGGTAACTAAGCAATCTCTTTATGTTGGTATAGAACAACTCAAAATAGGTAACCGCGTAGGTGATGTAGGATATGCTATTCAAAAATTTACCGAAGACCACGGTTATGGAGTTGTACGTGAGCTCGTAGGTCACGGTCTAGGTACTACAATGCACGAAGACCCAGAAATGCCTAACTATGGTAAACGTGGTCGTGGCAAAAAGTTTATAGAAGGTATGGTAGTTGCCATAGAACCTATGACTAATATGGGAACAAGAAACATAAAACAGCATAATGACGGCTGGACAATCACCACTCGCGATAATCAACCTAGTGCTCACTTTGAGCACGACGTTGCCATTGTAGATGGTAAACCTGAGCTGCTATCTACGTTTGCATACATTTACAAAGCATTAGGCATAGAGAGTGATGAGGAAACTCCTTTTCGCCAGCAAGCGCTAGTATTATAAGCTTTGAAGAAAATTTTTAAATTTTTCTTAAACGCCATTCCTCGACCTTTATTAATCAGGTTGAGTTATGTGGTGCGGCCACTACTGGCACTTACCCTTAAGGGTAATCGCTATGAAGACCCTATAGACGGTAAGACCTTTAAAAAATTCTTGCCTTATGGATATGGCACTCCTAGAGAAAATGTACTCTCACCATCTACCCTTTCGCTAGAGCGTCACAGATTTTTATGGCTGTGGCTGCAGCGTGAGACAGATTTTTTTAAAGCAGAAAGAAAAATACTTCACTTTGCTCCAGAGCAAGCTTTTTATAAACGCTTTCGCGAAAGCGCACACCTAGATTACACCACTACAGATCTTAACTCTCCACTGGCAGATGTTAAGGCAGATATTTGTGATTTACCATTTGCCGAAAATAGTTTTGACCTCATCTTTTGTAACCACGTACTTGAGCACATACCTGATGACACAAAGGCAATGCAAGAATTATATCGTGTGTTGAGCCCTGGCGGGATGGCGATATTACAAATCCCTCAAGATTTAAACAGAGCAACCACCTTTGAAGATAACACCATCACAGACCGTGATGAGCGCGCAAAAATCTTTGGACAGTACGACCACGTGCGTGTGTATGGTAGAGATTATTTTGAAAAGCTTAGATCAATAGGTTTTAAAGTAGACGAAGTAGACTATACGGCTGTACTAACACCAGAAGAGGTAGACCGTTATCGTCTTGCTCCTGGTGAGATTATACCTGTTTGCTACAAGTAATAGTTACCTCTGTATATATTGCTTAAAACCTGGAGTCATAAAAACACCTCCATCATACACGAGATAGGCTTCTATATTTTGACCTTTTAAGGCCTCTTTTGAGCGCTCAAGCCCCATTGCCATACAAGAAGTTGCCCAAGCATCTGCCGTGGCACAATCATCTGCTATAATGGTTGCACTGAGTACATCACTACGCTCTGCCGAACCCGTAAGTGGGTTTATAGTATGTACGTATTGTTTACCCGTAGCTTTGTCAACGCGATTTTTTCGGTAGTTTCCAGAGCCAGCCATTGCTTTGTCTGTAAGGGTTACGAGAACTGATGCAGTTCTATCTGTCACTTTAGAATCTAGATTTTCTATTCCTACTGTCCAGCGTTGTTCTTTATTGAGGTTGGTCCCGGCGGCTACTATCTCTCCACCTATATTAACGAGGTAGTTATTAAACCCTTTTGAACCCATATAAGCTGCTACTCTATCTACTCCATACCCTTTTGCGATGGCATTAAAGTCAAAATAAATAGTTGATGCTGTCTTGCTTATCGTTCCATCTTCTTGTAATTGTACTTTACTCCAACCTACATACTGCATTAATGAGTCTAATGTAGGTGTGTCTATGGCTTCTAGAGCTTCTGTATCTCCAAAACCATACGCATTGCGCAATGTACCTACTGTAGGGTCAAAGTAGCCTGAGGTGGCTTTATTTAGCTTTCGCGAAAGCGTAAATACATCCCTAAACATAGTATCTACAACAACCGTGGTGTCACCTCTATTTATTTTTGAAATATCACTTTGCGGAATGTAGGTGCTTAGTGACTGGTTTACTGCTGCTACCACAGAGTCTATACCCTTTTTAATTTGTGGAGCCTCTGCTACCTCTCCAAAATATTTTACCCCATAACTAGTGCCAAAAGCGTTGCCTGCTATTGTAATCTCGTCTGGGGTTTGTGACTGTTTACAAGCTAGAAAACTTACAGCAATAAGAAGTAATAGAAGTATGCGCATTATTGAATCTCTTGAAGTCCGTTATAAATCTCTCTGTAAGCCGAATCTTTTTCGACCGGCTTTTGATAATTGTCTCCGTGACCTAGCCCTACCCCAGCATAAAATGTACGTGCTTCAAACTTGAGTGCGTGATCACGCATTTTAATCATAAAAGCTTCATCATACACATTTGCATCCTGTGGAAATGTACGCGCTCTTACGATTACAAAATGTAATTTTTTATCCTTTAGAGCCACAAACTGCGGGTCCTTTTTAAGCTTAGAATTTACTGCCATAAACTCAAAGCCTTGACTCTTTAAATCTTCTCCTACGATATTCATCGCAAGGTTATGAAGCTCTTGTTCTGTAAGAAGTTCTGCCATATTACAAAGATAATTATTGCAGTTCTTACTTTACACATTTGCTCTTATTATTAAGACTATAGAGACTACTTACTTTTAAAGTTATTTAAAAAATCACTGCGCTTGTTACGGGATACAGGCACCTTATTATTCTCTGTAAGTTGGACGTACCCCTCATTGAGGTAAGCAATGATATGATCTAAATTGATAAGGTGCGACTTATGTACTTGATAAAACGTTGTTTTATCTAACATCTTTACAAAGTGGCCTATACTATTAGAGCTCAACATAGTTTTACCTTCTTCTAAATAGAGCTTTGTATAGCCATCTACTCCTTCACAACGTATGATGGATGGGATAGGGATAAACTCTAGGCCTTTTTGAGTGGGCACTACGATCTTCTTTTTTTGAAAATTTTGAACTCCTAGATTTGCGATAAGCTGCTTGTTTTTGGCCAAAGAATCCTTATGCTCTACGTTTTGAATAGCCTTGTGGACCGCCGTGATAAGATCATCCTTATCTGCTGGTTTTACTATGTAGCCTATAGCACAATGGCGTATTGCCTCGATGGCATACTCATCATAAGCAGTTACAAAAATGATTTCAAATGCGGGATTAGGAATAGACTTGAGCATATCAAAACCTGTCATCTCCGGCATTGAGATATCTAAAAATATCACGTCAGGCTGTAACTCTTGTATTTCTGTAATGGCATTTTTGGGGCTTTGACTCTCCCCCACAATAGTCAATTGCGGACAATACCTCTCTAACTTAGAACGTAAGATAGCAAGCGCCTTGCGCTCATCATCTACTAGGTATGCTCGTATATTCATCTTCTATGGGTTTAAAAATTAAAGTAGCTATCGCCCCCTCTGTATCTTCTCTATCTTCTAGTGTGTAGCTCACTTTCCAAGTATTACTGTATTCTAATAGCTTGAGACGATCTTGCAATACGCTAGACGACCTGTTATTAAGTTCTTTGCCGCTGTTATCAAATATTGCTTTAGACTTTACCAGTCCTATACCATCATCTATTATAGTGACTTTAAAAGAGTCTTCACTCACGTAGCCAAAATGAATCGCTATTGTGCCAGTAGTGGCTTTGTGAAAAATACCGTGATTTACAGCATTTTCAACTATAGGTTGCAACAACATTGTGGGTATAATATCTTCTTCATCAAGCTCGGTATCTTTTGTGATGCTATAGTTAAGCTTGTCCTCAAATCGTAATTGCTCAATAGAGAGATAATTTTCTAATAAGGACATCTCTTGCGCTATGGTAATATGACGCTTTCGCGAAAGCGTAAAAAACGACCGTATTAATTTTGAAAACTTAGTCAAATAAATCTCAGACAGCTCTACCTCATTGCGCTGTATATAATATTGAATTGCATTGAGAGAATTATGTACAAAATGCGGATTCATTTGTGATCGTAGCGCTTGGAGTTCTAGGGCGTGTTGTTGTCGCTCACTCATAATCTGATTCTCATACTTTTCTTTAACCAGTTTATTTCTCTGCTTTATAAATACTGTAAAAATAAAAATGAGCGCACCAATAATTGCTAAAATGGAGAACACTGAAATTAGTAAAACAGAATCTATCTTTTCTGAGGACATAAAAATGCTATTGAAAAAAAGCCATACAAAAGAACATTAACTACTACCAGAATAAGGTAGACCACGTTACGACTAGGTAAAAAATCTTTAGTAAGACTGAATGTAATAGGTAAATAACCTAAAGTAAAAATTAATATACCAGTGACAATCCAAAAAGCTGGTAACCTAATAAAATCTATTAATTGATTTGATTTTATAAGAGAGGTATAAAACAAAATGGAAAGTAAAAACATTATCATCGTTCCAACTGTAGACTGAATCTTTAACTCTCCAGTTATATCCTCAAGTATCAAGCTAAAAATTAATGAAATAACATAGCATACACCTAATAAAACGACAAGTTTATTCTTGCTAAGAATTTTATAAAACCAACTTATAAAAAATAGATATGTAACTATGTCAAATAAGGTGTACAATAGTTTATCAATACTGCTTATCCCATTGAAATGAGAGCAAACTTCAATTAAAACCACAAATAACATATAAAATGGAAAGTAAATCAGATTTCCTAGCTTAAGCTCCTTCCAACGCCAAAAAGATATGATTGCAGATAAGAACAAAACAAGCTTTGTCACAATTAACAAAATATCACTCATCATTAATTTGCTATTTTAAATATACTAATTAGAACCTCCTTCAACAGGTTGCGCATCACCTGGTTTTTTACCCATAGGGTCTAACTTATCATAAAAAGCGTGTGGATATGAGAATTTCTTATAATCATCAGTATCAGGAAAATCTGGATCCTCACTATCAGGATCTGGAGTTGCGTGCATCGCTTGAAAAAAAACAGTTGACCTTGGGACATTGTTTTCATCATTCTTTGCTCCAAAGTATATCACTGCTCCAGGATTTTGTTTTCCCTGTGCAATGGCTTCTTTTTTTATATTAATCAAATATTTTTGTAAATCATCAATATCCTTAACAATGACACCCACATTATCTGGCTCTCCGTTTTGATATTGACCTTCTACACCTATGGTAATATACTTATGCTGGTTATTAAAATAAGTTTGTTGCAATTGATATGCGTCGTTTTCACTTATTATATGTTGAGGGTCTGGAGCGCCGCTCGGACAGTCACAGCAAGAGATTAACAAAGCAGATAGTACAGCAAGAACTGCTAATTGTTTGAATGTTTTCATAATTAGAATGGTTAGTTATGCTTAAATATAGCTAAATATTACTAGTTAAAATTTAAGCCCCTAGAGCTCTATAACTCTAAGGGCTTATATTATTAATTGATTAGACAGAAGTTATCAAACCCAACGAACATTCTTCCAAAGTCCTCAAATGGTAAATGAGAATTTGATATCATAATATGGTTGAATCCGGCTGCTGGCATTGGTAACGTATTTGTATCTAATGAAAATGACACACTCGTGTACACATTTGTAGTACCAGATGTGATGGTTATCTCACCAAGGTAAACCGTGTTTGAAGAACCAAACAAATCTAGATTAGACGGTGCTCCTACTCCAGTAGGGTTTGCAGGTAGCGGTGTACTTGTATCATAATTAACTCCATAAACCCCTACCTTGATGTCATTTGAGGTTGCACAAGGTTGACTCATATTTGCATAATCAAAACTGAGTGTATAAGTCCCAGTATTGGGACTTATAACAGCATTTAGTTGATTAAAAAAACCTTCTCTAAATGTAGCACTAGCATCTGCATTGCTATTATTCTCAACCCACATACCTGCAAAAACTCCAGATTGTGGAGTAGGCCCTACAAAACATCCACCACCATAATTTGTTGTTGTATCGTCAAATAGGTCTGCGAGACTTCCAGATTGCCATAATGGACCCCAGCCAGTTGCTAAGTCAATATCATTATCAATTACAGTATTAGGGTCTCCTGTTGTAATTTCAAAGTCACCATTTTTAAAAAATCCAGGGCATTCAGAAATTAAAGTGAAGTCTGGAATACACTCACAAAACTCATTTACAGTCCCATTAGAAACCCCATCGCTATTTACAGAACAAGCGTCTCCTATATTAAGCCCTAAGCTCGGGCAATCTATACTTTGAGTCACTTCATACCCACACTCATCATCACTACAGCTCACTCCTAGAATGGCTAGTGACATCATTATTGTTATTTTATATATTGTTTTCATTTTATATTTAGATTTAAAAAAGGACCGCTTTATCTAAGCTAATTATCAACACCTTATCAGATCATAGTTCAACAATGATTGTTGTGATAGAGCAGTCCCTTTGGCTAACACTTAATTTTAATTACAGATTACTTTCATTTCTGTGCGTCTGTTTATTTGGTGTTTTGTCTCACTACAAGAAACACCATCTGCACACTCATTAAGTAATCTTGACTCACCGTATCCCTTACCTGTGATTTTACTTCGGCTTACGCCTTGCGAGACTACATAGTCTACAGCGGCATTTGCTCTGTTTTGAGATAGCGTTTGATTATAAGAGTCTGACGCTCTAGAATCTGTATGCGAGCTTACCTCTACACGTATACCAGGATTATCTTTCATAAACTGTGCAAGTCTATTAAGCTCTGGTCGTGCATCTGGACGTATATCATATTTATCCAGATCATATAAAATATTATTAAGTGTAATGGCTTTACCACACTCTGCTTCTTCTAGACAGATTTCAAGTTTTACAAAGAGTGTTGTACTTCTGTCATACTCGGCAGGGTTTATTGTAACCGTTTGAGAAAAATATTTATCTTTCTTACCTCTCAACTCATAAGAGCCACGTTGCCCTATATGTAATATGTAGGTACCATTCTCATCTGTGATTGTACTTTTTTGTTCTGCAGCTGTGAGGTTTTTTATAATGACATCTACACCAGGTAGTCCAGTTGCAGTATTACAGATAACGGCTTTACCTTGAAGAATAAAGTTCTCGTCTTCATAAAGAATCTCCTTTTGTAGGGTCTGTCCTTCTTTAAACTCAGAGGCACCTGCATTGTTAGTAGTTAGACCCACCTCATAAAGTTGACCATCTATAACATAATCATCTTTTGCTATGTCATTAAAAACTACTATACCAAATGTATTTGTAGTTCCCGTTTGCACTATATTACCTGCAGTATCACGCAAAGCAACATCAGTATCAGGCAGCACTTGTCTTGAAAACTTATCACGAGCTGTCACCGCTAGCGAGTACTTCTCACAAGTAGTACAACACTTATTATCGTGCTTAGATTTTAACTTTATAGTTACCCCTGCATATACCCCCACAGATGATATATCGTGTTCACAAGCCTCTGCTCGCGTGTAAATATCACCAGTGAGACTGCTACCCTGCTCTGAAATAGTAGCATCATAATATCTAGCAGCCACACCACCATCAAGACTCTCTTGTACACCAAAATGTCTCATATAGTAAGCTCCTGCGTGTATGCCAAAAGTTTGATTAAAGAAATAGGTAAATCTCAGTTGGGCTTTACCCGTAAGAACACTACCCTCATCATAACCTGCGTGAAAGTTTAATCGATCATTAATAACTGTGTTCTCTCTCAACTCAGTCAGTCCGCCTTTTATACTAGCAAGACCACCTCTAAGGTTTAGCTCTGCTTTAAACTTATTACTGGGTGACACATACTGAAAGTTAGGTCCTATACCATAAAAGAGTCTAGTAATACCCTCCTCTCTCAAAGAGAAATCTGTAAGTGTTGTTCCTGAGATATCTATAAGATTATCTATAGGAAACGTGCTCTCTGGACTGTTTTTAATGTAATCAAGATCTAGCCCTATACCAAACCATCTCCAGTAATAGTCTACAGAGAGACCCAGTTCAATACCTCCTTGATAATCTATAAAAGGAGTATCATTATCATATGTAGGAAAATCATATCCTACTCGGGGACTCAACTGCCAGTAATTGTGGTCAGGATGTGTCTGCGCTACACTCCCCCAAGTGCAAGCGAATACTACGAGTAGTACGACGGTTTTCATAAATGCTTTCATAATTAAAAGTTGTTGTTAATAATGATGCAAATATGAACCAGTTACATAAGGTGTAAAATAGCCACTACACGAACGGTAGTTTTGAGTATAGCAACGGTAATTTTAAAATGATAATAGATATGTACGCTTTCGCGAAAGGGTATAAAAAAACCCGATACATTGCTGTATCGGGTTTTTAGGTTTTCGCGAAAGCGAAATTATATACTATCCTCCAAAGTCATCAAAACGGATGTTCTCATCTGGAATTCCATAATCTTCTCCCATTTTCTGAACAGCGTTGTTCATAAGTGGAGGACCACAGAAATAAAGTTCGATATCTTCTGGTGACTCGTGCTTGCTTAAATACTGGTCTATTACTACTTGGTGAATGAAACCTACAAAACCGTCTCCTTCTCCATCTGTAGAGTCTTTTACTTTCCAGTTATCTTCTTCCATAGGCTCAGAAAGCGCTAGATAGAATTTAAAGTTAGGGAATTCTCTCTCTAACTCACGGAAGTGCTCTAAGTAGAATAACTCACGCTTAGAACGTCCTCCATACCAGTAAGTAACCGTACGTCCCGTCTTAAGGGTTTTGAAAAGATGATACAGGTGTGAACGCATAGGTGCCATTCCTGCTCCTCCTCCTACGTAAAGCATTTCTGCTTCAGATTCATTTATGAAGAATTCTCCATAAGGCCCAGAGATTACTACTTTATCACCTGGCTTTTGTGCAAATATGTATGATGATGCAACCCCAGGGTTTACATCCATCCATTGGTTTTTAGCACGATCCCACGGCGGCGTAGCAATACGCACGTTAAGCATAATCTCGCGTCCCTCTGCTGGGAAAGAAGCCATAGAGTATGCACGCTCTACAGTCTCATTATTTTTCATTGTAAGTGGCCATAGACCAAACTTATCCCACTCTGCTTGAAACTTATCTGGTGTTTCGTGCTCCTCTGGGTGAGCCGTGATATCTATATCCTTATAGTTAATCGTACACTCAGGGATTTCAATCTGGATATATCCTCCAGCTTTATACCCCATATCTTCTGGTATCTCAACTACAAATTCTTTAATGAATGATGCTACGTTATAGTTACGTACAACTGTTGCATCCCATTTTTTAATTCCAAAAACTTCTTCTGGAATTGTGATATTCATATTTTGCTTCACCTTTACTTGACAAGCAAGACGTGCTCCGTGAGCAAGCTCCTTACGAGAGAAGTGTGGTGTTTCTGTAGGTAATGCTTCTCCACCTCCTTCAAGAACGTGACACTCACATTGTATACAAGTACCTCCACCTCCACAGGCAGATGGTAAAAATATTTTATTGTTTCCAAGAGTTGATAAGAGCGTACCTCCAGAGGCAACTTCAACTTCTTTTTCACCATTTATAGTAATTGTTACAGGTCCTGATGGAGATAACTTTTGCTTAGTAAAAAGCAATAAGCCCACAAGGATTAACGTAAGCACTAAAAAGGCAGCGATTGTGGCGATAACAACGCCAGACATTGATGCAGCTAGTAACATAATTAGTTTTCTTTTTCGTTAGCAATTTCAACCTCGATCATAGCTACGGGTTGCGTATTTTCTTCTTGTAACTCTATTTGAGCAGCTTCGGTAGCTGGTGCAGCTTCTTCTTCGTCACCACCAGTAAGCATTCCTCCAAAACTCATAAAACCTATTGCCATAAGACCTGTAATGATAAAAGTAATACCAAGACCTCTTAATGGAGCAGGAACATTTGAGTAACGTATTTTCTCACGTATCGCTGCAATTGCAAGAATTGCAAGGAACCAACCTATACCTGAAGATATACCGTAGTTAAAGGCAAGACCTAGCGTTTGGATATCTCTAGATTGCATAAATAGTGACCCTCCTAAGATGGCACAGTTTACTGCAATAAGTGGTAAGAAAATACCAAGTGAGTTATATAATGACGGAGAGAACTTCTCTACTACAATCTCTACCAGTTGTACCATTGTTGCAATAGTTGCGATAAATAATATGAATGATAGGAAACTTAAGTCATAATCTGCATACTCTGGTCCTAACCACGCTAGTGCGCCATCACGAAGAATATACTGGTCAAGTAGCCAGTTTATAGGCACTGTTACTGCTAGTACAAATATGACAGCAGCACCAAGACCAACAGCGGTTGACACTTTTTTAGACACGGCTAGGTAAGAACACATTCCTAAGAAGGTGGCAAATACCATATTGTCTATGAAAATCGATTTGAAAAATAATTCAATATGCTCTAACATATCTTTGATTTTATAGGTTTACGCTTTCGCGAAAGCGTGATAATTCATTTTCTAGTTCTCTTCTACGAGTGCAGGGTTCTTGCTACGCTGTACCCAGATAATGAGTCCAACTACGATAAGTGCCATAGGTGATAGTAACATAAAACCGTTATTCTCGTAGCCTATGCTGTATAATCCTGTTTTTTCTATAGGATCTCCTAGTACTTTAATACCTAGAAGCGTTCCTGAACCTAATAGCTCTCTAAAGAAACCTACTATGATTAAGATCACACCATAACCAAGTGCGTTACCTATCCCGTCTAAAAATGATCTGTATGGACCGTTACCTAAAGCAAAAGCCTCAAAACGTCCCATAATGATACAGTTTGTAATAATAAGACCTACAAAAACTGAAAGCTCTTTACTAAGCTCATAAGCAAATGCCTTGAGCGTCTGGTCTACTACAATTACAAGTGTTGCCACAACGATAAGTTGTACAATAATTCTAATTTTTGATGGTATGATGTTACGCATAAGCGATATCACTACGTTACCAATACCTAGTACAAAAAGTACAGATACTGCCATTACGATAGACGCTTTAAGCTGAGCAGTAATTGCTAGTGCCGAACAGATACCTAATACTTGAATAGTAATTGGGTTATCATCTGCTAATGGATCAAGAATGAGTCGTTGATCTTTTTTTGATAGTATCGCCATTATGCTTTGGTTTTAAAATCTTTAATTACTGGAACGTAGCTCTTAAGTGTGCTTTTAATCATTGCACTCACACCGTCACCAGTGATCGTTGCACCTGCTAGAGCATCTACTTTATTATCGTCCTTACGTTCATTTTTTGGATCATTGTTACCTTTTGCAACTGTGATACCTGAGTACTGAGTGTCTGACATAATCTGCTCACCAGTAAAGTCGTCCATAAAGTAACGCTCTTTAATGTTTGCACCTAGACCAGGAGTCTCACCTTTGTGATCAAAAAATACACCTTGTACTACTAGATCTTTATCTAGCGCTACATATCCCCAGATGGCATCCCAAAGTCCCTTACCGTACATAGGCACAACAAAAAATTGTTTACCATCACGTTCACCTACAAAAAGAGGCATCTTGCGCTCATTTTTAGGCAACTTGCTTTGCTTCTTCATATCTACAGTAAATGCCTCATCACTTTGAGTCACTTTACCATTCTGGATGATGTAAGCTTCTTTAATGTACTTATCGTACTCTGCTTCTACCTTATCTGTAGGGATGAAGTTTACACCTCCATCACCTTCTACATTCTCATTTACGCCCATTGCATAAAGAATGTTCTGCTGCTTTTCAAAGCGCTCATTTTCTTTAATAGCAGGCTTAAGACCTTGTGCAAGTCCTGCTAGAACTCCTCCTACTACGACTACCATAATAGTCGCAAAGAGAATTGTATATCCGTTTCCGTCTGTCTTTGCCATCGTTATGCTGTTTTAAGTTTAAGACGCTTCATTCTTCTCTTCACATTCCCTTGTACCACGTAGTGATCAATTGTAGGAGCAAATACGTTCATTAATAAGATCGCTAGGAATACTCCTTCTGGGTATGCCGGGTTAAATACACGTATCATAATAGATATAAAACCTATTAAGAAACCGTAAATGTATTTCCCTTTATTAGTTTGTGATGCAGTTACCGGGTCTGTTGCCATATATACTGCTCCAAATAAAATACTACCTATTATAAGGTGTTGCCAGAAAGGAACACTCATTAAGCCATAAAACTTACTAGTATCATCTATCCATCCTGCATCTACAACTCCATTAAAGATAAGTCCCATTGCTAGTGCTCCTACTATAGTAGAAAGTATGATTCTCCAGCTACCTATCTTTGTAAAGATTAAGAATAAGGCCCCTACTATAATGAGTATTTTAGAAGTCTCCCCTACAGATCCAGGAATAAATCCTAAGAACATATCTGTGTAGTCATAATTAATCGTTGCTGCATTTTGAGCATAACTACCTAAGATAGTTTCTCCAGATATAGCATCTGGTGTTCCTGCTCTCTCTACTGCTTCGTGTACCCACACCTTATCTCCAGACATCCACGTTGGGTATGCAAAGAATAAGAAAGCACGTATAGTAAGCGCTGGGTTTAATATATTCATTCCTGTACCTCCAAAAACTTCTTTACCTATTACTACACCAAAAACAACTGCTACTGCAAGCATCCATAACGGAATATCTACAGGTACAATAAGTGGCACAAGCATTCCAGTTACTAAGTAACCTTCCTCTACCTCGTGTCCTTTTATTACAGCAAAAATAAATTCTACAAGTAATCCTACACCGTAAGAAACAATTACTAAAGGAAGTACTGTCCAAGCTCCTATAGAGAAGTTGTCTAGATTCCAGAAGTTAGTACTAAAGAATCCTTGAGCTGCTTCAATCTCTCCTGTTGCGAGATAATGCTGGTAACCAGCATTAAATATTCCAAATAACAAACAAGGAATCAATGCTATGATTACCGTGTTCATTGTACGTTTTAAATCATCTACCGCTCTTATGTGACCACCACTGTGTGTAGTCTCGTTTGGAGCGTATAAAAAAGTGTGAAGCGCGTTGAAAGCCGGAGCCATCTTCTTCCCTTCATACTTCATTTTAAGCTTATGTAAACTTTCTTTCATTCCCATAACTTATCCTATTTCTTTATACATAACATCTAATCCCTTACGAATGATCTCTTGGTGTGGCTGCTTAGACACACACATAAATTCTGTAAGTGCAAAATCTTCTGGAGCCACCTCATACATTCCTAAAGCCTCCATCTCGTCTAGATCTTCTACCATACAAGCCTTAAGGATTTGCATAGGGTAAATATCTAGAGGAAAAACCTCTTCATAATTTCCAGTTACTACAAATGCACGGTGCTCACCGTTTGTATTTGTATCAAGATCATATTTCTTTTTAGGCTGTAACCAAGAAAAAGTAAGCGCTCTAGATGGAGAGATTTTATCAAAAACAGGCTTATTCCACCCGAAGAATTCATAATCATCACCCTCTGGTATTACTACAAACTCTGTTGCATAAAACCCAAGCGCTCCGTCTGGCTTAACTTTAGCACCTGTTAACACGTTACCAGAGATAAAACGATTATTATCACCGTCTACTCCAGCATCATATGCAAATGTAGATACCTCTGCACCTATGATTGTACGGTAATACTTAGGCGCTTTTATAGAAGACCCAGAAACCGATATCACACGTTGTGCGTTAAACTTACCTGTAAGTAACAACTCTCCTATAACAACAAGATCTTGTGCTGCAACCGTCCAGGCTGTCTCACCTTTGTTAATAGGACTTGTTTTATTTATTAAGGTTCCCACATTACCAGCTGGGTGTGGTCCTTTTACTGTATATGTTGTAACACCTGTAAGGCTTGCAAATACAGATGCACTAGAACTTATAGATACGTGTACACCACCTTCTGTAAGTTTTCCTAATGCTGTAACTGCTGCCTGCAGCGCTGCTTCTTTACCTGCTAGTACAAAATCAAGATCTGCAGCAAGTGGTCCAGTGTTTACACCAGATATAAAAATTGCTTTTGGAGATACTGTTGGGTTTGCAACCACATCATAAGGACGTTGTTTTATAAACGGCCACACACCACCTTCAAGCAATCTTGCTTTTACAGTAGCAGCATCTGCAGTTGGACTCAACGCTCCAAGATCACGAGTAGCACCAGCATAATCTGCTTCAATCACAATATCAGTAATCACACGGCGAGCGCCACGCTTGATTTCTGTAATTGTTCCAGCAACTGGAGATACAAATTTGATTTCTTCTTGAGACTTTGAGTAGAAAATCTCGTCTCCAGCCTTAAGGCTAGCTCCTTCTTTAAGGACCATTTTAGGAGTCACGAGATGAAAATCTGAAGGCCTAATAGTAATGGTACGCGATCTAGGCCCTTCAGAAATTGTCTTTTCTGCTTCGCCTACTAATCGGATATCAAGACCTTTTTTGATTCTGATGTCTTTTGACATATGTCAGTAGATTTATGTTATCTAAAATCCTCTAAAATTGAGGTGCGCAAATTTACAAAATACGTCTCATTTTTCCGAGCTAGAAAAAGTGAAAGTATTATTTATAACATTTCTAAATAAGAGTTTATCAATCTGTTTAATAAACAGCCACTTTTTTAAGAAATCTATACTTAGACGCTCCACAAAATTCATAACGACTTCAAGTAGGCACCGCTACTCGTGGTTCATTTTCATTACAAACTAATATTAAGTACTTTAAAATTCAATTATTACCTTACAACTTCTTCAATTTCTAAAATTGTAAATACGCTTTTGCGAAAGCGTAAAAAACACAGTGCCCCATCACATCACCCACACCTCAACGCAATATCTCGGCATCAAATTTGTTTATATTTGGCAACCATCGATCCATTATGAAAAATTATTTTACGCTTTTCTTACTATTTGCAACGTTTACCACCTTTGCACAGGTAGCACAAGAAGTACCAGAACCTCCTTTTATTAAAACGGTACAATTTAACGCTACCAGCACATCTGGAACATCTTTACCCATACTACAACTAGGTAGCAGGTTGTCGCTGTCTTTTGACGATATTTATGGAGATGAGCGTGATTACTTTTATAAAATCACGCATCACAATGCAGACTGGACAGAGAGTAGCCTTGCTAGATCTGAGTATATGGACGGGATGGATAATGTGCGCATCCTCAATTTTGAAAACTCGGTTGCAACGCTCCAGTTATACACGCACTATGAGTTATCTATACCTAACCAGATGACTAAGCGCCTCACGAAAACAGGTAATTACCTCCTTAGCATTTACGATGAAGAAGGTGAGCTCGTTTTCTCACGTAAGTTTATGATATTCTCACCCCAATTTAATGTGGGTGCTCAAGTAAAAAGGTCAAGAGATTTACAATACATCAACACAAAACAAGTACTGCGATTTTTTATAGACTCTGGAGATGAAGTTATTATAAACCCAAAACAAAATCTTCACACAGTTTTAATACAAAACAACAACCTCAAAACAGCCATTACAGGCATAGAGCCTCAATATAATATAGGTAACAGACTCGAGTATAGATATGATCAAGAGACGGCTTTCTGGGCTGGCAATGAGTTTTTTAACTTTGAAAACAAAGATGTGCGTGCCGCTACTTTTGCCATAAAAAGCATAGAGCTCAAGAGCCTGTATCACAATTACCTATACTCAAATCCAGCTAGGTATGACCAACCCTACACCTACAATCCAGATATAAACGGAAACTTTCTCATAAACACCCTACAAGGTCGCACACCTCTTACCGAGGCAGAGTATGTATGGATACACTTCTCTTTGAGACACCCTAAACTTCTCGATGAGCAGTCTATACATCTTTATGGAAACTTTAATAACTATGTAATAGACAATAGCACAAAACTGGAGTGGAACACCCGCACTAGAAGATACGAGCTACCGTACTTACTTAAACAAGGTTTTTATAATTACAATTATGTGCTAGTAAACAAAGATGGAAGCATAGATTATAAGAATAGTCTAGACGGTAACTTCTGGCAAACAGAAAACAACTATCAAATACTAGTGTATTACCGTAAGCCTGGAGGACGTTTTGATGAGCTGGTAGGCTTAGGTCAAACTAATTCTTCACAAATAACAAATTAGATTTTTACGCTTTCGCGAAAGCGTATTCACTAAAATCATATATTTACAGGGATGAAGGAAACACCTGTAAAATCTAACTCACGTAAGGCGATGAAATATCGTGGCGTTGAGTGCCTTAACTGCGGGCACCCGCTAGACCTTACCGATCGTTATTGTGCATACTGCGGGCAAATTAACACGACAAAACGGCTCACTATAAAAGACTTCTTTAATGAGTTTGTACTGAGTGTGTTTACTTATGACTCCCGTTTTAGATACACCGTTAAAGATCTACTTTTTAAACCAGGAACCATCACAAGGTATTATGTAGAAGGGAAGCGCCTCAAATATGCAAACCCCTTTCGGTTTTTTCTGAGTGCGTCCATTTCTTATTTTATATTACTCGCAATCATAGGTTTTATAAATGGTAATAATGACTTAGATTTTACAGATGAAGGTGTCGTGCAACTCAATGTAGACCAAGCCAAAGATGATATAGACTCCATAAAAGAAATCACAAAAGACATTGATCTCAACGAGCTTCAAAACCTCAACAATGAAGAAGCACAACTCCTTGAAGAAAAAATAAACAACACTGTAGAGAAGAGTGTAAAAAAGCTAAAAGAGAGAAAACAAGCACAAGAAGCAAAAAAAGACTCCATCGTAAAAGTACCTTATGACACAAGAGCCGAAAGCTCCATAAACGGGATCTATCTTGAGAACATATTTACAAAAGGCGAGATATTTTACGACTTTTATGAATACACAGACATAAGTGACCCACAAGAAGCTCTAGATAGCTTAAAATATAGTAAGACCAGAACTAACTTGTTTTTATATAGCAAGAATGAGGATATAAAGCGCGTTAAAGATAATCCAGCTCGTTTTTTAAGATTTCTAGCTTCTAAGATTCCATTTTTCTTATTCTTTTTTGCACCTATTTTTGCGCTTTTCTTATGGCTAATTTATTCAAAGAAGAAGTTTAATTATATGGAGCACTTAGTCTTCATATTTCACATATTCAGCTGGGTGTTTTTAGTATTGCTTATTGCAATTATTCCAGACCTACTTATTGGAGATGAAATAGTTGCATCTCTATTACTCATTCTTGTGGGTCCATTTTACTTTTACAAGGCGTTGCGTAATTTTTATAAACAAAAACGCAGGTGGACAATTCTAAAATTTGTATTTTTAAACATAGTATTCTATTTAGGAGCGACATTATTTGCAGTAATCTTTTTTGCGATTACCGCATTTTTATTTTAAAATGGTACAACAAGTAACTAGAGGCATAAAGATTTCGGTAGAGACTACCTTTGAAGGCACGTTTTATAAAAACTATAAAATGCACTTCGCCTTTGGCTACAAAGTAACCATAGACAACCAGAGTAAAGATAGCGTACAACTTATGGCACGTCACTGGAAAATACAAGACGCTCTTAACACTCCCGAAGTCGTAAACGGCGAGGGCGTGATAGGTAAAAAACCTGTTTTAAAACCTGGCGAAAGCCACACCTATAGTTCTGGTTGCTTACTTACATCTCCCTTTGGCTCTATGGAGGGGCATTACCAGATGGTAAACTTTACAACTACAAAAAAATTCAGAGTAAAAATACCTGCCTTTAAGCTGAGCGCACCTTTTGCATTAAACTAGCTACCCTTTGCTCTGTAAGCTCAAGGCGAAAAATCTCTTCTCCCTGTTGTATTGTACAGTATGAACAGTTACTATCATAAACAAATTTATAAGGTTGTGTCGCATCAAACCCTTCTGGCAATTGTGTAGTGCCACAAAAGTCTTGCACTCCACGCTCTGTATATCTTTTTACTAATGCCTTAGTCTTATCACCCTGGACTTCTAAATAAAAGTAAGCTCCACTACCCGTACCATCTAGAAAAGTAGCTCCTTCTGGCACCTCAACACTCATCCCATCTTGATTAAGAACCTCAGGAACCTTTCGGTCAAAGAAGTTTGTGAGGTTTTCTTTTAAGGCTGTAGATGTGTATGGTTTTATACACCCATTATATATCTCATACACCCCTTCTTGTGATGCACTACGCTCTACATTACCCACGGTGCTGGGAGTAAATTTCTTATTGCGCTTAAGGTATTTTATTATAGAGTTGTTATTTGTACTAGCCAGTATCGTATCTGTTACAAATCTTGCACAGTTGCTTCCCACTTTCCCAAAGGCTTTGTAAGGAATGCTCCCTTGCCCTTGAAGACCCATTATATATGAGAGAGCCTTATCATAATCTACCGTATCACATAAGGATGCAACAAGACGCCCCTCCCCGTGTGTTTTTTCTGGATGCGCTTCTAGCCATAGCAAAAGCTCATTAAGATTAATTAATTTATGATTTTTTATCTGAGCTTTTACGGGCACAACAAGCTCTACATCTGTAAGAGCCCCACGCACTCTCCCCTTGCCTGGAGGAGTAATATACCTGCCAAAATCAAAGTACTGAGCCACTCCCGTTTCACTTTCTATAAGAACCAGCGCAGCGTGACCTGCTTTAATATGTGTGCGTGTGCCTAAGCCTACTAGTGGTAATATTTTACACATAAGCTCATCAGACATTTTTACAAAAGTATCTGGAAAAGCAAGCACTATTATTTTACCCGTATTTTTCAAACAGCGACTGCATCAAAGTTAGTAATGTGCACCTCATCCTTTTGCAAATCGCGGTAGGTCATTATACAATCTTCCTTAGTCTTTTCTACTTGGGTTACACTTACGGTACCTAGTTTACCACGATTCATTTTAAGATCTACCTTTTCATCTCCCTCACCAGCTGTGGTATGAAAACTTGATAATTGCTCACTACTCCAGTCAGTATTTTGAGCAAATGTTTTAAACCACTTTTTACGCTTCTCCTTCATCTTTGCAGTATATAAGGTAGAAGAAGACCATATTTTTGGTAAATCATCTAGTTCGCTTATATGCGCCTTCAAACCATCCCAAACCAGTTCTGTTGCCTTGAGACCAGTGTTCCAATCTATAGCGATAATGGTGAAGGGCTCAATTCCCTTATAGTCAAAATCATTTATAGAAGTCGTTAAATCATCAGACTTAAGTAGTTCTTTTACCACTACGCCTCTACTCATCTTATAATCCTCAACCTTTATATGATTTTCAAATCCTCCATTAAGAAGGCAAATCATTGTATTTTTTTCTGAAACTCCTATCCACGATCCACCGGCTACGGCATCTTTTGGAAACAGCATTTTTACCCCATCTATATCATAAAAGCTAGGCGCAAGTGTGGTTCTTCCATAAGCCTCGTCACGATTAGACGTTAGGATAAAAGTGTTATCTTTTTTAGGTATATAAGTAACTGTACACATTCTTTATAGGTCGTAAGTTCTGTTTGCAACTTACGAAAAAGCCTACACTTGCGGTTTCCATACCGATTATTTTGTAGTGTGACTGTCTACCATTGTCTCACTTACATTAAAATGTGATCTTCACAAATCTAGATATGATTGTATTCTATTTTACTTTCGCGAAAGCGTAAAAAACCCCAACTGTTACAGTATTGCCAAACCGCTGAGCTATCGCAATAGAATTTGTACTTTTGCACTACCAAAAAATTAAAACCAAACACCACTATGGGAAAAGGATTTTTTCAAGTTCCAATCGCTGTAAACGAAGAGGTAAAATCGTATGCACCAGGATCTCCAGAACGCGAGGCCGTTGCCGCAGCTTATAAAGAGTTATTTAACGCACATACCGAAGTACCTATGTACATAAACGGTAAAGAGGTGCGTACTAAAAATACACAACCTATCACGCCACCGCACGATCACAAGAAGGTGGTAGGTGAGTTTCACCTTGCCGAAAAAACACACATTGACCAGGCTATCGCTGGGGCACTTGAGGCTCGTACGGAGTGGGCAGAGCTTCCTTGGGAGCAACGTGCTGGTATTTTCTTAAAAGCTGCAGAGCTTATCGCTGGGCCTTACCGCGCAAAGATTAATGCTGCAACAATGATTAACCAGTCTAAAACGATTTATCAAGCAGAGATTGATGCTGCTTGTGAGCTTATAGACTTCTTACGTTTTAACGTGCAGTTTATGACAGATATCTATAACGAGCAGCCAGAGTCTACCTCTGGAGCTTGGAATAGACTAGAATACCGTCCGCTAGAAGGATTTATCTATGCGATTACCCCTTTTAACTTTACTGCCATCGCGGCAAACCTTCCTGCTGCTTGTGCACTTATGGGTAATGTAGTAGTATGGAAACCTTCAGACAGCCAGATGCTTTCTGCAAAGGTTATACTTGACATCTTCCGTGAGGCAGGTGTGCCAGATGGTGTGATTCAAGTGGTACACGGTGATCCAGTAATGATTACAGATACTGTACTTGCAAGCCCAGATTTTTCTGGATTACACTTTACAGGATCTACACACGTATTTAAAGATGTGTGGAAAAAGATAGGAGAAAACATACACAACTACAAAACCTACCCTCGCATTGTAGGTGAGACAGGTGGTAAAGATTTTATCGTTGCACACCCTACTGCACCAGCAAAACAAGTGGCAACAGCCATCTCTCGTGGAGCGTTTGAGTTCCAAGGTCAAAAATGTAGTGCTGCAAGTCGCGGGTACATACCAGCATCTTCTTGGGAAGAAATTAAAGAGCTTGTGATAGAAGACGTAAAGTCTTTTAAAATGGGATCTCCAGAAGATATGACCAACTTTATCACAGCCGTGATACACGAAGGATCTTTTGATAGGCTTGCAAAATACATTGACCAGGCAAAAGAAGATGCAAACGCAGAGATTATAGTAGGTGGAGGTCACGATAAGAAAAAAGGGTACTTTATAGAGCCTACCGTTATTGTAACTACAGATCCTAACTATACAACAATGCACACAGAGCTTTTTGGCCCAGTGATGACTATTTATGTATATGAAGATAAAGACTGGAGCGAGATGCTTAAGCTTGTAGACAGCACTAGTGAGTATGCACTTACTGGAGCAATACTAGCAACAGATCGTTATGCAATACAAGAAGCTACAAAAGCACTTAAAAATGCCGCTGGTAACTTCTACATAAATGATAAGCCTACGGGAGCTGTTGTAGGGCAACAGCCTTTTGGAGGAGCACGTGCTTCTGGAACAAATGACAAAGCAGGATCTGCTTTAAACCTACTACGTTGGGTAAGCCCACGTATGATTAAGGAAACATTTGTTACTCCTACAAATTACAGATACCCTTTCTTAGCTAAGAAATAGGTAACCTTTTTTTCGTCTTTGAGACGAGGTATATAATAAGCAACAGGCTTTCTATTATAGAGAGCCTGTTTTTTATTGCGCTTTCGCGAAAGCGGAATTACAGAATTTGGCGCTAGAGGGTTTTTCACTCATTAAAAAGGCCACTTCACTCATTCTAAATTTAAAAAAGTATAGAGGGCTAGTATGTTTGTCGAGCAATCAAAAACACTAAGAGTTATGAGAACCGTTATCGCACTTCTATTCACACTAATACCTATATTAAATATAATTGCCCAAGTAAACGTTGCTGGAACTATTTATGGTAATGAAACACCTCTAGCATTTGCCACGGTTACAATTAAAGGATCCGAGAAAGGAAGTATTACAGACGAGAACGGCCATTTTACATTAAGTGCAGAGACAAATGATACTTTATTAATCTCTCACGTGGGTTTTACTGCCAGAGAAATTAAAGTGACCCACTCAAACACTTTGAACATTAAGTTAGATAATAACAATCTGGAAGAAGTTATAGTTTATGCACAAAATATAAAGACCGAACAAAAAGTGATTGGTGGTTGTAAATTTCACACAATTATTAGCTGTAATGCAAAAGCCATTGGTGTTAGAATTGAAAACGAACGAAACGTACAACCTGAAAAAATTAGAGCTGCTTTTCCAAACCCTACATCTAGCGGATATTTCGACATCTTACTTAATGAGACCTTTCACAAAGTTTCAGTTACAATATCATCTATGACTGGCCAAATTATAGGCTCTAAAACTACATATGATATTAATCAATTAAAAAACCTTGATATTTCATCCTATTCTCCTGGAGTTTATGTTGTAAATATCATTGCAGATGGTAAACCTCTTAAACCACTTAAAGTTATAAAATCGTAATATCACATAAGAGAACACCCAACTAACCCGCAAGTCTACACGCACCATATACCTCTGGGATTCCCATAAGGCGCACCTCGCGCAAGCCATTACCATAACGCTGTACTCGCGTAGGTATCAACCATATTGCATACCCAAAAATCACAACCCACAATGCAGCTGCTATAAAAAAAGATGCGATCGGATCTACCAGATAACACAGATACTGAACGCCTGTTACAGCAGTTGCTGCCTTTATCACATACCTAGCCCATAACTTGACTGCGTATACCCTCACCTTATGCTCTTTTCTAGTTTTTGGCAATTCCATACCGAAATGCATAAGCAAGGCATATGCAAAAGGTCTATGTGCAGTTACGGCCACACTTGCGCTACCTAACAGCATTAAAAAATGTAGTATCTCCATTAGATTAATTTTTTAAAAAACAGCCGCTGCTATCTGTCTAATATTATCACTTTTACCCATAGAGTAATAATGTAACACGGGTACTCCAGCAGCTTGCAACTCCTTGCTTTGCTGTATGCACCACTCTATCCCTATCTGGCGTATGGCAGCAGTGTCCTTGGCTTTTACAACTTCCATTACCAATGCATCTGGCACATCTACGCTAAAGCGTTGCGGAATTAAATTGAGTTGCTTCTTTGTCGCCAGCGGCTTGAGTCCTGGTATAATAGGTTTTGTGATACCTGCGGCTCTGCATTTTTCTACAAAGTCGAAGTATTTCTGATTGTCAAAAAACATTTGGGTCACCACATAACAGGCACCAGCTTCTAGCTTTTTCTTTAAAAAATGAATATCACTTTCAAGACTGGGCGCTTCCAAGTGCTTTTCTGGATATCCCGCCACACCTATGCAAAAGTCTGTCTTGGCGCTGTTCTGCAAATCTTCATCTAGGTAGGTGCCATTATTTAAATCAATAATTTGCTCTACGAGGTCCTGCGCATAGATATTTCCGTTTTTATTGGGCTTGTAGTAAGTCTCACTCTTTACCGCATCACCACGTAAGGCCATTACATTCTCAATACCTAGAAAATCCATATCTATCAAAAAATTCTCAGTATCTTCTTTTGAAAAACCTCCGCACAACACGTGTGGTACTGCATCTACTTGATAGCGGTTTTGTATCGCAGCACAAATACCCACGGTACCAGGTCGCTTGCGCACCACCTTTTTCTCTAGCAACCCATCCTCACGCTCCTTATAAATGTATTCCTCACGGTGATAAGTTACATCTATAAAAGGCGGCTTAAATTCCATAAGCGGATCTATATTATCAAAAATGGTATTGATATTTTGTCCTTTAAGAGGTGGCAAGATTTCAAAAGAAAAATCGGTTCTCTTCGCTGCTATTGCTTCTGCTATGTGATCTCTTACTTTTGTCATAATCTACTCTGCTATATTTGGGGTGAGCCATTTTTGCGCTTTCGCGAAAGCAATATTTTTGCGGCTCGCATAGTCCTTTACTTGATCTTCTTTTATTTTACCTAGCCCGAAATACCTTGCCTCAGGATGCCCGAAATAATACCCACTCACACTTGCCGCCGGCCACATTGCCAAACTTTCGGTAAGGGTAACACCTATGGACTTTTCTACATTGAGGAGCTTCCAGATAGTCTCTTTCTCAAGGTGATCTGGACAAGCGGGATAACCTGGCGCTGGACGTATACCTTGGTATTTTTCTTTGATTAAATCTGTATTTGCTAGTGCTTCTCTGGTGGCATATCCCCAGTGTTTTGTGCGTACTTCCTTGTGTAGATATTCGGCAAAAGCTTCTGCGAGTCTATCTGCAAGTGCTTTAATCATTATAGCGCTGTAATCATCTAGTGCATCTTCAAACTCTTTTGCCTTTCTGGCTGTTCCAAATCCTGCTGTAACACAAAAAGCACCCATATAATCTTGCAATCCACTATCTAGCGGAGCAATAAAATCTGATAGCGCAATATTGGGCTTGCCCGCTGCCTTTTTTGATTGTTGCCTGAGGGTTCTAAACACCACCGAATCCTCTACTCGCTCCTGATTTACTACAATATCATCTTGGTTATTTGCATTTGCTTTAAAAAGTCCAAAAGTCGCTTTGGCAGTGAGCCATTTTTCGGTAATGATTTTTTTGAGCATTTGTTGTGCATCGTCAAATAGTTCGCTGGCTTGTTTTCCTACCACCTCATCTGTCAAAATCTCTGGGTACTTACCGTGTAAATCCCAACTCCTAAAAAATGGACTCCAATCTATATAAGGCACCAGTTCGTTGAGATCTAAATGTTCAATCACCTGTACACCTAGTTCTTTTGGAGCGACAATATCCTCGGCTATAAAATCTATTTTTAATTTATTTGCTCTTGCCTGCTCAATCGTTACGTATTCCTTAATGCGTTGTCTTGAGTTAAAATTTTCGCGAAAGCGGGCATATTCCTCCTTCAGTTTATTTTTAAAAAGAACACTTGTATCTTTCTGTAATAAATCGCCCACAATAGTTACCGCCCTGCTGGCATCGTTTACGTGCACAACGGCACTCTCATAATGCGTATCAATTTTTACAGCAGTGTGTGCCTTGCTTGTGGTCGCACCACCTATCAAAACTGGGATTTTGATATCTTGTCTTGCTAGCTCTTTGGCTAGATAAACCATCTCATCAAGGCTAGGTGTAATCAAACCACTTAGACCTATGATGTCTGCATTTTCGGCAAGGGCGGTGGCTATGATTTTTTCTGGTGGTACCATCACACCTAAGTCTATAATCTCATAATTATTGCACGCTAGCACAACGCTCACGATGTTTTTACCTATGTCGTGCACATCTCCTTTTACGGTTGCCATTACAATTTTACCCGCACTCTGACTCGCGGCTTGGGTACCGTTTCTCAGTTTCTCTTCTTCTATGTAGGGCAATAAATAAGCAACGGCTTTTTTCATCACTCGGGCAGATTTTACCACTTGAGGTAAAAACATCTTCCCACTCCCAAAAAGGTCTCCCACCACATTCATCCCCGTCATCAAGTGGCCTTCTATCACTTTAATAGGAGCATCTACAGCTTGTCTGGCCTCTTCTACATCTTCTAGAATATAGGTGTCTATTCCTTTTACCAGTGCTCTGGTAATACGGCTCTGCACATCTTCTGTTCGCCAGGCTTCGGTTTCTTTTTGTGTAGATTCTCTTTGACCTACAGTCTCTGCAAATGTGAGCAGGCGCTCTGTTGCATCATCTCTTCTATTGAGTACTACATCTTCTACACGCTCTAGTAAATCTACTGGAATATCATCATACACCTCAAGCAAGGCGGGATTAACGATACCCATATTCATCCCTGCATCGATAGCGTGATACAAAAACACCGAGTGCATCGCCTCGCGCACGGCATTATTTCCTCTAAAACTAAAAGACACATTACTTACACCACCACTCACACTACAATGAGGTAAATTATTTTTTACCCATCGCGTGCTCTCTATAAAGTCTAATGCATTGCGTTTATGCTCATCCATACCCGTCGCCACAGGAAAAATGTTGAGATCAAATATGATGTCTTCTGCCGGGAAGTTTACGTCATTAACTAAAATCTCGTAGCTGCGCTTTGCAATCTCAATGCGACGCTCATAAGTATCTGCCTGACCTACTTCGTCAAAAGCCATTACAATCACAGCGGCACCATAACGTTTGATAGCCTTTGCTTGCTGTATAAAAATGGCTGCACCTTCTTTTAAAGAAATAGAGTTTACAACACATTTACCTTGTACTACCTGCAAGCCAGCTTCTATAATCTCCCATTTTGAACTATCTATCATAATGGGCACTCTCGCGATATCTGGCTCTGCAATCACAAGATTTAAAAAGGTAACCATCGCCTCCTTACCATCTATGAGACCGTCATCCATATTAATATCGATGATCTGGGCGCCGTTTTCTACTTGATCTCTTGCAACAGATAGTGCTTCTTCAAATTGTCGCTCTTTTATGAGCCTCAAAAACTTTCTTGACCCCGCAACATTAGTACGTTCTCCTACATTTATAAAATTACTTTCTGGAGTAATCACTAGAGGCTCAAGGCCAGAAAGTCGCATATATCTAGGAGTCACATTCATTATAGCTTACATTTTCTAGGGGTTGCATTGGCTACTAGTTGAGCAATGGCTTTAATGTGTGCAGGTGTGGTGCCACAGCAGCCACCCACAATATTTACAAGGTTTTTATCTATATATTTTTTAATCTGCGTTGCCATTTGCTCTGGTGTTTCATCATACTCCCCGAAGGCATTAGGCAATCCCGCATTAGGATGTGCAGAAATACCCACTTCTGTTTTACTTGCTATAGCTTCTAGATGTGGCTGCAGCTGACTAGCGCCTAGCGCACAGTTAAAACCAACAGATAACAACGGAATATGTGATACCGAAATTAAAAATGCCTCTGCCGTTTGCCCAGAAAGCGTTCTACCAGATGCGTCTGTTATGGTGCCCGAAATCATTACTGGCGTGTCTACCCCTCGCTCCTCTTTTACCTGATCTATCGCGAAAAGCGCAGCCTTTGCATTGAGCGTGTCAAACACAGTTTCTACCAGCAGTACATCCACACCACCGTCTAGCAAGGCTTCTACTTGCTGCTTATAAGCAACTCTAAGTTCTTCAAAACTTACGGCACGATAACCCGGGTCATTTACATCTGGCGACATACTCGCAGTCTTATTTGTAGGGCCTATACTTCCTGCTACAAATCGTGGTTTGTGAGGTTCTTTTGCGGTTATGGATTGAGCGACATCTTTGGCAATTTTCGCGGAAGCGTAATTCAAATCATACACATACTCCTCCATCTCATAATCTGCCATTGCAATGGTGGTACTCGAGAAGGTGTTAGTCTCCACAATATCTGCTCCCGCCTCAAAGTACTTGCGGTGCACCTCTGCAATTGCGGCAGGCTGCGTAAGTGACAGTAAATCATTATTACCTTTTACAGACCGATGAAAATCTTTAAAGCGCTCTCCTCTAAAATCTTTTTCACTAAAGTTATATGCCTGTAGCATCGTTCCCATCGCACCATCTAGCACGAGGATACGCTCTTTTAGTGCCTTTACAAGTGCCGTGCTCATAACTAGTTAAGACTTGTAGTGATTTTTAAAATATCACTCAGCACACCTCTTGCCGTCACTGCCTTTCCTGCGCCAGCTCCTTGTATCACTAGTGGGTGATCGCCGTAGGAGTCTGTATAAATTTCAAAAACAGCATCAGCACCTTGCGTTTGCCCCAGTGCTGTGTGCTTAGATTCTTGCACTAGTTTTACTTCAAGTTGTTGTGTTTTTAAATCTAGCTCACCTACGTGTCTCAACACTTCATTTGCTCCTAGTTGGGATTTACTTTTCTCAAAAATGGCATCAAGGGTTTTTACGCTTTCGCGAAACTGGGGTAAGGTAGTGGTACCATTTAAAGCTTTAGGCACTAGTGATTGTACTTTTACATCGTCAAACTCTTTTGTGAGTCCTACCTCTCTCCCTAAAATCAAGAGCTTGCGTGCCACGTCTTTACCAGATAAATCTTCTCTCGCATCTGGCTCAGTGAGTCCCAACGCATCTGCCTCAAGTAATATGTCTGAAAAACTCTTATTCTCTGCCGAAAAGGTGTTAAACAAATAACTAAGAGAGCCAGAAAATATGCCTCGTACCTTATGTATTTCTTCACCACTATCGTATAAACTTTTTATAGTCTCAATGATAGGCAGTCCTGCTCCCACGTTTGTTTCGTATAAGAACTTCTTGTTGTGCTGTTTTAAAGATTTACGCAGGGTTTTATAAAAATCATAAGAGCGTGTATTTGCAATTTTATTTGCCGTTACGATATGAAATCCATTTTCAACGAGAGATACATAGTTCTCTACAAACTGCGGACTCGCAGTGACATCTACTGCGATAAACGAGCTTTTATAATCGTGATTTGACTCTTGTTGATGCTTTAATTTTTTCGCGTAAGCGTAAATATCATCTAGTGTGTATGGATGTGCTTGGTTCTCAAAATCTGCACTCCAGCTGCCTCTCGTCTCATTTTGAAACAACGCCAGTGTAGAGTTTGCAATACAAAAAATGTTAAGTTGCTTACTGGAAGACTTTTCATTAAAATCTGTAATCTGTGTGATGAGCGTGCTCCCCACATTACCTATACCAAAAATGGCGATGTTTATTTGTGACATAATTGTGTTGAAAAAATGGGTTTTACAAAGCTTGATAACTGCTCATATTCTATTAAAAAGGCATCGTGACCGTGTATGGATTTAATCTCATCATAGGTAGATGAGATACCCATCTCTTGTAATTGCAAGTGGGTCTCATACATCTCATCTGCTAGAAAAAGTCCGTCTGTATCTATAGCTACTTGATGCACGGTACCGGTAAAGTCACGTAGGGACTCTTTAAAATCTTTGCTTCCTTGTGTAATATCTGCACTAAGCAATAACTGATTCATAAGCCTATATGCCGATAACGAAAAACGTTCTGAGAGTTTTATGCCGTGGTGATTAAGCCAGCTTTGTGTATTATACAATTGCTCATCACGCTTACTGCGATTAAACTTCTCCTTAAAAGAAGCTGGTGTGCGATAAAAGGTCATTGCGTGCATACGCGCATCTGCTACGGGCTGGCTAGAATGGGTAAGCAAGCTGTCTTGTATGTGACATTGTGCTATCACCCAATCTGTCGCTTTCCAGTCTGTCGCAATGGGTATTAAATGTTTTATAAGCTGTGGCTGTTGGCTTGCAAGTTCCCAGGCTATCTGCCCTCCTAAGGAACCACCTACAACGGCAAAAAGTGATGTTATGTTAAGATGCTGTAGCACCTCCCCGTGTATGCGTGCGATGTCATAATTTGTAAACTCTTTATAAGCTGTAATGCGCTGCGTGCTTGCGTAGCCATTACCTGGTATATCTATAGATAGTATGGTGTAGCAACCTGTATCTATAGCTTTTTCTTTACCTATCAAATCACTCCACCAGCCTTTGTCTCCAGTTATGGTAGAGTTACCCGTGAGCGCGTGATTAACCAGTACTACAGGTGCTGTACCTAGTACCTGACCTGCCAGCTGGTATGACACTTCGAGATCACAATGATAACCAGAACGTGTGGTAAAAGATGATATGGATACTATGTTAAGCATATGTATTGTAGTTTAAGATGGGATAAAAGGCTACTTATTGTAAAAAAGCTCCAACTAGCTCTGGCAAAAAGCTAGCTGGAGCATCACAATTAATTACACTAAAACAGTTTTATCTACGCGCGCAAAAGCCGCTACGAGATCTTCTTTAAGATCTTCTATATTCTCAAGACCTACAGAAAGACGCACGAGATCTTTAGTCACTCCAGTTGCCTCTTGCTCTTGGTCTGAGAGTTGCTGGTGTGTGGTACTCGCTGGGTGTATAATGAGTGATTTACTATCACCTATATTTGCGAGTAGTGAGAAAAGCTTAGTCTCGTTTGCAATAGTTTTTGCACTTTCAAAACCACCTTTTATACCAAAGGTTACAATCCCACTCTGCCCCTTAGGCAAGTATTGCTGTGCAAGATCATTGTACTTACTTGACTCAAGGCCCGGGTAGTTTACCCACGCCACCTCATCACGAGTTTCTAGCCACTGTGCAAGTGCAAGTGCATTTTGCGAGTGCTTTTGCAATCTAATTTCTAGTGTTTCTAGCCCTTGTAATATTTGGAATGCATTAAATGGACTTAATGCCGCACCGTGATCTCTCAATCCTTCTATGCGCACCTTTGCAATAAAAGCTGCCTCTGCTAGTGCATCGTGGTATACTAAACCGTGGTAGCCAGCAGAAGGCTCTGTAAACTCAGGAAATTTACCATTACTCCAGTCAAATTTTCCTGCATCTATGATCACTCCCCCTAGTGCGGTACCATTACCGTTTATGTATTTTGTAAGAGAGTGAATCACGATATCTGCCCCGTGCTCAATTGGGTTAAGAAGCGCTGGAGTTGCCACCGTGTTATCTACAATGAAAGGGACTTTATGCGCTTTCGCGAAAGCGGAAATACCTTTTAAATCTAATACATCCAACTTAGGGTTACCTAGTGACTCCACAAAAAAGGCACGGGTATTTTCTTGTGCTGCGTTTTTAAAATTTTCTGGATCTGAAGGATCTACAAAAGTGGTTGTAATCCCAAAACGAGGAAGTGTCACACTTAGTAAATTGTACGTACCTCCATAGAGACTACTTGAAGCTACTACGTGGTCTCCTTGCTTTAGCAGTGTAAGTAGTGTGGTGTTAATTGCTGCGGTACCAGATGCGGTTACTACAGCTGCCAGTCCTCCTTCTATCTCTGTGAGGCGCTTCTCTAGCACGTCATTTGTAGGGTTATTAAGGCGTGTGTAGATAAAACCTGGCTCAGAGAGGTTAAAAAGGTTTGCTGCGTGGTCTGCATCATTAAAAACGTAGGCAGTGCTCTGGTAAATAGGCACGGCTCTTGTTCCTCCGTTTGCTGCATAATCGTGTCCTGCGTGCAACGCTTTGGTTGCTAATTTTTGTGTACTCATTTTTCCTTTTTTTGAGTTTAATAGATTCCCCCTCACCTTGTGTGAAAGGATTAAAAACAAAAGCCAAACGTCTCTTAAACCTTTTTACAGGCTCTCAAGATTTTTAAGAAAAATATTATAAGAAAAAACATAAGCACGTACCTGAGCGGTACTGCTCGATGTTATCTATCCTCAAGATTCGGTAATGAGCGACTCTTGGGTAGAATGTAGCACCTTCTTTCTAAGTGAAAGGGTTGCTAAGGCTTCATAGGGTCATTCCCTCAGCCTTTCTTGATAACATTTCAATAAGTTGTTGAACTTTGTGAGCACAAATATTGTAAAAACAATTTTACAAAAACAAACTTTTTAGAATAATTTTCTAAATAAAATTATTCTAAATCTAATTAGCCAAAAATTAAACTGTATTTAATCTATATATAAAACTATTTTTCTAACACCTCCATAAAAGCAGAAAATAGGTCTTAGAAAATTTTCACAAAAAAATAACATTACCCTACCAGATTGGTAGGGTAATAGATTATTTATATCATTAAAGTTTCTTTACTTTTGTACCCATAATAACGAGGACAGATTTGACTGCTTGCAACCTCAAAAAAAAATGGCTAAAATCAAACACAAGACTTTAACATTTCTTGTGTTATGTTTCTACCCAGCGCTCGTCAAATCTACTTCTTGACAAAAAATTAAAAAATGGCTTATTTATTTACCTCAGAATCTGTTTCTGAAGGACACCCAGATAAAATTGCAGATCAGATTTCTGACGCACTTATCGATAACTTTCTTGCTTTTGACACGCAGTCTAAAGTTGCTTGCGAGACCCTAGTTACAACTGGGCAGGTAGTTCTTGCAGGAGAAGTAAAGTCTAATGCATACCTAGATGTTCAAAAAATTGCCCGTGAGACTATTAATAAGATAGGATACACAAAGGGTGAGTATATGTTTGACGGTAACTCTTGTGGTGTACTGTCTGCCATACACGAGCAGTCTGACGATATAAATCGTGGTGTAGACCGTGAGAGCAAAGAAGAGCAAGGTGCAGGAGACCAAGGTATGATGTTTGGTTATGCGACTAAGGAAACTGAAAACTATATGCCACTAGCTCTCGAGCTATCACATAGACTACTTATTGAACTAGGTAAACTACGCCGTGAGGATGATGAGATTACCTACCTACGTCCAGATGCCAAAGCTCAAGTTACTATTGAGTATAGTGATGATAATGTGCCGCAACGCATTGAAGCTATTGTGGTGTCTACACAACACGACGACTTTGATGAAGATGAAGCAATGCTAGGTCGCATACGCGGTGACATACAAGATATTCTTATACCTCGCGTAGTAGGAATGCTACCAGAAAATATCGCTGCGCTCTTTAATGATGATATTAAGTATCACATCAATCCAACAGGTAAGTTTGTGATAGGCGGACCTCACGGAGACACAGGTCTTACAGGTCGTAAAATTATAGTAGATACCTACGGTGGTAAAGGAGCTCACGGTGGTGGTGCTTTTTCTGGAAAAGATCCATCAAAGGTAGACCGCTCTGCAGCTTATGCAACGCGTCACATTGCTAAAAACCTAGTAGCTGCCGGAGTAGCAGATGAGATACTTGTACAAGTCTCTTACGCAATAGGTGTTGTTGAGCCTATGGGAATCTTTGTAGATACCTACGGTTCATCAAATGTGTCGCTGTCTGATGGTGAGATTGCTCAAAAGGTAACCGAACTTTTTGATATGAGACCAGCTGCAATAGAAAGCAGATTAAAACTGCGCTCTCCTATATACAGCGAGACTGCAGCATATGGACATATGGGACGTACAAACGAAGTGGTAACAAAAACTTTTGAAAGCTTTGACGGTAAGAAAAAGGAAGTTGAAGTAGAACTCTTTACTTGGGAAAAACTAGATTATGTAGAGAAAATAAAAGAAGCTTTTAACCTATAATCTATCCGTATAGATAGTAAAAAAGGGAGCCTAGTGGCTCCTTTTTTTTGTTTTGTATGTTATCACTCATATGTGCTCAATGTGATGCGATTTCTCGGCAGGCTCGAAATGACAAAAATGTAGTTACTCAAATATGATTTTATCTACTTCTATCTCAAAATCTGTTGCGGCTTTTGTATTTGAAATTAGCCCTATGCGTATAATCTCTGCAAGATCATCTTTATCGGGGTGCCCTTCCAGAGGTTGCCCCAGTCTGTAGGTGCCAAAATCTGTGAGATTATAGGTGACGGTTTTCCACTCCCCTTGAGTGATGGGTAGGTTTATTTTATAATTCGGTCTCCAGAATCTTTTATACTTATTGAGCGTGAGCCCAAAATCTTGTCCCGCAGACTTATATCGTACAGTTACGGTTGTATAACTCGACAAATCATAAGACTGGTAAGGAGTTCTCAAGGATGCAAAACCACCATTATTCTCAAGACTTACGCTTCCGCGAAAGATGAAACTTTCCTTAGTTTGCTCAATGCTACCCGTAGATAATCCTCCCATCACACCATCAAGCACGACAAACCAGTCATCACAAGTGTTGCAAGTAGTTCCAAAATCAAAAGAGAGCGGTGTCGTATTCATAGTAGTTGTGATCAGTAAGGCTAAGAGATATTTCATAGCTTTTTTCTTTAAAGTTACGCTTTCGCGAAAGCGTAAACCTTATACTTACCACATTTTTAACACTACTCGACAAGTGTCATTTTCTTCTTAAAACGACGATCAATAAGAAATTGAACAACAAAAAGAAAGACAAAAATCATTCGAGCAAACATTGGGAACACCAGTGTACAGAGCGCGGCAAGAACCCAAATTATTAAAACATTTATAGCCCTTGCACGATACCAGCGATACAGTACTCTGATAAAACCTGTTTTCTTGTTTTCTGAGTAATACACATAGCGCGTCATAATTAAGTTAAAAGCACCTATAACCGCAAGATTGATACAGTAAAACATAAAAGGACCTGGGTAATCAAACCCATTTACATACATCGCTGTTGAGAATGGAAGTAAGACGATGGTGAGCAAGAAAAATATATTAATCCACAGTAGCTTACCCGTTACCACACTTACAAATTTCATTAACTTAATGTGACCTATCCAATATAATGCGCTCACTAAAAAACTCACCACTAGACCTATGAAATCTGGTATCCTGTTAGCAAGTACGGCTCCAAAAGACAACTTATTAAGTGTAGCAATACTAGGGACACCTACCTCTAGAATGAGAAGTGTCATTACAATAGAAAATACAGCATCTGAAAAGTTTACTACGCGAGCTTTATCATAAGTTTCTTGTATCATTTTTCTAAAGTAATTAAAAAAAGTAAAAGCGACCTCATAAAGAATGAAGTCGCTTTTAAAAAGTGTTTCTTGTAGTTATGCTACAAACTATACTGTACTGTAAACATTACAATACGAGGCTGCACAAAATACTCTGTATTTGAGATGGTAAAATCATTTACACTATTTGTACTTATCACATCTACATCTAGCAAGTTTGTGGCTTGTATTCTAAACTCCCACTTACTTTCTGGTTTTTTATAGTAGAGATTTGCTTCTAAGAAAGAATATCTATTTTCTATCTCTGTACTATCATCATTATCGTCATAGTTGTACAAGCTCCAGTCTGCAGCAATTGTAAATCCTTTACCAAAACTCCACTCTGCATTTGCAAATGGTCTATTTGTGAAAAAGGTTCTATCTGTCACCCCGTTATCTGAGTTTGTGCTCGTAAAGTTATAACCTATTTCAAAATTGGGTCCTTCTTTAAAATTAGTCTCTGCACTCGTTGTATAGTTTTGGGTTAAGTTTTTTGTATTACGGTCTTCTGTATTTACAATGTTATTGAGATCACTGTAGCTACCTCTTGCGCTTGCGTTAAACTTCCACTTTTTAAAACGTTTTGAGAAGCGCGCATTTGCACTTAACGTCTGGTCTGCAAAATTTGTATTATTTACAGGTCTTGATATTCTGTTTATACCTATAAAGTCACCAGCTGTCTTAATAGGATCTACACGACGGCTATAATTAACACCTCCAAAAAGACTCGTAAAGTTGAACATACTGAAGCTAAAGTAATTTAAACTCACGTCGTGATAGATGGCATTTTCTATATCTCGATTACCTCTAAAGAGGCTGTTGTAGTTATTAAACAACAAGCCTTCGACAAAATTATTTACGTCTGTATACTGGGCAGTCATCTGGTAATTAAAACGTAAGCTTTTACCTTGAGAAAACTCAACTACAGTATATAAGTCTGGCAGCACCATCCACTCACTATCTTCTGTTATGCTAGCTAGCTGTGTGCTCTTAGTAGTATAATTATGTAGTGTAAGCCCTGGTGTGATTGTAAATATGCCTGTCTTTATTTTATAATGAAGACCTAAAAACACATCACTAAAATTAAAGCGCACATCATTACCTATAGGTGTACCGTCTTCTGTCTCGTTGAGATCTTGACTGCTACCATTTTCTAAAATTTCAAATAAGTTAGAATTAAAGTCTTGACGACTCAAAGTGGTTCCTAGTGTGAAATTGAGATTACTCTTATTATTAAGAACATAGTAGTAATCTATCTTTGCGTCAAGCTTATTTGAGATAACGCTTTTATTTTGATTAATATCAAAAAGCCCGTCTGCTCCTGATGTAAAATCTATGGCCTCAAAAGGATTATCTGGATCATCTGGGTTAGGAGACGTAAAAGGCTCTTGAGATAATAACGCACTATAAAATGGATTTTCATCCTGATATAAATGCTGGAAGGTACCTGAGAATATATTATTCTCATCTAGCGTAAAATAAACGTTTGCATTTTGATTTATAGAAAATGGTTCATTCTCCTTATTCTGGTCTACAATATCTGTTGTGGTCTCTCCATCTTGCGTAATAATACTTGCGCCATCAGAAAATTCTGTTTGTTTTGACTTTTTAAGCAGTACATCATAATCTACCTGCAGGCTAGCATTAGGCTTAAACTTTGAGCTTAATTTTGCCATACCAAGCTGGTTGCGCTGGTCAGTCACTTCATCAAACCCTTGAGTAAATCCTTGATTGATAAATGTGTTGAGAGAGTTATTTACAAAGTTGGTTTTATTATCACTTAGTAGCGCAAAGCCGCTAAGGTCCCACTTAGGTGAGGCTGCATAGGTAAAGTTTGCCGCTACAAAATTAGACTCAATCTCATTTGCTCTATTATTTTGAGTAGTTAAAAAGCCTAAACCACTATCGCTTACATTAAATCCAGTACCACCTCGTCTATTAAACCCTCTAAAACCACCTGTAAAGTTGAAATAATCACGAAAAGTAAAAGGTACATCTCCTGTATTATTAAAATTAGATATAACATTAATACTTCCCTTAGGGCTGTAATAAAACAGTTTTGCCTTACCCAGATAGCGCGTCTTCTCACCATCACCTAGACCGGCAGTCACATCACCAAACCAAAAATTAGTCTTTCCTTCTTTAAGTCTTAAGTTTATCGCAACATTATCTTGATCATTACCCAGACCTCGCATCTGGTCTACTTCATTATAGTTTTTAAGTACTTCTACTTTTTTGAGTGCATCTGCAGGGATATTTTTTGTTGCTAGCTTAGAATCTCCGTCAAAAAACTCCTTCCCTTCTATCATCACTTTGCTCACAACCTGTCCTTCTACCTCAATCTCACCATCATCATTTACCTCAACACCCGGTAATTTTTTAAGTACATCGCCTAGCTTGCGTTCTGTACCATTTGTAAAACTGTCTGTATTATAAACAATGGTATCGCCTTTTATAGTAACCGGCATCTCATAGACAAGCTCTACATTATCAAGCTGATTTGGATCTTCTCTAAGTACAAAATCTTTAACTACCTCATCTGCATCTTGGGCAGGTGTAAACTCTTCTAGTATAGACTGTAATCCCAAGTAACTAACTTTAAGATCGTAAGTAACACCCGTAGCAAGATCCAGCTTATATCTACCAGATTGATCTGTAATACCGTAAGACTCTAGGGTACCTTCAGCCTTGTTTGTAGCAATAATATTTGCTAGCTCAAGCGGGTTCCCTATGCTGTCTTTAACCACACCTTTGAGTGTCATACTTTGGGCAAAAATAATGCTGGGCAATGCAAGCAGCACTGCCAAAAGAAGTTGGGTATTTTTCATCTTTGGATTGGTTGTTTTTTTACACCGCAACGTCCAGCAATTAAGGGTCGTTGTGTATAAAATAATTATGAATGTTAGTCCTACGCTTTCGTTCTTCGGCAGGCTTTGTATAGACTACAGCAAACGTAAAGCGATGATAGCTTTTCTAAAATCTGCCGCCGCCTTGACCACGTCTTCCTCCTCTGCCAAAACGCTCTGCCATTTCTTTTCCTTTTTCTTCAAGGATTTTTGTGTACTCCTCGCGGCTTACTTCCTTACCTTTTACAGGAGCCTCAATGTTTACAGGCTCTTTTGGGTTTAACACCACCTTTGTGCATAAAATAGTGGTATTACTTGTGCTTAACTCTAGTATCAAACCTGGTAACCCGCCAAACTCGTCTGGGCCGTGACTTGCAGGAATCATAGGTGTATACCAGGCTACGATTTCTTCAGTCTTTGGTTCCTCTTCGGCAACGGTTCCTCCAGCCTTTTTAATAGAGTCATTTTTTTCTTGCAACTCTCTTGCTCTTCTCCCCATTCTAGACCACAGGTTAGTCTCAAGGCTGCGCGTTGCCACTGCCTTAAAAACGGGATACTGGCCTATCATCTTACTTTCTTTTACAAGCTCCCAGTTAAGGTTATTTAAGGTGTCTTTTACAAGAAAAGTTTTACCCATCATATCATTCTCACGTGCATAGTCATTACTTGCACGGTTAGAATAAATCCCTCCTTGTGTAAAACCACCGCCAAAACCACGGCCTCCTCCACCTTGTCCTGGGGTTTCTAACTTTGCCTCTTCCTTATAAAAAGACTCATCTTTTGTAAAACTTAGTGTATATTCTTTTTCTAAGAAGCGCTTCATACGCTCCATCATTTGCTTTTTCTGAGCTTCGCTCATTTGCTGACCACGACGTCCAAAATTAGACATATCTACCGTGCGTTTGCTCTGGTAAGTGGCCACCCCAGTAATCTCCTGCGCAGTAATCACTGCCGAAAAAAGGAATGTGCAAATCATTAAAAAAGAAAAGGTAGCTTTACTCATAACATCTGTGTTTGAAATTTTAGACTATAAAGCTAGCTAATAGTTTAATAAAAATTCAAAAATTTTTATCCCTGTATCTCAATACTAATGTGATTACCTCCCTTTTTACCTTTAGTCTGGTAACGCTCCATCATTTCTTTTGCTTTTGCTGTAGAAATTTCTTCATACTCCTCTGCACTTACTTTTTTACCTTTTGTAGGTGGTGTTATGTTAAGTTTTTCGCTTGGATTGAGCACTACCTTTGTGCACATCATAGCCATCTTACCGTCATTTACTTCGAGTATAAGTCCTGGCAATCCCCAGAAACGATCTGGCCCTTGCTGCACAGGTATGTCTAGCGTGTACCAGGCAGTTGTGACCTTTGTTTCTTTTGTTGGGTCTGTTTCTTCTCCATTAACCATATTAATAGTCTCCTTCTCTTCTGTAAGTGTCGCTTTAAAACAGGTGTATTGCCCTATATTTTTCATCTCTTTCTCAAGTTTCCACTCAGGCTTTTTTAAGCTGTCTTCTATAAGGAAGTCTTTTCCCATTAGATTGGTCTTATTTGTAAAGCTCTGCTCTTCTATATTATTAAACAGCTCATCATTACTAGTAGATACCTGAATTTGTATCCCGTTACTTGAAGGCGCTTGTGGCTTGTTTAATGTTGCATTTTCTTTCCACAAAGACTTTTTACCATCAAAGGTGAGTGTGTATTCTTTTTGAAACTGCTTGCGTAGCTGCTCTTGTAAGGTCTTCTGTATATCGCTTGTAATACCCGAAGTGCTATCCATCTTCATTTCTATATGACGTTGCGTTTGGTATGTTGCCACTCCAGATACTTGTTGTGAGTACGCTTTCGCGAAAGCGCAAACCATCACAAGCACTAGTAAATTTTTGGATATAGATTTCATAGTCTTTATGTTATTTGTTGTTCTTATTATTTTGTTGCTCTAGATTTTCAACTCTAGATTTTAATTCTAAAAAGGTCGGACTTTTTTCTAATATGCTTGCCGCTTCCGAAAGTTCTTTCTCAATATTGCTTAAGTCTTCTTTTGTAAGCCCAGCAAGTGGGGTTTGATCATCTTCATCTAGATTTATAGTAATTTTTACATTTTTTGTAACCTTAGCATTAAAACCTTCTGGAGTAATATCTTCTTTTTCAAAAGTGTAACTTACTTTCTGACCTGCTTCCTTTAATTTTGCCTCTATTTTTGCTATTTCTTGGTCTGTAAAAAAAGTAGTTCTATTTGTATCTTCAAGCTTTTCAGAAAGAACTGTGAGCGCCTCTTTTAGTTCTTCTTTAAATTCTTGAGACACTTCGAGCTTCAACTCTTTTTGTTGAGCAAAAGAAACACTCACTAGTAAGGATAGAATGATTGTGATAATTGTTTTCATATAGATTGGTTTTAAAATGTTTGTTGTATTGAACAGTACAAATATGGAGAACATCTTTGGGTATTTGAGTTAACAACCGTTAACGAGTGTTAAGCGATTTGGTAACAGCTAGTTAACCCACTACATTTGAATTATGCAAGAAAGACATTATAAAACCATATTGTACTTTATAAGCGCCGTCATAATATGCACACTCGCAGTGCAGATTTACTGGAATTATAAAAATTATGAGGTGGGAAAAGCACAGCTCAAACGTGATATGCAAACCAGTATTGATAATGCTGTAAGCGCCTATTATGAAGATATCACGGCTTCTAACACTATAGGATTTCTGGGAGACGATCAAAATCTAGATTTATTTTTTAAATCAGATAAAATGCAGAATCTAGGTAAGCGTGTAGACAGTGGTCTTACTATAAATAGTATTAAAATAGAAGAGACTAATAATGATGATAACATTATAGTAGAAGGTGCAAGCCCAACAGAACTAGACAGCATTTTTGCCAGTCGTGTGGTTAAAGTAGATACCACATATGCTCAAGAATTTAAACGCAACTCACCTACATCGAGCAGTCAAACTACTTTTAAAGTATTTGGCGAAAGTGAGAAAGCAGTAGAAGTGCTTTCAAAAAGAATAAAAAACAACCTACTTACCTCACAACAGATAACAGACTCGTCACAAACAGCATTACCAGATAGACTGGAAGCACTTACAGACCTTACAACGAGTATAGTTTTGTCATTTAAAGATGATAAGATAAACGTGCCTACCCTAGATAGCCTTATTAACCTAGAGCTTACGCGAAAAAATCTAAACAACACACAATATACTATTGCTTACAACACAGCAGAAAGTGACACCACACAAACACTCAATAATCACGATCTTGCTATCGTCTCTACCTCAAATTTACTCCCTAAGAAGAGTAGCCTAGCCGTAGGTTTTAAAAATGTAGCCAGTATCGTTTTACAACGTAATTTACTAGGGATGCTCCTCTCCCTACTACTTGTAGGTGCTGTAATAGCCAGCCTACTCTACCTCCTTAAAATCATACAAGAGCAAAAGCAGCTTGCCGAGATTAAAAATGACTTTATAAGCAACATCACCCACGAGTTTAAAACCCCCATAGCCACCATAGGTGTAGCTATAGAAAGTATACAACACTTTAATGAGGCAGACAGTAAAGAGAAAACAAAAAAGTATCTTGAGATGTCATCACAGCAAGTATCAAAACTCAACACAATGGTTGAGAAACTACTTGAGACCGCCACATTAGACAGCGAAGCTTTAGAACTTAATAAACAAGAGACTAACCTCGCTGAGCTACTTGAGCACATCACACAGTCACATCAAGAAACCACAAATGGCAAAGCACTAATCTTTACCACTCAAGACAGAAATATAATGGCATCTATAGATGTTTTTCACCTAGAAAACGCGCTAGATAATATTATAGATAACGCCATAAAATATGGTGGAGTCACCATAAAAATAACCCTTAACAGCACCAAAGAAAATATACAAATCACCATCGCAGACGGTGGCAACAAGCTTACAAAACAACAAGCTCAACACATTTTTGACAAGTTTTACAGAGTGCCAAAGGGAAATAAGCACGATGTAAAAGGTTTTGGTATAGGTCTCTACTATACAAAGACCATTATAGAAAAACACAGTGGTAATATCACGGTACAAACCCAACCCACCACTTTTAAAATCACACTGCCATATGTCTAAAATAAATCTACTACTCGCCGAAGATGAGCCTGCGCTAGGCCAGATTGTAAAAGAGAGCCTTGAGACTAGGGACTTTACCGTCACACTATGTCCAGATGGTGAGACTGCTTTTGAAAAATTTAAACAAGACACTCCAGACATACTTGTACTCGATGTAATGATGCCTAAGATGGATGGTTTTACTCTAGCCAAAGAAGTAAGAGCTATAAATGATGAAATCCCCATTATATTTCTCACAGCAAAGTCTCAACCAGCAGATGTTGTAGAGGGGTTTAGCATAGGTGGTAATGACTACCTAAAGAAACCCTTTAGTATGGAAGAACTCATCGTGCGTATTAAAAACTTATTGAATCACTCTGCACAACAAAAAAAGTCAGAGGTACTTAAGGTGGGTGACTACAGCTTCGACTTCCCGAGGCAAGAGTTGCATTACAATAATGACGTCACCCGTCTCACACATAGAGAAGCCCATCTTCTTTTTAATCTGGTAAAAAATAAGAATCAAGTGCTGGACCGTAGCCTGATTTTAAAAAAACTATGGGGCAATGATGATTTTTTCAACGCACGTAGTATGGATGTCTTTATCACAAAACTTCGCAAGAAACTCAAAGAAGATCCTAAAGTAGAAATTGTAAACGTGCGTGGTTATGGCTATAAATTGCTGTGCTAGATTTAACGCAAAGTATTAGTTGCTGTGTTACGCTTTCGCGAAAGCGTAATTATTCCACTCTTGGTTTTGCCTGAAACATATTTACTAGAAAGAAAGTTCCAATCTTACGAGCACGAAACTTTGCCATCTCTGCAAGTTCGCCTTCATATAATTCATCTACCGTTTGCACCCAGTGATTGAGCCACACGCCAAAGTGTTGCTCATTTATAGTGTAACCCTCATCTCTATCTACACGCTTGTGAGCCTGCAAAGGTCTTCCTGTAAAAATGCGCTTTTGAAACAGGTTCCCTTCCCAAAAATCTGTGAGATGCTCAAAGTGATGTGGCCAGTCTGTAATGTGCTTATTAAAAATAGGTCCCAGATAAACATCACTACGTATGCGACCATAAAAAGTGGTAACCAGTTTGTATACGTCTTCTCTATTTTTAATCTCTTTTCTCACATTACAAAGGTATTAACTATAACGGCTAGATTTTTGTACTTTGCTTACTAATGCATAAACTGATTTACATACTATTATTTCTTGCTTCTATCACAGTTACAAGCCAGAGCTACTCCCTAGAGAAGGTCAATGAGGTCACACTAGACACAGACAGCTTTATAGCTGTAGATGCTTTTAATGCACTATACCACATTAAAGGTGATATCTTATATAAGACTGATGTGCAAAATGAGTATCAATTTTCGGCATTGCAATTGGGTGCATTAATTTCAGTAGATGTGCTCAACCCGCTTAGAATTACCCTGTTTTATGAAAGCTCAAACACAGCTGTCATTCTTGACAACACACTTAACGAGATCACACGTGTAAACTTCTCTACGATAGAAAACTTTAGAAATGTAAGCCACGTGCGTACGGCAAGTGATAGGCGTTTCTGGATTTTTAATACAGATTTACAACAGTTGGAAATTTTTGACTGGAATACTCAAAAGGTTCTTACCCAGTTTCCCCCTATGGCACATAATGCCACAGCACTTATGAGCAACTTTAACTTTGCCTGGGTGAGTACTAAAGATGGTGTTTTTTACTACAATAATTATGGGAGTTTTATAGAGAAGATAGAAAGTCCTGAAAGCCAGCTTATGTCACAAGACCAAGGTGCTTTTATACTTTATGCAGATAAAAAGCTCTATTACAAACCTAATGATACTGCTGCTGTAGGAGTTATAGAAACATTAGATTTATCTATAAAACAGCTTTCTTTAAAAGGGGAAAGTCTCTATATTTACAGTGATAAAAAGCTCACTGCTTTCCGTCTCAAACTAGCTAAACAACCTTAACTATGCACATCGCCATCGCCGGTAATATTGGTGCCGGTAAAACGACACTGACTAAACTTCTCGCAAAACATTTTAAGTGGACTCCACAGTTTGAAGACGTGGTAGATAACCCTTACCTAGATGATTTTTATAATGAGATGGAGCGCTGGTCTTTTAACCTGCAAATTTATTTTTTAAATAGCCGTTTTAGACAATTACTAGAGATACGCGATAGCAATAAATCTATTATACAAGACCGTACTATCTATGAAGACGCATTCATATTTGCGCCTAACCTGCACGCGATGGGCTTGCTTACTAATAGAGATTACAACAACTACAAGTCGCTTTTTGACCTTATGGAGAGTGTAGTAGATGCACCAGACCTTATGATTTACCTGCGTAGCTCTATCCCAAACCTTGTATCGCAAATACACAAGCGTGGCAGAGATTATGAAAACTCTATATCTATAGATTACCTAAGCCGTCTTAATGAACGATACGAGGCGTGGATACACGGTTATGACAAAGGAAAACTTCTTATTATAGATGTAGATAATCTTGACTTTGTAGATAATCCAGAAGATCTAGGAGATATCATAAATAGAATAGATGCTGAGTTAAACGGGCTTTTTTAACATAACCCAATGTTCTTATTGTAAGCATATTAGATTTATTAGCTCATCCTAATTCTAGAAGAAAATTCTTTCTAGTTCTGTTTTTATAAACTAGATTTGCGCGTTTTTAAACTTAAAATATTTTATGAAAAAGATTACTCTATTTTTAGTTATGGCAATTTCTGTGATGACTATATCTTGCAGCAATGACGACGATTCTTCTGAGCCAGCAGGACCAACACTTACACCTGCACTACTTGCCGGAACTTACAACTTAAACTTTTACGAGAGTGAAGAGGTAATACAAGAAGAAGTTACAGGTGGTACAGCTACTACAACGATAAGTGAGGTGGGTGATACGTTTGGAACATCAAATATTGTTTTTGACGCAAACGGAACTTATACTGTAAACTTCCAATACCGTGTTACAAGAACAACTCAATTAGAGAGCAACGACCCTGTAGAAGAAACTGAGATTATCACAAACTCAGATACAGGTAATTATTCTGTAAATGACACAAACCAGACACTTACTATAGATGGTGAGGCTGGAGATGTTACTTTATTTAACGACAGCCAGCTTAGACTATTATTTGAAAGTACAGATGTAGAGGCAAATGGCACATCTACATTTACTAGTGAATTACGTTTTGCGAGACAATAGTCAAAACACAATTTAACTACATAAATAAAAACGGCTACTTTAATTAAGTAGCCGTTTTTTATGCTTTATGCTATAAGACCTATAGATCTCGCGTGCTCCTCTGCAAAGGAACTCTTTTCTACTAGTACTGCTGGCGTGGTCTCATACTGTGCAAGCACACTTTTTACACGCATTACCTTTTTCTTATGCTTTACACTACGCAGGTACACCGCTAGTATTTGCTCTGGATACTCCTTTGCTACTTCTAGATAAATATCTACATCGTGCTCTCCACTATCACCTATAAGCACAAACTTTAAGTCTGGATAGGTGTTTAATATATTTCTAATCTCGTGCTGCTTGTGGGGCTTTTCTGGTTTTGGAGTTTTCTCAAAAGGCCCTCTAAAATCTCTTAATAATATAGGCCCTTTCGGGAAATTTTGATTCCTCACAAAAGATTCTAGGTAGTTATATAAATTCCAAGGGCTGTTACTCACATAAAACATTGGGTTTGCATCTGCTTCAGAAGTTCCTCTATGTAGCTTTTGATATAAAGAAGGAGCTCCCTCTAGCGATGTACGCCTCCCTACATCTTTAAAAAGTGTATTTACAATCACTCTCCACTTAAGAAGCGACGCTACTCCCGTATGTAAAATCGTGTCATCTATATCACTTATGACTCCATAAGACGCATTTTCTGAAGGGATAAGCATCTCTATAGCAAACTTATTTTCCCCCATAAGTACCACATCCTTTTTTACATCATCAAAGCTCACTGTAAGCTGTAGCCAGCCCTCACTATTAGTCATCTTATCTAAGCCGTGTACCTGCTCATCTATTTTAAAATATCCTTCGGCATCTGTGGTGGTGTAAAAGACAGCTCCATCTGGTAAAGTCACTTTAAGTTTTGTGTGACGCAACTCATCTGTAGCAAACTGTTTATAGGCATTTTTAAAAGCAGCAAGCACACCCTTTTTCTTTAGATCTACTCCTTCGTGCTCTAAAGCGCGACCTATGAGGTATAAGTGGTTTTTAGTCCCATAAGACTGGTACCCGTCTATTTGTATAGGATCTTGTTTTTTAGAAAAGAACATTGTACGATGTATTGGTTAGTATTACGCTTTCGCGAAAGCTTAAAAATAATAGCTTCATAAAAAAAGTGCACAACTATAGTAATGCACTTTTTTAGTAGAGATATGTATCTATATCTTACGCATTTTGAGGAATTCCTTTTACCTCTCCTCTAGCTGGGTAATCTTTTTTCATAATAAAATCTATCCCTCCTAAAATGTCGTCAAAGTGCGGTCTTGCAAAAGGCATAGACTGTACACTTGAGAAAAATAGTGTTCCATCAGGTTTTATCAAGAAGAGACCAGGCTCTGTAAAGAAGTCTGGCTCCTTATCTGAAACTGCTTCAGAAACAAACAATCCGTACTCTCTTGCTTTCTCTAGTGATAGATTATATGCTACTGGCAGCCCTTCTATATCCCAATCTTCACCTGCTATTTTTGCTCTCTTCTCTGTATCTGCACTTATAGCCACCACATTAATCCCGCGATCTACAAACTTATCTAGCTTTTGAGAAAGCTCTTCAAGTTGTTTTTTACATACAGGACAATGCAGTCCTCTATAAAAAACTAAGAGTGTAAAGTTTTCTGCATTTTGATCGCTCAGTTTCCAGTTAGTATCATTTATTAATGGAAGCTCCAGTGAAGGAACTTGTGTTTTTGGTAATAACATAATTTTAATTTTTACATAAAATTACCGCATAAACAGCTGCAGCTCTCACAACACCATTGTAAACCTTTGTTAAGGTATGTAAATGTCATAAAAAAGGTGAGTCTATAAGACTCACCTTGTTATATGTAATTGCTAGTGTATAAACTATTTATTGCGAAGTGATGCTTCAAAGGCGTCCATTTGCTTTTTTACCTCTGCTTCTGTACCTGTAAACTCTTTTACCTCAGTACTCATCTCACCATTATCATCTGTCGTAATAGTTACTGTTCCTACAAACTGCCCATCACGCTCTGCCATAGAGAAGCGAACTTCTTTTTGCACCTCACGTGTTTCCTTAATGCGTCCATCTTGAGCAATTGCGACTACAGTCCCATCTTCTGTAGTAATAGCCAGACCATCATCTGTATGACCACCTAGTATAGGTGCAATTACAAGACCTATAAGGCAAGTAAGCTTTATAAGTATATTCATAGACGGTCCAGATGTATCTTTAAAAGGATCTCCTACCGTGTCACCAGTTACAGCAGCTTTATGAGCATCAGAGCCCTTGTAAGTCATCTCACCGTTAATCTCTACTCCTGCCTCAAAAGATTTTTTTGCATTATCCCAGGCACCTCCAGCATTGTTCTGAAAGATTGCCCATAACACGCCACTTACCGTAACGCCGGCCATATACCCTCCTAGCATCTCTGCAATAGCAAGACGATTCATCCCAAAGGCAAGCGGCAAGAAAGCAATCACGAGCGGAAAACCAATGGTTAAAATACCTGGCAGCAACATTTCTTTAAGTGAAGCTTGTGTAGATATAGCCACACATTTATCATACTCTGGTTTCCCTGTTCCTTCCATTATACCTGGTATGTCTCTAAACTGGCGACGTACCTCTTGCACCATTTCCATAGCTGCTTTTCCTACGGCATTCATCGCAAGTGCAGAAAATACCACTGGAACCATTCCTCCTACAAAGAGCATTGCCAGTACAGGTGCTTTAAAAATATTAATACCGTCTATTCCCGTAAACGTCACATACGCTGCAAATAATGCGAGCGATGTAAGCGCTGCAGATGCAATCGCAAATCCTTTTCCTGTAGCGGCCGTAGTATTACCTACAGAATCTAGAATATCTGTGCGCTCACGCACGATAGGCTCCTGCTCACTCATCTCTGCTATACCTCCAGCGTTATCTGAAATAGGTCCAAAGGCATCTATCGCAAGTTGCATCGCTGTAGTAGCCATCATTGCAGAGGCTGCTAGAGCCACCCCATAAAAACCTGCAAATGTATATGACGCCCAGATCGCACCAGCAAATAATAATACCGATGGAAATGTAGAGATCATACCCGTAGCGAGGCCTGCAATAATGTTAGTCCCGGCTCCTGTACTTGATTGTTGTACAATTTTGAGAATAGGCGTTTTACCAAGACCCGTATAATATTCTGTCACAGAAGAAATCACAGCTCCCACAACTAGCCCCACTATAGTCGCATAAAAAACACGCATAGATGAGATTTCTTGCACTCCTTCTCCAAAGAATTCCATTTGCATCGTTTCTGGAAGCATCCATTTACATAGTGCAAAACAAGCTACTGCTACAAGTATTATAGAAGTCCAGTTACCTATATTAAGAGCACCCATAACCTGAGACTCCTTTGCGTCGTTACTCTTAATTTTAACAAGCATTGTACCTATAATAGATATAATAATACCCACACCTGCTATTGCCATAGGCAACAATATAGGACCAATACCTCCAAAGGCATCTGAGATACTACCTCCCATATCTTTTATCACATAATTACCTAGTACCATAGCTGCAAGTACAGTTGCTACATATGAGCCAAATAAGTCTGCCCCCATCCCTGCTACGTCTCCTACATTATCTCCCACGTTATCTGCAATAGTTGCAGGGTTGCGAGGATCATCTTCTGGTATACCAGCTTCTACCTTACCTACAAGGTCTGCTCCCACATCTGCAGCTTTGGTATAAATACCACCGCCTACACGAGCAAAAAGTGCAATAGACTCTGCACCTAGAGAGAATCCTGCTAGTGTTTCTAATACAATGGTCATATCCATCGTATTTGTCCACTCACCACCCATAAAGAAATGGAAGAAAAAGATAAAGAATGCTGTAAGACCAAGTACTGCAAGACCAGCAACTCCAAGCCCCATCACCGTACCGCCGCCAAAAGAGATTTTAAGCGCATTAGGCAGGCTAGTACGTGCCGCCTGAGTGGTACGCACATTCGTCTTAGTAGCGATTTTCATTCCTATGTTTCCTGCAAAGGCAGAAAATACAGCACCGCATATAAATGCAATAACAATAAGCCAGTGCGTGGTAGGCACTACATAAGATACAATAGCTAGTAATACACTTACGATAATTACAAATATGGTAAGCAGCTTATACTCGGCATTTAAAAAAGCGAGCGCTCCCTCATAAATGTGATCAGATATTTCTTTCATCTTACCATCACCAGCATCTTGCTTCATAACCCAAGATTGCTTTATGATCATATAGACAAGCCCAAGAAGGGCCAATACAATCGGCACGTAAATCATCATTGATTCCATAAATTTTGTTTGGTTTTAGTGAGAATTTCTTAATAAAATTCTTAAAATTTTAGATGTTACTAATGTAGCAAAATCAACACAAATCACAAATACTTAACAATCAATAGAATACATAAAACAACAACAAACAAAAAAAGCCGTAACGCATTGCGTTACGGCTTCTAGGCTAATTCGTTTATACTGTGAGTCTTAGTAAATACTCACTTCGCTACGTGGTACATCAGACTCTTGGAATCTCTGGTAACACTTTGCTACAATTTCTCTAGCTTCGTGTACGTCTCCCCATCCACCTACGTCTACTTTTTTCTCTTCAAGATCTTTGTACACTTGGAAAAAGTGCTCAATCTCTTTTATAAGGTGTGGGTTACAGTCAGATAAGTCTTCAAGCTTGTTTGCACTTGGATCTGTTACTGGTACACAAATTACTTTTTCGTCTGGTCCTTTTTCATCTGCCATATGGAAAACACCTATAGGCTTTACCTCAATCACACATCCAGGAAAAGTAGGCTCTGTTACAAGAACCAGTACATCAAGAGGATCTCCATCTAGTGCAAGAGTTTCTGGTATAAAACCGTAATCTGCAGGGTACATCATAGAAGAAAAGATCATACGATCGTAACGTATTTTCTTTAGCTCAAAATCATACTCATATTTGTTACGACTCCCTTTTGGGATTTCGATTAAAACGTCAAATGTTTTTACTTTTTCTGCTGTCATATCATTATAAAAAACAAATTATGCTCTCTCCTATTAAAAAATCTCTTAATGTATGAGCACTAATTTGTGTTGTTAGTATTGCGCTTTCGCGAAAGCTAAATTTTAAATAGCTGAAATTCAATTAATTATAAACAGCAGCTTGCCAAAAAATATCTTTCGGGGTGCAAAAATACGCTGTAAAAGCGTTATCACCAAAGGAATACGTGTTAAGATTAGGTTAGGCACCTACTCGTACAGCGGTTTAAAAAAGAAAGGTGATACTAATTAAAGTACCACCTTGAATGTTTTCACAACAAGATAATCTGTTTGTTGTTCTATTATCTCATTAATGCGATTTACTTAAATAAACATCTCTGACGGGAATACTACTTTCGCGAAAGCGTAAAATCAAATTAAAAATAAAATCCAAAGCTACCTGTCACCCCTATCTTACGAGCATCTGGCAAGAAGTTGTAGTTTCCTCTAAAGTTTACGTCTATACGAAACACCTTAAAGATATTACCTACCCCGACGCTGTACTCATAATACGGCTCCATAGATGGGGCAATCATAGATGGTGTGATGGCGGTTACTGGATCTCCCTCTGCAAAGAGAAGACTCTCAAAGGCGGGTCTGTTAAGATCAATATTAGCCTGTGATATATTACCTATAATACCACGCACGCCTATAATCTCTCTGAGGTTTAACCCCTTTAAGAAAGGAATACGGTTAAAGATTCTTCCTCCAAAGTTATGTTCTAACTGTAAAGAAGCATACTCATCTGTAGTAAACTCATAAAAATTAAGCTGGCTAAAGGTGTTAAATATTGAGAACAGTGACTGGTTACCTGGCACTGGACTTAATAATGCCAGTGGCACCTCATCAAAGGTTTTACCTACCTCTGTAGAAGCGGTAAGTGTACCTAGACCTCCTACACGTATTGCCTTACGAGCAGAAAATTGAAGCTTATCGTACCCAAAATCACTGTCTAGCGTACCCTCTAACCCACGTGTGTAACTAGCATAAAAGCTAGGGAACCACTCGTTTGTGACGCGTCGCTCTACGCCAAAACCTGATGTCTTTTTACCTGGCTCCCAGATAGTAGTAAGAACCACCTCTGCTTGTTTAAGCTCACCTGTGGTGGTGGTTTGTGAGGCATCTGTAAAGTAGTCTAGACTAAAGGTCTCTGAGGCAGACTCGAGCGTGCGCAGTGAGAAATCTGCTCGTACCTGCAGGTTGCGCACCACCTCTATCTCTGCAGCTACGTTTGCCAGTTTTATAGAGGTGAGCTTATCATTAGTCGCTGTGTTTACTAGAGATGATGAGGCAAGATTTCTACCTAGTACATCTCTTGAAGTGGTAAGGCTCGCCCCTATTTGCTCTACATCTTGACGGTAACCGCCAGAGATAATAAGTCTACTCTTTTTATCTAAAAGCCATTTACCAGAAATACCAAATTTTCCTTTTTTGTCTTTAAAACCATAGGCTAGAAAACCTTCTAGACGCCAGGGATCGTTTTGAGAAAAATAAGTTCTTCCTCCGGTACGTACACGCAAACCTTCTACCTCGTTAAACCCAAAGGTTGAAAATATAGGTCCATAATCAAAATTGAGACTTGGGATCTCATAATAACCAGAGGCTAGCACAGAGCCTGCATTATAGAGATTTCTAAATTTCTTAACCGTCTTAAGGGTGTCTAGCATTTTATAAACGCCTAGCTCATCTTTACTGAGTTCTTCTTTTCTATTCTCTTCCCAAAACTCATCATCACGATTATAGATATCCTTATCATAGTTATAGACTTCCTTGTCGTAGTAGTCTTTGTCTAGCTTTTTATCAAACTCATAGTTATCATACAGGGTCGTACGCTTACCGTACATTCCTCTAGATTGCTCTTTTTTATTAAAAGCAAAGTCTGACAAGAAATAATCTCGTGAGAGTAAGAACGTAGTATCGTTTACGATATCAAACTCTTGCTCCATATAGATTTCTTTGACCCAGTTTATGTTTGCACTTTTTGAGAGCTGCATATTAATCTCCTTAATTGCCCAGGTTGAGTCGTTTACCCAGAAATCTCCTTTAAAGGTGAGTTCGTTCTTACGACGTGGGTAATAAATGATATTATAACACCATTTATTATCTATGTAGGCACTATCTGAGAGTACATAATTATAGGTTTGTATCCCTGTGCGCGACAGCGGACTTGTAAAACTCTTATCAAAAAACTGTAAGTAGTTCTGGTAGATATCATAATCACTGTACAGATCTTTTACAAAACCTATCACTGTTTGATTCTCGCTAAAACCACTGTTTTTATTACCTAGCAGCTCTTCTTTTACTTTGTTAATCTCGTTATCTCCATAAACTTTTGACACGGCTTCGTTTACAAAAATGGGTAGATAGGTTTTACCTGTCACATTTGAAGTATCTGTCTGGTCAAAAATAAATTCCATCCCTTTAAAGAGGCGGCTATTTATAAGGGCACTGTCTATGGTGTTAAGGTCAAACTCTAGCTTTTCATACTTATCATACTGGTATTGCTTAAACTGCTTGAGTCCATTCTCTCTTTTATTTGCCCATATCTTGCGGAGTATGTCTACAGCAGGGTTGTTCTTTTTATCTGTTTTACCCGTAAAGATTACGACCTCATCTAGGGCCCCAGCCTCTTCTTCTAGTATGATTTTCATCTCGTAGTTCACTTTTTGCTCTAAGTCTACAATAAGGTTTGAAAATCCTATAAAAGAAAATCGCACTTGCTCCCACGTAGCATCAGACTCGAGGTAAAAGCGACCATTCTCATTTGTAATAGTTCCCTCATTTGAACCCATAAAAACGACATTTACAAATGGTAATGCATTTCCCTGCGCGTCAAAAACTTCTCCACTCACTTTAGTCTGACTATAAGATATAGCCACCGTAAAGAGCGTAATAAGGAAGAAAAGTAAATTATGTTTCATCTATTAATTCTATTTGTGCGTTGTTACATATCATTCAGTAGGGTTACAATGATTACCCTATAACGTTTAGAATATGTATTATTCTGTATGAGATGTTATTTTATACACATTAATTAAAAAAACCCTCTCTTAGGTAGAAAGGGGTCAAATATAGTACGCTTTCGCGAAAGCTTATCTGTACATCACCTTTTTGACAGCCTTTACAACGTCATCACTGTTAGGCAACCACTCCTTAAGTAGTACTGGTGAGTAAGGGGCAGGTGTATCTGCCGTGTTTATTCTTTGTATAGGTGCATCTAGGTAATCAAAACAATGCTCTTGTACCTGGTGACTTATCTCTGTAGATACGTTTCCAAAAGGCCAAGCCTCTTCAAGTATCACAAGTCTATTAGTTTTCTTTACTGAGTCAAAGATAGCCTGCTTATCTAGCGGGCGTACCGTACGTAAATCGATAATCTCGCAAGAAATACCATCTTCTGCCAGTTGGTCTGCTGCTTTGTAAGCCTCTTTTATAATTTTTCCAAAAGAAACGATGGTTACATCTGTTCCCTCTCTCTTAATATCTGCAACACCTATAGGTAATACATACTCTCCATCTGGCACCTCACCTTTATCACCATACATTTGTTCAGACTCCATAAAGATTACAGGATCGTTATCACGTATCGCTGCTTTAAGTAGTCCCTTTGCATCATAAGGGTTAGATGGTACAATTACTTTAAGACCAGGTGTGTTTGCAAACCAGTTTTCAAAAGCTTGAGAGTGTGTTGCTCCTAGTTGACCTGCAGATGCTGTAGGTCCTCTAAAAACGATAGGACAAGAAAATTGCCCACCAGACATCTGTCTTATTTTTGCGGCATTGTTTATAATTTGATCAATACCTACCAGTGAGAAGTTAAAGGTCATATACTCCACAATAGGACGACAACCCGTCATAGTACTACCTACACCTATACCTCCAAAACCAAGCTCTGCAATAGGAGTATCTATAACTCTATCTGCACCAAACTCGTCTAGCATTCCTTTTGAGGCTTTGTAAGCACCATTATATTCGGCTACTTCTTCTCCCATTAAATAAACAGATGCGTCACGACGCATTTCTTCACTCATAGCCTCACAAACGGCTTCTCTAAACTGGATTGTTCTCATATAAGTTACCCACTAGTGGGTTAATTTGCAAAGGATTCTCAAAGCATTGCCTTAATCACCTAATTAATAATCGTTTTTTACGTACTCACAAAAATAAGCAATTCAGAAACCTCAAAAAATGAGAATTTTGCAAAATTTTACTATGCGCGCATAGTAAAATATAGTTTTTTACCTTATTTTTGTAACGATAACGAAATAGTACGAGTTTACGCTTTCGCGAAAGCGTACCTTTATCTTTATAAAAAACAAATTCTATGAAAATATTAGTGTGCATCAGTCACGTACCTGATACGACTTCAAAAATTAACTTTACTGAAGGAGACACCAAGTTTGATACTAATGGTGTTCAGTTTGTGATCAACCCAAATGATGAGTTTGGATTAACCAGAGCAATGTGGTTTAAAGAAAAACAAGGAGCTTCTGTAGACGTAGTAAACGTAGGAGGACCAGAAACAGAACCTACACTTCGTAAAGCACTTGCAATAGGTGCAGACACAGCTATACGTGTTAACACAGAAGCAAAAGATGGTTTTCAAGTTGCCAAAGAACTTGCAAAAGTAGTACAAGACGGTGGTTATGACCTTGTAATCGCAGGACGTGAGTCTATAGATTATAATGGTGGTATGGTACCAGGTATGCTTGCAGGTCTTACTGGAGCAAACTTTGTAAATACGTGTATATCACTAGAAGTAGATGGCACAAACGCTACTGCAACTAGAGAAATAGATGGTGGTAAAGAAACAGTTACTACAACTTTACCTCTTGTAATAGGAGGTCAAAAAGGACTAGTAGAAGAGAGCGACCTACGTATACCTAATATGAGAGGTATTATGATGGCTCGTAAAAAACCATTAAGTGTGGTAGAACCTACTGGCGCAGCAACCGAAACAGCAGCTGTTGCCTTTGAAAAGCCAGCACCAAAAGGAGCCGTAAAACTTGTAGACACTGTAGACGAGCTCATCGATTTATTACATAACGAAGCGAAAGCTATCTAAAAAGTACGATAATATGTCAGTTTTAGTATACACAGAATCAGAAAACGGAGAATTTAAAAAAGCTTCACTTGAGGTAGCATCTTATGCAAAGGGTGTTGCAGATATGATGGGAACTTCTGTTACTGCTATTGCAGTAAATGGGGGTGACACAGCGCCACTAGGAACCTATGGTGTAGATAAAGTTTTAAACCTTAAAGACAGCAAGCTAGACGCATTTAATGCAGCTGCTTATGCAAAGGGTATTGCTGCTGCAGCAAAGGCAGAAGGTGCAACAGTAGTGGTATTAAGCCAGAGCGCAAATGCAAAGTATCTTGCTCCTTTACTAGCGGTAGAGCTTGAGGCAGGATATGCATCAAACGTAGTTGCACTTCCAGAAAGCGCAGCTCCATTTAAAGTAAAGCGTACTGCTTTTACCAACAAAGCATTTAACATTACAGAGATCTCTACAGATGTAAAAATTGTAGGTCTTGGTAAGAACGCATATGGTCTTAAAGAAAACAGTGCCGCTGCTGCAACAGAAGATTTTAGTGCAGATCTAGGGACATTTGGTGTAGAGGTTGCCTCTGTAGATAAAGCTACAGACAAGGTTTCTATCGCAGATGCTGAGATTGTAGTCTCTGCAGGTCGTGGTATGAAAGGACCAGAAAACTGGGGGATGATAGAAGAAATGGCAGACATACTTGGAGCAGCAACTGCTTGTTCTAAGCCAGTATCTGATCTAGGGTGGAGACCTCACGGTGAGCACGTAGGGCAAACTGGTAAGCCTGTTGCTTCTAACCTATACATCGCGATAGGTATCTCTGGAGCTATACAGCACCTTGCGGGTATTAACTCTTCAAAAGTAAAAGTAGTAATCAACACAGATCCAGAAGCTCCTTTCTTTAAAGCAGCAGATTATGGTATCGTAGGTGATGCTTTTGAAATTGTACCTCAACTCAACGAGAAGCTTAAAGCCTTTAAAGCTTCTAACAGCTAGAAATATATTATTAGTTATATAAAATGAGCTTAAATTCTATTTAAGCTCATTTTTATTTACCCTTATCCACCTAACAGACTGCACATTACCTTGTAATTAAGATAACAATACGGCAAATCGTATAAACTTCTTAACTTATAAACCCTTTTTCCTATTTTTGCAACTTATGAGCTTAGTGCGTTTAAATATTAAAGGAATCTCCTACAGCCAGACTCAAAATGGCGCGTATGCCCTTATTCTTACTGAACAGGATGGAGAACGTAAGTTACCTATTGTAATAGGAGCTTTTGAGGCACAGTCTATTGCAATTGCATTAGAAAAGGAAATAAAACCACCCAGACCTCTCACACACGACTTATTTAAAAACTTTGCAGATCGTTTTGATATCGTCATTAAACAAGTAATAATACACAAACTTGTAGATGGTGTTTTTTACTCTAGTATTATTTGTGAGAGAGACAAAATAGAAGAAATTATAGATGCACGCACCAGTGATGCTATATCACTAGCCCTACGTTTTCAAGCACCTATATTTACTTATAAAAACATACTTGATAAAGCAGGTATCTTTCTCAAAGGAAACACAAACCCAGAGGAGTTTACTGAAGAGGATGAAGTCCTAATGGATGAAATCATTCTGGAAGAAGAGCCTACAGCAAGCGGTGATGATTATAAAAAAATGTCACTACAAGAACTACACAACAAATTAGAGCAAGCAGTAGCTAGTGAAGACTATGAAACTGCGGCAAAAGTGCGAGATGAAATCTCAAAACGCAACTAAACATTTTTATATGCGCAAGCTACTACTCACCCTATTAGTATTAATGAGTTCACTTACAACATTTGCGCAGGAGCAATCACAGGCTATTGTAGATGTTATCCCTTCACAAGGTTTTACCCTTGAGAGTTTTGGTCGTGGTGTTTTGGGTATGATTACCCTTATTATCATTGCTGTGTTATTTAGTAGTAATCGCAAAGCGATAAACTGGAAAACAGTAGGGCTAGGTCTCGCATTCCAGCTTATTATAGCTGTTTGTGTACTTAAAGTTCCTTTTGTAGAAAGTATTTTTGATTTTATAGGGAGCATCTTTGTAAGCATACTAGAGTTTACCCTTGCTGGAAGTGATTTCTTATTTCAAGGTCTCGTGAGTGACACCTCAACTTTTGGGTACATATTTGCTTTTCAAGTATTACCTACCATTATCTTCTTTTCTGCGCTTACCTCTGTGATGTACTACTTTGGAGTAATACAGAAGGTTGTAAAAGCCTTTGGATGGTTGCTATCAAAACTGTTAGGTATCTCTGGAGCAGAGAGTTTAAGTGTAGCGGGTAATATCTTTTTAGGCCAGACTGAGGCGCCACTTCTTATAAAGGCATACTTAGAAAAAATGAACAAGTCAGAAATCTTACTTGTAATGATAGGTGGTATGGCTACAGTTGCTGGAGCGGTACTGGCTGCATACATAGGTTTCTTAGGTGGTGAAGACGAAGCGCTTAGACTTATTTTTGCAAAGCACCTACTTGCAGCCTCAGTAATGGCAGCACCAGGAGCAATTGTAATTTCAAAAATATTGTACCCTCAGACAGAAGAAGTAAACACAGACGTATCTGTCTCAAACGATAAAATAGGAGCAAACGTACTAGATGCTATTGCAAACGGAACAACAGAAGGGTTAAGACTTGCTGTAAATGTAGGAGCTATGCTTCTTGTTTTTGTAGCATTCATAGCAATGGCAAACGGCCTACTAGGCTGGATAGGTGAAATCACGACACTTAACGGCTGGATAGCTACACACTCTGCATACCCACAACTATCACTAGAAGCTATTTTAGGAACCATCTTTGCACCACTTATGTGGCTTATAGGTGTAGCTAGTGAAGACACAACGATGATGGGACAGCTACTAGGTATAAAACTAGCAGCAAGCGAATTTGTAGGTTACATACAGCTTGCAGAGCTTAAAGATACCACAAACGTTGTACACCTCAACTACGAGAAGTCTATCATAATGGCAACTTATATGCTTTGTGGATTTGCAAACTTTGCCTCAATAGGTATTCAGATAGGTGGTATAGGTTCTCTAGCTCCAGGGCAGCGCACGCAATTATCACGTTTTGGTCTTAAAGCACTTATAGGAGGTTCTATAGCTTCACTTATATCTGCAACCATTGCCGGTATGATTATAGGGTAATAGATCCTTATCTAGCACCACTCTTTTTTTTTAGATTTTTACGCTTTCGCGAAAGCGCAATCAGTCACACCCACGTTTATTAAGCAAAACTATATACTGGGTGAAAGCAATCTTTACAACACCCGACAAAAGTGTACTACCTACATCAATTTTTGTCGTATCTTAATGGGGTAGAATAGATTGCATACTAAAAAAACCGCTTATGAAAACGCACAAAAAACCGCTAACTAGCCAGCTCTCGTGGCTACTTGCACTATGCCTAATACTAGCATTTACACCAAGTACCTATGCCCAAAAAATCACAAACTATTTAGAAGTAAAAGGAAAAATAGCCGAATCTGAGTCCAAAGATGAAATCGCCAAGGCAACCGTTACTCTTATGGGAACTAACCTAAGCACTGTATCAAATAATGAAGGTGAGTTTGCTTTAAAAATACCAGCAAAAGACGCAAATAAGCAGCTCAAAATTACCGCGCTTGGCTTTAATGAAAAGATTATTCTATTACCAGAAAATCTCAAAAAGCCACTCAAAATTAAACTCGATTATAGCATCATAAATCTTGATCCAGCAAATCTTGTTGCCTATACAGATGCAAAGGCCCTTGTAAAAAAAGTACTCAATAAAAGAAAAGATAATTACCTAGGTAATGAGACCGTAATGACTGCATTTTATAGAGAGACCATAAAAAAACGCAGTAAAAATGCATCGCTGGCAGAAGCCGTTGTAAATATCTATAAGCAACCTAATGCAAACAGCAAGAAGGATCAAATAAGACTTGTAAAATCAAGAAAAGACACAGATTACTCTAAGCTAGATACCATCGCCCTTAAACTACAAGGAGGTCCTTTTAGCACGTTATATGTAGACGTGATGAAGTATCCAGAATATATCTTTAGCCCTGAAACGATGGATGCTTACACCTTTAGATTTGGCAAAATATCAGAAATTAATGGTGAGAATGTATTTGTCATACGATTTAAGCAACGCGGGGAGGTTCTTACACCTCTATATGAAGGCAATTTATATATAGGAGCCACCAGCCTTGCACTTGTAAAAGCAACCTATGCGCTCAAACTTGATAATACAGACGAGGTAAATAAAATGTTTGTGCGCCGCAAACCGAGTGACGTAAAAATAAAACCACGCAACATTTCTTATGAAGTTAATTATCGCGAGAAAAATGGCAGGTGGGTTTATGGATATAGCAAAGCAGATCTCTCATTTGAGGTAAAGAAAAAGCGACGCTTTTTTAAATCCATCTATACACTCTCTTGTGAGATGGCTGTTACAGACTGGCAACTCGCCCCAGCAAATGCATCTTGGGAAGGTGATGATGAGATAGATGAATATATCATTATGGCAGATCAAAACCTAGGTTTTGGTGATCCAGAATTCTGGGGAACATACAATGTAATTGAACCAGAAAAATCTATAGAGTCTGCGATTAAAAAAATACAGCGCAGGCTAGAACGCTCAGAAGATCGAGCCTCACTAGGCGGTAAATAACCCGTACGTTAATAACTCATAATAAGTAGAAACACCTTTCGTTGTAGAAAACGATAGGTGTTTTTATTTTGCTTAAACTTTGCAAGAGACTTTTTACGCTTTCGCGAAAGCGTAATCACCACCAGCATAAGCACCTTACAATTATCACTTAGTAAACTAGATGTATGAAACAGTATCACGACTTAATGAAGCACGTACTCGCCGAAGGTAACTTTAAAGGCGATCGCACCGGTACAGGAACAAAAAGTGTATTTGGGTATCAAATGCGTTTTGACCTCTCAGAAGGCTTCCCGATGGTTACTACAAAAAAGCTACACCTTAAATCTATCATCTATGAGCTTTTATGGTTTTTACAAGGTGATACTAATGTGAAGTATTTACAAGAAAATGGTGTGCGCATCTGGAATGAGTGGGCAGATGAGAATGGAGACCTAGGTCCCGTTTATGGTTACCAGTGGCGCAACTGGAATGGTGACGAGATAGACCAGATAAAAGATATTGTAGAGACACTTAAAAAGAATCCTAATAGCCGCAGAATGCTGGTAAGCGCTTGGAACCCTTCTGTAATGCCAGATACCTCTGTCTCTTTTTCTGAAAATGTTGCAAATGGTAAGGCTGCCCTACCTCCTTGTCACGCATTTTTTCAATTTTATGTAGCAGATGGAAAGCTAAGTTGCCAGCTATACCAGCGCAGTGCAGATATCTTTTTAGGAGTTCCGTTTAATATAGCTAGCTACGCACTATTTACAATGATGATGGCGCAGGTATGTGGCTATGAGGCTGGAGATTTTATTCACACCTTTGGCGATGCACATATTTACAGTAATCATATGGAACAAGTTGAGCTTCAATTATCAAGAGAAATTCGTACTTTACCTACTTTGAAAATAAATCCTGAGATAAAAGACATCTTTGGCTTTACTTTTGATGACTTTACTTTAGAAAATTACAATCCGCATCCTCATATTAAAGGAGCTGTTGCGGTATAACCTCAAATTAACCTACTTACAACAATGAAAATATTACTATTTGCCCTTGCTTTTTTTGCTGCATTTACAACTATGAGCGCTCAAGAAGGCGTGACTATGAGAAAGTCTACCACTCTTAAAGTTGCAGAGGTACCACCTACGTGGCCAGGATGTACTGGGTCTATCAATCAAAAAAACAATTGTTTACGCCAGAAACTAGCAGGACATATTGTTAAGAATTTTAAATTTCCATCAGACTATGTAAAAGGTAAGGTGGCAATTGATATGTTTATAAACAAAGAAGGTAAGCCTGTGATACGATCTGTAAAAGGCGGGTCTCCAGGAGTACAAAAAGAAGTAAAAAGAGTGATTATGATGATGCCTCAAGTAATTCCCGGCAATATGGGAGGAACAAAAAAGGATAGCGATCTTAAACTTGCATTTACTTTGTAAGGCTGTAAGAACATACACTATTATAAAGCGAGGAGCAAAAGAGATTTTGCTCCTCGCTTTATTTATAGCTATCTCAATAGTAAATAGTTATCGGTGTTTTCCATATCCTCCTACTTTAATAGATATATTTATCACTCATCATCAAAACAACATTTATGAATCGCTTGATAACTATACTCGTACTACTTGTATGTGCCACCTCTTTACAGGCACAATCTTACTCAGACAGCAAAGAATATTTTTACGGCTCGCAAGCCGGTGTAAAAGCCTTTGAGCGCCCTCCCATCTGGCCTGGCTGTAATTTTGAGAATATATATAAACTGAGAAGGTGTTTTGACGAATCTTTAAGTGAGCATATAGCGACCAATTTTAAAATTCCATACGATCTTATGGAAAAACTAGAGTATAAGAAGGTTACAGTAAACTTTTATGTTCAAAAAGATGGGTCTATTAGAATACGAAGTATAAAGGGAGGAATACCAGAAATAAAAGAACTGGCCAAAAAAGTCATCTTATCTATTCCAGAAATTAAACCTGGAGAACTAGGAGGTAAAAAAGTAGCTGCAGAATATACAATACCCATCACCTATTAATACTACCTACCTACTCGATTAAACTTGGTGTATCATTTAACCTAAATATTAACATTTTGCCAAATGAGGTCATAAAATTTTACACACACTTAAAAACCCGTAACTTTATGTGACTTATAATTGTCACCGCTATGATTGTTACAGAAAATTTACTTGAGTTTTTTCTTGAAACTCGACAGCACACAGAGCGCCTGTGTAAACCACTTGAGATAGAAGACTATGTTGTACAACCCATAGTAGATGTCTCGCCACCTAAGTGGCACCTAGGTCACACTACGTGGTTTTTTGAAGAGTTTATTCTAAAACATCATAAAGAAGGTTACACACTTTTTAGCGATGACTTTGCTTTTGTTTTTAATAGCTATTATGAGAGTGTGGGTAAGCGTGTTGTGCGCACAGACAGAGGTAATCTATCCAGACCCACGGTAGATCAAGTATATGCTTACAGAAAATATGTGACAGAGGCCCTTAAGGATCTTCTAGAAGGAGACGTTTCGGCAGAGGTGACCAAGTTACTTACCATAGGCATACATCACGAGAAACAACATCAAGAGCTACTTGCTACAGATATAAAATATATACTAGGCAATAACCCACTTATGCCTGTTTACGGAGGAGATATTAGCTTTCGCGAAAGCGTAAAAGAAATCCCACAATCACAATGGACCCATATAACCGAAGGTGTATATGAAATAGGACATAACACTACAGATTTTTGCTATGATAATGAGCTGGGGCGTCATAAAGTATACCTACACGACTATGCAATATCTAATACTCTTGTAACAAACGGTGAGTGGATAGCTTTTATAGAAGCTGGAGGATATAATAAAACATTGCTCTGGCACGCCGAAGGCTGGGACTGGGTTCAAAAAAACAATATAGAATGTCCTATGTACTGGCATAAAGTAGGTGATAAATGGTATCACTACACACTAGAAAAAGGCTTACAAGAAATAGACAAGAGTGCCTCTCTAGCTCATATCTCATACTACGAGGCATTTGCTTATGCACAATACAAAGGTCTACGCTTACCTACAGAATTTGAGTGGGAAGTAGCAAGTAAACATCTAGACTGGGGAGACCGCTGGGAGTGGACAGAAAGTGCCTACCTACCCTACCCTGGCTATAAAAAAGAAGAAGGAGCACTGGGAGAATATAATGGTAAGTTTATGGTAAACCAGAAGGTCTTAAGAGGTGGCTCTGTCGCAACATCTAGTAAACATACACGACACACCTACCGCAACTTTTTTCAAACTGGATTGCGATGGCAATTTACAGGACTACGCCTAGCAAAATAATAGTAAGTTATTACCATACTACACGACCATTACATATATGACACAAACTAAACCAACTATATCAACCGCATTTCATAAAGAAGTTGAAGAAGGACTTACGGCATTTCCAAAATATCTTTCTTCAAAATTTATATATGATAAGAAGGGAGACAAGCTCTTTCAAGATATTATGGCAATGCCTAGCTACTACCTCACAGATTGTGAGTATGAAATTTTTGAAACACATAAAACTGCCATTGCACAAGCTTTTACAAGTAAAAGCGGCTTTGAGCTTATAGAACTAGGGGCTGGTGACGGGAAGAAAACAAAGATTTTACTAGAACACCTAGTAACTCGCGGAGACACTTTTACTTACCTCCCTATAGACATCAGTCAGAATGCGCTAGACGGGCTAGAAGAAAGTATGAATATCGATTTACCGCAAGTAGATATAAAACCACAACAGGGCACCTATTTTGACGTACTAGAAGGGCTAGCAAATTACAACTCTCGTAAAAAAGTAATTGTAGTACTAGGCTCAAACATAGGGAACCTTTTACACCCGCAAGCTATAGACTTTTTATCAAATATTAAAAAAGCAATGAGCCCGGGAGATTTACTTTTTATGGGGTTTGACCAGAAAAAGAATCCGCAGGTGATACTTGATGCTTATAATGACCCAGAAGGTATTACCGCTGCTTTTAATAAAAACCTACTGCACCGCATTAATGATGAGATGGATGGTACTTTTAATCCAGACCAGTTTAAACACTGGGAGGTTTACGACCCAGAAACAGGAACTGCAAAGAGCTATCTCGTGAGTAAGCAAGATCAAGATGTACGTATTAACGCTCTAGATCTTGATGTACACTTTAATGCCTGGGAGACCATACATACAGAGATAAGCCAGAAGTATGACGACAGCATTGTAGAGTGGCTTGCAAATGAGTCTGGGCTTAATATTATAAACGACTTTGCAGATAGTAAGGGATATTACAAGAACTATTTATTTGAAAAGAAATAAGAGTACGCTTTCGCGAAAGCGTAACAACATCTAAAAAAAAGAATTATGAAAGCAATATGGAACAACGAAGTAATAGCAGAAAGTGATGATACGATAGTGATAGAAAACAATCACTATTTTCCGCACGAGGCTATAAAGAAAGAATATTTTAAATCTAGTGATTTACACAGTACCTGCCCGTGGAAAGGTAAGGCATCATATTACTCAATAGAGGTAAATGGAAAAGAAAATACTGATGCCGCTTGGTATTATCCAGAAGTAAGTGAGCTAGCAAAAAGTATAGAGAATAGGGTTGCCTTCTGGCGTGGTGTCGAGGTAGTAGAGTAATTCTATATTTCTGTAATGTAAAAAAAGCCATTTTCTAACCGAAAATGGCTTTTTGCACTATAAGTTGGGGGAAAACTTAACGTTATAATTCTAAAACACTGTTTTCGGCAGCGGCATAATCATTCCATTGGTAACCATCTGCAGCTTCTTCATTTACCCACTCTCCATCTACTACATATTTAAACTCGTATGACTTTTCTGTAGGGATATCAAAAGTTCCTTTAAAGGTTCCGTTCTTAAGTTTTTTAAGAGGTGTTGTGGTATCCCAGTTATTAAAATCACCTGCTACGGCAACCGTATCTGCCTCTGCAGCAGCAATCGCAAAGGTTACTTTACAAACAGGCTTTGTTTTTAAAAATTTCTTAGTAAGCGCCATAATTCTTTGTTTTTGATAAAGTACAAAGATAGGACTAGAACACTATAAAAAACAGATAATCAGACTATTGAGTGTATTATTCACGATTTAATAATATTGCACCTCTTAAAATTGATATCTAGTAAATCGAAAACGTTTGCAGACATCATAAATTGATAATATGGTGATTAATTAACACCTCAATCACATAAAATTTACAGTAAAAACCACAAAACAAAGGAATTATGACTTAATGACTTCAAGTAAATGTGCTAGATCATCTTCTGTATTAAAGTAATGAAAACCTACCCGCACGCCTTCACCTCGCACCATCGTAAGTATATCTTGGTTTTTTAGTTTTATTATAGTTTGGTCGTCTCCTTTTATATTAAAAAATGTACCGTGACTCTCGCGCTCTGCAATTGCTTTTGAAAGAAGTCCATTTTCTAAAAACATCTCTTTGGCCTTGAGATTTATATCCTTAATTCTCTTATCTATAACACTCATACCAAGTTGATTTATAACATCTATTGCTACTCCTAGACTTCCATAATTGAGCGTGTCTTGGTGTCCCGGCTCAAAACGGCCTAAAAAATTCCCTTCTTGAGGCTTATACTTACCTTGTACAGAATTAAAACCTGTTGTGCTAGGTGCAACACGGTCTACAATACTTTCTTTAAACAAGAAAAAGCCATTACCGTACCCAGCATTCATCCACTTATAGGTACTCGCACCTATAGCATCTAGTGCAGAGTTATCAAAATCAAACACCTCTGTACCTACGTACTGTGTAGCATCTGCAAGAAATAATGTATCAGGATACAGCGCTTTTAAATCTTTAAGAAACCCTTGGTTTATTTTTAACCCATCCAGCCACTGCACAAGTGAGAATGCAAAAATATCTGGCGTATCTTTCTTAAAAGCTTCTGCAACGACCTCTTCAAGATTAGAACTAATCTGGGTGTACTTAATATCAAAATCTCTACTCTCAAAAGGCCAGTTTATAGATGGGTAATCTCCTTCTAGCAACAGTACCTTTTTGTGTGTTTTTATACCTTCAAGTAGTGTATTAAAACCGTATGAAAAATTAGGAACAAGGGCTACTCTATTTGCCTCGCAAGAAAAAAGCTTGCCTACCTTCTCACGCACACTTCCTAGTATCTTACCTTGATTTTCTTTAAGCAAGCTACCTTGTACGAGAAAATCAAGATCGTGTTCTTGCCTCCACTCCATTACTGGCACAGATAATAAACCAGAAGATGGCGTATTGAGATAGGTATACTGGCTTAGGATTGGGAAGAGTTTGGCAAAATTTTTCATAAGCTATTTTTAAAATGACGTTCTAAAAGGCTAATTTTATATGATTATATAAAGGTCGCATTTTATGGCACTATTCTCAAAGAAAACAACAACATCTATAGATCCAGTTCAAAAAGAACTTATAGAAAACGCTCAAGCTCGCGTAAGGCAAAAGAAAAACCTATACAGGCACTTTGTAGCTTTTCTAGCAGGCGCAATACTTCTTATTGTAATTAATCAAGTGCTCAATGTAGGTGAAGAGTTTAAACCTTTTGAGACTCCTTGGTTTGTATGGGCCATTCTTATATGGACATTCTTCTTTCTAATACATCTCATAAACGTCATTGTAATGAGCAAGTTTATGAATAAGGAGTGGGAACAAAAACACCTAGACAGACTCGTAGCCAAACAAAAACTACGCATCGCAGAGCTAGAAGAAGGTGTGCAAGTATCGCACCCTTTACCAGAAAAAAAAAGTCCAATCTTAACAGACCCAAACACCTCACTAGACAACCAGAATACTCCCCTATGATAACAATGATAGCAGCTGCTGCCGAAAATAATGCACTGGGTAAAAATGGTGACATACCCTGGCATCTTCCAGATGATTTTCGTCATTTTAAAAAACTCACCACAGGTCACCATATTATTATGGGACGTAAAACCTGGGAGTCTTTCCCAAAACCGCTACCTAATAGAACACACGTAGTCATTACAAGAGATAAGCAATACAACGCACCAGGTGCTACCGTTGTGCATTCCCTAGAAGATGCGCTGGCATTTTGTAAGCAAGAGGCTCACACATTTATTATAGGCGGTGGCGAGATTTATAAACTAGGTATGCCATATGCCACACATATAGAACTTACCCGAGTACATAACGAGTATGCGGCAGATGCGTTTTTTCCAGAAATACCAGAGAGTGAGTGGCAACTTGTAAACAGTACCTTTCACGATGTAGATGATAAACATAAAAGCGGCTTTACTTTTCAAAGCTGGAAGAGAAAGTAGAGCAAAGAACTTATACGTAGTTTTGAGTACGCTTTCGCGAAAGCGTATATCTCCTCATTGAGTCTCTCTCATTTTGTACTTTTACACCTACTAACGAATATAAATTTATGAAAGCATATATATTTCCAGGTCAAGGTGCTCAGTTCTCAGGAATGGGATTAGACATTTTTGAAAAATACCCAGATGCTCAAGATCTTTTTTTAAAGGCAAATGATATTTTAGGTTTTAATATTACTGATGTAATGTTTGAAGGAACTGCAGAGGATCTCAAAGAAACTAAAGTAACACAGCCGGCTATCTTTATACATTCTATAGCACTTAAATCTGTTATGACAGATTTTGAACCGGCAATGGTGGCTGGTCACTCACTAGGAGAATTTTCTGCCCTTGTAGCAAGTGGCGCATTAAGTTTTGAAGATGGATTAAAGCTTGTGAGCCAGCGTGCACAGGCTATGCAAAAAGCTTGTGAGACACAGCCATCTACTATGGCAGCCGTATTAGGTCTAGAAGACGCCGTGGTAGAAGAGGTGTGTGAGCAAACACCAGGAGTTGTAGTAGCCGCAAATTATAATTGCCCAGGCCAGCTTGTAATATCTGGAGAGATAGAAGCCATAAATAAAGCCTGTGAGACTATGAAAGAAAAAGGTGCACGTAGAGCGCTTGTGCTTCCTGTAGGAGGAGCTTTTCACTCACCTATGATGGAGCCAGCTAGAGAAGAACTAGCCGCGGCTATAGAGGCAACCAAGTTTACAAAACCTATATGCCCTATATACCAGAATGTAACTGCTAGCGCTATAACAGATGCTAGCCAAATACAGGCAAACTTAATAGCACAACTTACCGCTCCAGTAAGATGGACACAAACCATACAGCAAATGATTGCAGATGGTGGTACAGAGTTTATAGAAGTAGGTCCTGGCAAAGTGTTACAAGGCCTTATGAGAAAAATAAACAGAGATGTAGCTGCAAGTAGCGCTATACTACCTCAATAGTATTACTCTATTTTACAACATAAAAAAAACCAGCCTAACAGCTGGTTTTTTTATTTATGATGGTTAAGTGTCTTCTTAGTGACCTGTCGCCTTCTTTACTTTATCTACAGCTCCGTTTGCAGCATCTTTTGTTGCATTTGCAGCGTTATTTGCAGCGTCTTTTGTTGCGTCTACAGCATTGTTTGCAGCATCTTTAGTTGCATCAATAGCGTTGTTTGCAGCATCCTTAGTTGCATTTGCAGCATCTTTAGCTCCCTCTACTGTTGCATCTGCAGCATTTTCGATAGCGTTTCCTGTTGCATCTACGGCATCTCCTGCAGCGTTTGCAGCGTCATTTGCAGCATCTTTTACAGAGTTACCAGCGCTCTCAAGAGCATCACCAGTTGCGTTTGCAGCATCATTTGCAGCATTTTCAACAGCGTTTCCAGCTTCATTTGCTTTTTCTTGTACTTCTCTACAAGAAACTGCTCCTACGATAAGGGCTAGTGCAGCAACATTTAATAATAATTTTTTCATAATAGAAATTTGTTTAGATAGTTGTGAGGTGCAAATTTAACATAATTTCACATTTAATCAGCAATATTAGATATTCACTACTATCTTTAACCGATAAAAAACATAAATACATCGACAATCTGTCTTACACAACACTTGTTTTTAAAATGTTATGTTCTTTATACGTCCAAAGTGCTGAAAAAGATGTTTTTAGATAAAATAATTTTTATTTGGAAATATTCCTAATTTTCATACATTTACCGTATGGGAACAAATGATTTACCTTCAGAAATACGTAGATTTAAAGAAGTGCGTGAAGATCACGACTTCACACAAGCAGAGTTTGCCGAAAAATTAGGCATAAAAAATAGTACTGCAGATATAGAGCGTGGCCGTACAAAACTCTCTGGCCAAGTTATTACAGAGTTACTGCGCCTTTTTCAAATAAACCCACTATGGATTTACGGTTACAGTAAACAGAAGCACCTTAACCCAGATAAAGGAGACATAAGTCCTAAGGTTGTCATAGTAGATAAGGAGGATAATGAAAATATGGTTTTAGTAAATCAAAAAGCCGCTGCGGGTTATCCTAATAATATTGCAGATGTAGAGTGGTATCAAAACCTGCCTGCCTTTGACTTCCCTATACCTCAATACCGTAATGCTACTTATAGAGGTTTTCAAGTAGAGGGCGACAGTATGCTCCCTAACTTTAGACCAGAAGACTGGGTACTTGCAAAAGGTGTAGAAAGTCTTGAGTATGCTAGTGATAATAAAGTATATGTCATTGTTATGCAAGATGCTGTAGTGGTAAAAAAACTACAAAAACTTCCAGATTCATCTCGTGTACTTCTTATATCAAGCAATGAAGATTATGCACCTTATGAGGTTGCCGTAAGCGACATACAGGAAATATGGCAAGTAAATAGTAAGCTCACTTTTAATCTAGATGAAGGTAGTAGTAACAGCCTACTTAAAGAGCTACAACAGTCTATGCTTGAACTCAAAGCGCAGATGACAGAATTTAAAGCATAAAAAAAGGATAATACAATAACTTGTATTATCCTTTTTACGTGCCGTTACAAAACAGACTAATAATCTGTTTTAATTTTAACCTCTCCATCTTCATCTACCTTTACTTTGGTCTCAGAACCGTCTACATTTTCTGTTTTTAATTTATAACCGTCGTCTGTATTTTTTTCTTTTATCTCAGCGGCATTTTCTTTTGCTTCTTCTATAGCCTGCTCTGCTTCTGTTTTCTTCTCTTTACAAGAGGTTAATGATACAGCCATAATACCTAGAGCAATTGCTCCTATTTTTATTGTTTTCATAATCATATTGGTTTAGTGTACTACAAATGTAGATTGATTAATAAGGCTTCACGCACAAAGCTTTACCAATAAGCTCTAAAGTTACGTTAACATTTGCCTCCCATACTTACTATATAACCTACAACTGTTAATTTTAAAGTAAAAATGAACTTTCAAGATACCTACGATTTTCTCGAAAAACTTCAACAAAACAACTCTAAAGAGTGGATGGATACTCATCGCAAAGAGTATCACCATATTAGAGACAACCATATAAACTGGCTCAACAAACTTAATGCGAAGCTGGCGGAAGTAGATGGAGCGTATTTCGACACACCTGGTAAAAAGGCTATAAACCGTATCAATAACAATCTAATGTTTCACCCCAACAAGCCTATTTACAAAGACCATATAGGCGCAGGACTGGACCAAAGAACTAAACAAGGGGATTTTTACATTGAGATAGGTCTTAAACATAATCTTGTAGCCGGTGGTTACTGGAAGCCTAAAAAAGAAATTCTAGATAGTATACGCGATGCTATAGATTATAACGGAGAAGAACTCAAAGCTATATTAGAAAAACCTAGCTTTATAAAGGCATTTGGAAACCTATGGGGTCAAGATAAACTAAAAACCGCACCAAAGGGTTTTTCTAAGGACCACCCCCATATTGACTTACTTAGGTATAAAACATTTGCAGTGGAGACTACGCTTTCGCGAAAGCAAGTTTTATCAAAAGATTTTGATGCACTACTTATTGAAATGTATAAAGAGATGCTACCTTTTAGAAGATACTTGAGAGAAGCCGTATCTGTGCTTACTTAATTGCTGTCTTTGATATAGTCTATTACAGCTCGCGTAGCCCCAGTATTACTATTTACAAAATGCCCTGCAATCATACCTGTCTGAGCTCTAAACTTATCATCACTGAGTAGTTTATTGAGTCGCTCGTCAAATTGATCTTGACTCGCAACCGCATATAATCCAGCAAGCTGCTGGAGTATTTTTGCCTCGGGAAATTTATTAAAATGAGGACCTATAAGAATAGGCACTCCAAAGGTCGCAGGTTCTAAAATATTATGTAATCCTGTATTCCCCATAGCACCGCCTACATAAGCTACATCTGCATAACTATAGATTTTAGTAAGAAGTCCTATCGTATCAACTATAAGTACATCATAATCTTTTAGAGTATTTACATTCATTGTAGAGTAACGCGCGACTCTAGCGGTACAAGCTCCTATAAATGCTGATATTTTTTCTTCTTTAATCTCGTGTGGAGCGATAATAAATTTCGCCTTGCCTTCGTGATTGTTTATGTAGTCTATAATTAGTTTATCATCTTCTGGCCAAGTGCTTCCGCATACCAGACAGAGATTATCTTTCTTAAATTGTGAAACAAAATCAAGTGTATTATCCATTGTAAGCTGCTGGCTCACTCTGTCAAAACGAGTATCTCCACTTATTGTATAATTTTGAAATCCTAGCTTTTCTAAAGCTTCGGCAGAGTTTTGATCTTGTAAAAAGAAATGCTCAAAACTCTCTAATGATTTGATCATCCATTTACCATAAGGTTTAAAAAAAGGCTGACTTTCTCTAAAGACTCCAGAAATCAAAAAGGTTCTAATCTTTCGGCGTTGTAGCTCTCTTAGGTAGTTAGGCCAGAATTCATACTTAACAAAAAAAACTGCTTCTGGTTTTATGGTATCTAAGTAGGTACTAACGTTTGATGTGGTGTCTAGTGGTAGGTAGATGGTCGCTTTCGCGAAAGCGTTATTTTTCTTTATTTCATAGCCAGAGGGAGAGAAGAAGCTTATCACCCACTGGTGGTCTGGATAATGCTCAGTAAGGGCTTTTAATATAGGTACACCCTGCTCATATTCTCCCAGGGAAGCGGCGTGCATCCACAACGTTTTCTTTCCAGTTATGAGCTCGGCATTTAAAAACTTGATAGTATCCTTTCTACCTGTAATAGACTTTTGAAGCTTTTTATTAAAATTTCCAGCAAGCGGTAATACAGCCTGGACTAACCTCATTAATAAAGAATACAGTGTGTGCATAGGTCAAAAATACACTTTGTATTTAAATAGGTCTGAGTAGGAGATGGAGATTTTGTATTTTTGTTTCCAATAAAATTAGCGACATTTATTAATAACTTAATATAAAAAGGCAACTTGCCTTTCAAACTTCTAGGATGAAAAAAATACAAATGGTCGATCTTCAAGGCCAATACGCAACGATAAAAGAACAAGTAGATAATAGTATTGCAGAGGTGATTGCAAATACCGCTTTTATAAATGGTCCTGAGGTTAAAAAATTTCAAACTGAGCTTGAAGAATATCTAGGCGTAAAGCACGTAATACCCTGTGCAAATGGTACTGATGCCCTTCAAATTGCAATGATGGGATTGGGTCTAGAGCAAGGAGATGAGGTCATCACGGCAGATTTTACTTTTGCAGCTACTGTAGAGGTAATTGCCCTTTTAAAACTTACTCCGGTTCTTGTAGATGTTGATTCGGTAGATTTTAATATCGACATTGAAGCTATTAGGAGAGCTATCACACCAAAAACAAAGGCTATTGTGCCTGTTCACCTTTTTGGTAGAGCAGCAAATATGGATGCTATTATGGATCTAGCAAAAGAACACGACCTCTTTGTTATAGAAGATAACGCACAAGGTATAGGTTCATACTACACAGGTCGTGATGGTAAGAAAACAAAAACTGGAGGAATAGGTCACGTAGGTACAACATCATTTTTCCCTTCAAAAAATTTAGGTTGCTATGGTGATGGCGGTGCAATTTTTACAAATGACGATGATCTTGCTCATACCATAAGAGGTGTGGTAAATCACGGTATGTACGTACGATACCACCACGATGTAGTAGGGGTAAACAGTAGACTGGACTCTATACAAGCAGCAGTTTTAAGAGCAAAACTGCCACATCTAGACTCATATAACAAAGCGAGACGCGATGCTGCACGCAAGTATACAGAAGCCTTTATGAGTAATAAAAAGATTATTACGCCTATAGTTTGTGATAGTTGTGATTGCCACGTTTTTCACCAGTATACACTACGAGTAGTAGACACAGATCGTGATGCTCTCGTAGCACACCTTAATGAGAATGGGATACCTTGCGGCGTGTACTACCCTATCCCACTGCACAGCCAGAAAGCTTATAAAGATGAGCGATATAATGAGGCAGACTTCCCTGTGACTAATGCTATTGTAAAAGACTGTATATCTCTACCTATGCACACAGAGCTAGAAGACGACCAGATTGCTTTTATAACTAAAACCGTGATTGACTTTGTAAATAAATAATCTATGAAATATACGCTATCCCTTCTACTTGCTTGCCTTGTGAGTATGACCACTTTTGCACAAGAGACGTTACTACATTGTGGTAAAATAATAGATACTCAAAATGGTAAAGTTTTAAAGGAGCAAACCATTACCGTGCTAGGTAATCAAATTGTGAGTGTTGAGAAGGGGTACGCTTCCGCGAAAAGTGGACAAAAAGTAATTGATCTTAAAACCAAAACGGTAATGCCTGGTTTTATAGATATGCACGTGCACATAGAGGGCGAGACAAACCCGAAGCAGTATCTTGAGACTTTTACTAAGAATGAGGCAGACATAGCCTTTACAGCAGCCGAAATTGCAGAAAGAACATTACTCTCAGGCTTTACAACAGTAAGAGATCTAGGCGGTTCTGGAGTAAATGTATCCTTAAGAAATGCTATTAACTCAGGAACCACTCGAGGTCCTCGTATTTATACTGCCGAAAAGGCCATAGGAACCACAGGAGGCCACGCAGATCCTACTAATGGTTTTAAAAAGGTAAATATGGGCGACCCTGGTCCAGCCCAAGGTGTTATAAACAGTGTAGATGACGCAAGAAAGGCGGTAAGGCAACGCTATAAGAATGGTGCTGACCTTATAAAAATCACAGCCACCGGAGGTGTTCTTAGTGTGAGTAAAAATGGTGATAACCCACAATTTAGACAAGAAGAGGTAGATGAGATTGTACGCACTGCAAAGGAGTACGGAATGCACGTAGCTGCACACGCACACGGTAAAGAAGGGATGCAACGTGCTATTAAAGCGGGTGTACGGACCATTGAGCACGGCTCATTTATGGATGAAGAAACTGTGCAGCTTATGAAAAAACACAACACCTACCTCGTACCAACACTATCTGCAGGAAAGTACGTCGCTGCCAAGGCTAAAGTAAAAGGTTACTACCCAGACATCATAATTCCAAAAATTGAAAAGGTAAATACAACACTTAAAAAGACATTTACAATGGTTGCAAAATCTGGTGTAAATATTGCTTTTGGGACAGATGCGGGTGTCTTTCCTCACGGTGAGAATGCAAAAGAGTTTAGATATATGGTAGATTATGGATGGAGCCCTATGTTTTCAATACAATCTGCAACTATTACAAACGGGAAACTTCTAGATATGGAAGGTAAACTAGGTGTACTAGCCCCAGGCTACCTCGCAGATATTATAGCTACAGACGATGACCCTACACAAAACATAGCAACCACAGAAAGTGTCTCTTTTGTTATGAAAGATGGATTAATCTATAAGCAATAAAGACGTAAGACTTTAAAAGAAGTAACTAGGCTAGGTAAAACTACCCTTAAAAACCCTCGCTCATTTCTGAGCGAGGGTTTTTAATTAAGTATAAATGACCTTTATTTTGTCACTATAATAAATTCAGACCTTCTGTTAAGTTGGTGCTCCTCTTCTGTACATTCTATACCATTACCACAAGCATTAGTAAGTTGGGTCTCTCCATATCCCCTACCAGTAAGGCGTGACATACTAATACCGCCCTGATCTACTATGTATCGTATTGTAGATACATTTCTACGCTGAGATAAACTCATATTATAAGCATCTGGAGCTCTACTATCTGTATGTGAGCGTACATCGATCTTAAGACTTGGGTACTCCCTCATTACTGCGATAACCTTCTCAAGCTCTAATGCGGCATCTGGACGAATGTTATGCTTATCAAAATCAAAGTAGATAGGATTAAGCTCTAGTGTCTTTGCAAGATCGTCTCCTACCTCTATCTTTAATGGTGGTTTTAAGTATAAATCTCTGTTTAAAACCAGCCCTACCTCTGATGTGGTGTTGACTATAGCCTCTGCTGGCTCATATGAAGACTTACTAGCACGTACTATGTATGATGTATTACAATCTACATCTGGAAAACTAAAACGCCCCGCATTGTCGCTTATTTTTGTCCCTACAACTTCATTTGCAATATTGCGCAACTCTACCGTAGCTTGAGGAAGTATCCTATCGGTCTTTACATCCTTTGTAATTCCTGTAATATTCTGAGCACAATCTGTAAGCAACTTTTGTTTACGCTCAAAACTATAAATATCATCATTACCAAGACCTGTAGCCCTACTAGAGGCAAAATAACCCGTGCCAAGCTCCTCGTTTAATATCAACCCAAAATCATCTGCACTACTGTTTACAGGCTTACCTACATTGTAAGAATCTCCTATACTACCAGCCGCGTCTAACATACTAACAAAAATATCAAGACCTCCTAAACCAAGATGCCCATCTGAAGCATAAAAAAGCTTGTTATCTGAACTGATAAAAGGAAACGTCTCTCTACCCTCGGTATTGATACGATCGCCAAGATTTACAGGCTCACCATAACTACCATCTCCATTAATGGTTACCATCCATAAATCACTTAAGCCTTTTGTACCAGGCCTATCTGAGGCAAAGTATAAAATATCTTCTTCAGGACTCAAAGCAGGGTGTGCAGTAGAAAACTCATCACTATTAAAAGGAAGCTCTACAGGAACAGACCAACCATCATTAGATTTTTCACTCACATATAACTTTAGCTTTGTTGTACCATCCTCATCTCTCTTTAACTTTGTCTTCTTTGAATAGTTATTTCTTGTAAAGTAAACAACATCTCCATTTTCAGTAAACACAGAAGTACTCTCGTGATAAGGAGTGTTTATCTCATCTGATAAACGATTAATAGTAGGATCATTAGTCTCTGTATCTCTTACAACAAAAAGATCTAAAAAAGGTTGATCGTTCCAATCGTGTATGTAGTCTCCAGTAGCTACTTCGCGATTTGAAGAAAAAACAAGATCCTCACCATAGTAACTAGGACCAAAATCTTGAAGCTCACTGTTAAAAGAAACCTTCCCAATGGTATATCTACCAGACTGTGCTTCGATTTCCTTAAGGTAATCACGCTCGGCTACATAACGCTCTGCTCGAGAATCATCTCCATTTAACCTATTAAAAATATCCATTTGAGTATCTGCCAGGTCATAGCGCTTCATACTCTTAAGAGACTGAGCATATCTAAAGTAATACTCAGCATTTGCAGCAAGCGTATCACTTTCTGAACCTAAAAGTTCACCATACCACTTTGCAGCCTGCTTATAATCGGCAGTGAGATAATAAGCATCACCTAGTTTCTTTAAAACCTCTGGTGATCTAAAACCCCTCTCTGCAACTCGTAAATATAAATTACGAGCATCTACAAAGGCATATTGATCAAAATTTTCAGTCGCTTCCCGTACCTTACCCTCTTGTGCCGTAACAGTAAAGCACAGCAAACACATTATTGATGCTAGTAAGCTCTTTAGTAATCTTTGTTTCATACAAAATAATTTTAGTCAGCTCTATTTAAACTAACGCTTTCGCGAAAGCAAAAAAATATTAATATATCTAATTAGAAGAATCTAGGGGAAATCAAACGTTTAGGTTTCTTTAAAATCTCAAACCTTAAAAACACCTCGTAACTACCGTTGTTAAACTGTTGTAACTCGGTAGTTTCACGATCATAAGCAAAGCCTATCATTAAACTATCTGTCACCTGAAAACCTACAAGACCACTTAAAGCAGCACTCCACCTATAAGCAGCACCTAAGGTTAATCTATCATATAATAAAGCATTTGCAGTAACATCTACTTGTAGTGGCGCTCCAGATACCCACTTTGCAATAGCAGCAGGTTTTAACTTAAAGTCTGGAGTAATATTAAAAACATAACCCGAAGTGAGGTAGTAGTTAATACGCTCGGTAGCGAGATAAGTAGCATTAGGATCGTTCGTGTTTTGGCTATCATCAAAGTGATCGGTCTCCAATAAATTTGGAGCACTTAAACCAGCATAAAAACGATCTGTAGAATAAAATAACCCCACTCCTATTTGAGGAGAAAACTGGTTGTCTATATTATTCTGAATAAGCGCATCACCATTCTGAAATGGCGAAGCCTCTGAATAGTTTACATCTAATAAGTGTACCCCTCCTTTTAATCCGAAACTAAGCTTACCAATATCTGATGTAGGTATTGAGTAACTAAAGGCAAGGTCTACATAGGTCTCACTGGTGATAAAAATATCATCTTGAACGATATTAAGACCTAAACCTACACGCTGAGAGTCTCCTATAGGAGAATGGATAGAAGCGGTTTGTGTACGAGGTGCGCCGTCAAGACCAACCCACTGGCTTCTGTGAAGACCCAGCACACTAACACCACCACGTGAACCCGCATAAGCAGGATTAATACTTAACGTATTATACATATACTGTGTATACTGTGCGTCTTGCTGGGCATTTAACTGAACTGTACTCAGCGTTAAAATGAGCAATGACACAACAAATATAGTGTTAAAACATTTTTTCATATTGCTTTATTTTAATCCGGTGTACTCTTACAAGTACACCGAATATTAGTATCTATTATTATCTGTTTAAGTATAAAGGTCCCGCAAGTTGCTGAAGTTTACCTGAAGCATTAGTATATTCTACAGTGTAGTAATACGTTCCTACTGGTAAAAGCTGATCGCCGTTTATAGTAGCACGACCATTACTCTCTCCTCTAAAGTACTGACCATCCTGACCATAACCTTTTACTCCATAAACCTCTACTCCCCAACGGTTGTAAATACGTACAGTATTGTTTGGATACTGCTCAATACCTCTTATGACAAATACATCATTTAAACCATCGCCATTAGGAGTCATTATATCAAATACTTCTAAACCATCGGTCGCATTAGGATTATTATTGTTAACCTCTAAGAAATCTGGTATTCCATTACCATTTTCATCACCTAATTCATCTCCGTTAGGTATACCATCACCATCACAATCTCCATCAAGGAAATCTTGACTCACGTTTACTGTCTGGCTTTCTACTTCAAGACTACAAGGATCATTAGGATTAGTTCCATCTACACCTTCTCTACCATCTAATACTCCATCTCCATCGGTATCAGGATTTGTTGGGTCGGTAGTATTACCATTAGGATCTGCAGGAGTATTTGGATTATCAATACCTGTTATTTCTTCCTCATTTGTTAACCCATCGTTATCACAATCTGCATTGTCAAACTCCGGTGTCGTTAGAAGTGTTTGACTATCTGCAACAAAATCACAAACATCAAACGGATTTGTACCATCTGCAATCTCATCTCCATTAGTAACTCCATCACCATCACAATCAAGGGTATCAAAATCACCTCCTACAGGCAGTGTAATACTACCAACTAAGAAATCACAAGGGTTATTAGGGTCTGTACCATCCTCTGCTTCATCTCCATCTGTCACTCCATCACCATCTGTATCAGCATTTGTAGGATCTGTTGTATTTCCATTTGGATCTGCAGGAGTATCAGGATCATCTATACCCGTTATTTCTTCACCATTATTTAAACCATCCATATCACAGTCAAGATCATTCCAAGCTTGAGTAGGATCAATAGATTGACTACTCACCTGTAAATCACAAGGATCATTAGGATCGGTCATATCTCCAGCTTCATCGCCATCGGTTACTCCATCTCCATCACTATCAGGATTCTGTGGATCTGTGGTATTACCATTTGGATCGTTTGGAGTTGATGGATCATCAATTCCAGTTATCTCCTCATTGTTAGTAAGACCATCCATATCACAATCTGCACTGTCATAAGCAGCATCAGTCATTTCTGTCTGGTTAGCTACC
>NZ_JBHSHB010000022.1:0-69015 GCF_042652845.1 Dokdonia genika | reverse complement strand
CCATTTTTGGAAGACTAGCAAGTGGTAACTGTTCGATCTCTGAGTTTGAAATAGGGATTATAGATTACCCACGTTTCTTTACACCTAATGCAGATGGTTTTCACGATACGTGGAATATTATAGGGCTGGGGGTGGATCCTAACTTGAATGCGAAGATCTTTATCTTTGATAGATACGGGAAGCTCTTAAAACAGCTGAGTCCTACAAGCCCAGGATGGGACGGAACCTTTAATGGCCAACCGATGCCGAGTAACGACTACTGGTTTAGAGTAGAGTTTACAGAGGTAGATGACTTAGGGACACAGAGAACCGTTAATGGGCACTTTACGTTGAAGCGTTAAGAAACATATGAAATCGATTATAAAAAGCTCTTAGTATCTAATACTGAGAGCTTTTTTAGTTATGGTATGAGGTGTAAATTATAATCTAGTCGCGGCGTAGTCTGATTGTTGTGATACTGATTTGGCAATGTGCGATTAAAGTTAGTAACGTTTAATTACCTGCGTGAGGGATAGTAGTGGTTACCCTGCAGTGTTGTGGAGCGATAGTGTAGCATCACGAAGCGTATGAACGTATAGCCCGGTCACTATACTTGAAGAATGAAATGATGAAAGAATAGGGGCACGCCCTAGTAGAAAGAAAGAGATTATCTAAAAAGTTCCCAATCTAATTTTACTGAAAACACGTTAGAATATATCGCAGCGCTCTGATCACCTATGTCTGTGAGTGCATAATCTACGTGAATACCTTTGTACTTAAAACCTACGCCTATATTAGGCTGGAAGCCCACTGTTGTACTATTATCTAGTGCTGTGAGTTCTTGAAAATTACCTACACCCGCTCGCACGTAAACCAGCTCTGCATAACCAAATTCAAGGCCTAGGGCAGGAGTGGCACTTACAGACGAGCTAGAGATAATATCATTAGTTTGAGTAAATCTAAAATTCATATCCAGTTCTGCTCTTAAGGAGTAGTCGTAATGGAAAATCCACTGTCTTCCCATACCTATTTGAAGTTTTGGGATGGTGATTTCTGTTTTTTCTGGAAGTTCTTGATTTTGCCCTTCTACGGCATCGCTTATGGTAGCAAACTGCTCTTCATCTATGCTCCACGCATTTACGGTAGTGGTAATATCACGCGCCATAAGTCCAAAATCCCAGTCGCCTCTCTTAAATTGTAATCCTACATCAAGACCAAAACCCCAACTATTTGCAAAGTCACCTATCACACGACGTACCACCTTTGCATTCACCCCTAGATTTAAACCATCTAGTGGCAGCGCGCGTGCATAAGAGACTGTAAAGGCATAGTCTGCAGTAGAAAATAAGCTTATACGATTGTAATCTATATTACCTTGATCGTCTATGAGCTGTGTGGTGTTTAAAATATCGTCTACCCCAAACCTTATGATAGAAATACCTACGGCACTTTTATCATCTAGTGGTTTTGCAAAGCCTATGTAGTCGTAGTTTGCAATGTTTGCAAAGTAAGAAGCGTGCATTAATGAGATCTGGTTATCTTCTAGATTCACTAGCCCTGCAGGATTCCAGTAGCCCGCATTTACATCGCTTGTGCTTGCCACAACCGCATTACTCATACCAAGAGCGGCAGCGTCTACACCAATATTTAAAAACTCATTTGAGTAAGAACGTACCGCTTGAGAAGCAGCAGTCATTGTAATAAGTATAGATAGTATGGTAAGCGATTTTTTCAATAGCAGGATTTGTGAGACAAATATCTCACTTTTAGTACACATTGTAAACAATAAAACCGTCTAGATATTGCCTGTAGTCACATTAGTATAGATATCTTCCCTATTTTTACCGAAAATTATAAAATGTCTATAAAGAGTTACGTACCTAATGCCATCACAATGGGCAATCTTTTAAGCGGTTGTGTCGCAGTCGTATTTGCCGTAAATGACAGGCTTGAACTTGCAGCAATATTTGTAGCTCTTGGGATTTTCTTTGATTTTTTTGACGGATTTTTTGCGCGTATTCTTAATGCCTCTAGTGAGGTAGGATTGCAACTAGACTCACTGGCAGATATGGTGACAAGCGGTGTAGTGCCTGGTGTGGTAATGTATCAACTGCTAGAAGATGCAAGCGGTATTCCTTGGGGAGCGGCACTAGAAGAGCAGCACTTTCACTTAGGGTATATAGGCTTTGCAATAACGATGGCTTCGGCATATAGGTTGGCAAAATTTAATGTAGACGATCGCCAGACTAATTCTTTTATAGGACTTCCTACGCCTGCAAATACCTTATTTATACTAAGCTTGCCGCTTATATTAATGTTTGAGGAGTACGCTTTCGCGAAAGCGTTATTAGAAAACCCATACGTCCTTATAGTACTTACCGCATTAAGTTGTTTTATGCTCAATGCAGAACTTCCTTTATTTGCATTGAAGTTCAAAAACTGGTCTTTTGGCCAAAATAAAGTGCGCTACTTATTCTTACTTGCAAGTGTATTACTACTGGTGTTCTTTCAATTTTTAGGAGTTCCTCTTATTATTATCTTATACATTCTTCTTTCCTTAGTTTTTAAGGAGCAATCATAGGTCTAGCTTATTTCAAGCTATTATCTTTGTGAAAAATTTGAACACAATGGATAATCAAGAAATAAGAAATCTCGAGCCAAAAGCACTCTGGAATAAATTTGCCGATCTTAATGCCGTACCACGACCTTCTAAAAAGGAGGAGCGTGTGATTGCGTTTATGAAAGATTTTGGGACTAAGCTTGGCCTAGAAACGATAGAGGATGAAGTAGGGAATGTGATCATAAGAAAACCAGCTACTGCAGGTCACGAAGATAAAAAGATGATTGTGATGCAGTCACACCTTGATATGGTGCATCAAAAAAATAATGATACCGAGTTTGATTTTGACAATCAAGGTATTGAGATGTATGTAGATGGTGACTGGGTACGTGCAAAAGGCACAACACTAGGAGCAGATAATGGTCTTGGAGTGGCGACCATAATGGCTGTGCTTGAAAGTACTACCATAGAGCACCCTGCTATTGAGGCGCTTTTTACAATAGATGAAGAGACTGGGATGACAGGAGCAATGGGGCTTAAAGGAGGAATACTTAAAGGCGATATCTTGCTTAATCTAGATACAGAAGAAGATGATGAGATAGGTGTAGGTTGTGCAGGTGGTGTAGATATCACGGCAACACGTACCTATACAGAAGAGGGACTGGATGACGGTCTTGTAGGTTATGAAGTGAAAGTGGCAGGTCTTAATGGAGGTCACTCTGGGATGGATATTATAAAAGGCCTAGGTAATGCAAATAAGATGATGAACCGTCTCTTATACAATGCCGCAGAAAATTTTGAAATACGTATATCTAGTATAGATGGCGGTAGTTTACGTAACGCGATACCAAGAGAAAGCGTAGCTGTCATAGCTGTAGATGAAAATCAGAAAGCTGCTTTTGAAGCAGATTTTACAGATATGGCGGCAGCAATACACGGTGAGTATGCTTCACTAGAAAAAGAGTTAGAGCTTTCGATCAAGCAAATAGATCTAGATGATAATGTGATGAGTCTTGAGTCACAAGCACAGTTCCTTAAAGCTATATATGCGGCACATAATGGTGTGTACAGGATGAGTCCAGATATAGCAGACCTGGTAGAGACCTCAAATAATATAGCAAGAGTTATCGTAAAAGATGGAAGTATAAAAATAGGATGTCTTACTCGCTCATCTGTAGATAGCTCTAAAGATGATCTTGCAAATACACTTACGGCTACTTTTGAGCTTGCAGGTTTTGATGTAGCACTCTCTGGAGATTATCCAGGATGGGCACCTAATATGGATAGTGCCATTTTAAAAGTGCTTGAAGCAAAGTATAAAGAAATAAATAATGAAGCTCCACACGTGGCTGCTTGTCACGCAGGATTAGAGTGTGGTATTTTAGGTCAAAACTATCCTGAGATGGATATGATATCTTTTGGGCCTACTATAAAAGGAGCACACTCTCCAGATGAGAGAGCAAGTATCTCAAGTGCTCAGAAGTACTGGGATTTTGTTATTAAGATTTTAAAAGATATACCGGTGGCTTAGTAAGTTACTTGTGTTTATTCATAAAAAAAGGGAGTCATTATTATGACTCCCTTTTTTATGCTCGTAAGATTTGCGCTTACTTAACAATTTCTAATAATTCTATTTCAAAAACTAAGTCAGACTTAGGAGGGATAGCTCCTGGGTAACCTTGCTCTCCGTATCCTAAGTGGTAAGGGATGAACAATGTTGCTTTGTCACCTACAGACATCATCTGGAGTCCTTCTTTAAAACCAGCTATAAGTCTAGCCTCAGGGCTGTATAGTGTTTCTAAAGGATTGTATTGTCCTACAGCTTTACGGCGCTCGTCTAGTTTATTATTTTTCTCTGCAATTTCTGCACTACTAGTGTCAAAAAGTTCTCCCGTTGTAAAATACCCAGCGTACTCGACTTTTACTTTTTGACCTGTATTAGGTTGTACACCTCTTCCTTTTTTATCAAAGAAGATGGCAAGACCGCTTGGTAAATTTTCTGCCTTGTCTCTTTTTGCAAAGATTTCGGTTTTCTTACCTGCAAATTGTTTTGCACGTTCTTCGGCTTCTGCCTTTTTTCTCTCTTCAAAAGCAGCTAGCTCTTTTGTAAATGTCTCTGCAGCGTTATAATTTTTTACAGCGCTACCTTTACGTATGATATTTACTTGTTGGATATAAACAGAGTCTTTTGGTTTTCCGGCTCTTGGATCAGTCATAGGTACATCAGCAATAGCATCTATTACTTTAAGACCATCTACTACCTGCCCCCATACAGTATGACAGCTTACACGTGGGTTCTCACAGTTTTTAAGATCACCATTTGCATCATACCCATCAAGGTGTGGTGTCGCTTTATGAGTGATAAAAAACTGACTACCGTTTGTGCCGTAGCCAGAGTTTGCCATAGAGAGTGTCCCTACAGAGTCGTGACGACGCTCTGGAGATAACTCGTCAAAAAATTTGTAACCTGGCCCACCAGAACCTGTTCCTTGTGGGTCACCACCTTGTATCATAAAGTCCTTAATAATTCTATGAAAGGTAAGACCATTGTAAAAAGGCTTCCCAGCATAAGCACTATCTACTAGAGGGTGTGTACCCTCTGCTAGTGCAACAAAATTTGCCACAGTAGCTGGAGCATCTTCATAATAAAGCTCTGCAACGATGGTTCCCTTATCTGTTACAATCTCTGCATACAGACCATCGTTTAGATCTGGATACTTGTCGTTGCAAGAGAAAAGTGATAAAATGACTGCAATAAATAACATACCTGTTTTTTTCATTGTTAATGATTTACTTAATCGTTTGATTGGTTTTTAATTTCTAGCAAAGTAACGGTACTACGTACCGGTGTATTGCTGGGCACTCTGTTTTCAACACCATAATAGCCATAAGCTTTATGGCTAGGAAAAAGAAAAGTTACTGTCTCTCCTTCTTTCATAAGTTTAAGACCCTCTCTTATACCAGAAATGAGGTCTTGATTGCTTTGGTCTATTTGAGTAACCGTATTACCTATCTCTTCTTGAGATACAAGTACCTTGCCATTTATAGCGGCAATATCGTAATTAAATAATACGAGGTCTCCTACCTGAGGTGTAGGTTTTGATAAGGTGTCTTTTTGTACGTATGTATACCAAAAACCACTAGCCGAACTTTGATAATCATTTATGCTATCAGACTCAATAACTTTTTTTAAAGCTTTTTCTTCTTGAGCAACACGTTCTATATTACGGGTGATGGTTTTTGTCTTAACATAAGACCCAGATTTTTGAGTAACTGGCCTTCTTGCTACAGTTTCAGAACAAGAGATGGTAAGCAGCGCTATACAAAGTATTACAAATATGTATCTCATTATGTTAACTGTTCTTTATACGTAGGTAATAATGCTTTAAACTGCGCTACGGTTTCTTCAAGAGATTCATCACTTTTACCTCCCGCTGCATTTGTATGTCCTCCACCGTGGTAATGTGCTCTTGCAAGTTCATTTACAGAAAAATCACCTTTAGAACGCAGTGACATTTTAATGATACGATCTGCTTTATTTTCTATAAATATAACGGCAAATATAATGCCCTCTAGTGAAAGACAATAATTTACAAACCCCTCCGTATCTCCTTTTTGAAATTTATGATCATCTAGTTCCTTTTGTGATATGGTGATGTATGCCGTGCGATATTCACGTAAGACTACAAGATTGCTTAGTGCAACGCCCAGTAGTTGTAGTCTAGACTCACTATTAGTGTCATAAATGTTTTGATGTATCTGGTCATTATTTGCTCCTTTCTTAATAAGAGCAGCAATTACCTCGTGCGTTGTAGCTGTGGTAGACGGAAATCTAAAAGATCCCGTATCTGTCATAATACCTGTATATAGACAGCTCGCCATATCTGCAGTAATGACATCCTCATCGCCTAGTGATTTTATAAAGTGATATACCATCTCACAGGTACTACTCATACTTGTGTCACTATAGGTTACTGCCGCATAAGTATCTGGCTGCTGGTGATGGTCTATCATTATAAAGGGAGCACTTACTTTATCTAGTTCTGCCTCAAGGTCGCCTGCACGAGAGAAGTGGTTAAAATCTAGCGTAAAAATAAGATCTGCTGTTGTGATAGCTTTTCTCGCATTGCCTGTATTTGAGGTATAAAATAATACATCACTATCTCCCGGAAGCCATTTTAAAAAATGTGGATACTCGTTAGGAGCAACGACTACAGCCTCGTGTCCCTTTTTATTAAGGTATGCTGCAAGAGCAAGCGTGCTTCCCATTGCATCTCCATCTGGGTTTTTGTGGGGTATAATGGCAATTTTTTTTGAGCTAGAAAGTAACTCTTTTGTGGTTGTGATTTGCGTAGGATTCATAGATAGCGAAGATACAATTTCTCTTGTGCTTGTTTTCGGCTTGTGATTAATTATTTGGGATTTTAGGTAGTCGTAAACTTAATATTGTGATAACATTAAAAATCGGTATTTTTGCACGCGATTTCAAGAAGGTATTTGCGCTTTCGCGAAAACAAATAAGTTATTCTCACAAATGTGAGGGTTTTTGACAACACAAATTGCTTAGGCACATAAACGTACAGCCTTTGCAGAAAATGAAAGATATGACAAATAGAACTTTTACAATGATTAAGCCTGATGGCGTTGAGAATGGACACATCGGAGCAATTTTAGAAAAAATCACTGCTAGTGGTTTCCGTATCGTAGCGATGAAGCTTACTCAAATGACAAAGGCAGATGCTGAGACGTTTTATGCTGTACACAACGAGCGTCCATTCTTTGGAGAGCTTGTAGAGTTTATGACACGCGGACCTATCGTTGCAGCGGTACTTGAAAAAGAAAACGCAGTAGCAGATTTCCGTACTTTAATAGGAGCTACTAACCCTGCAGATGCTGCCGAAGGTACGATACGCGCACTTTATGCAACTTCTATGGGAGAAAATGCAGTACACGGTTCTGATAGTGATGAGAATGCAGCTATTGAAAGCGCTTTTCACTTTGCTGGACGTGAGATGTTTTAATTGCTAGCGCAGTTACAAACTACCATATAAGGTGTTTTACACCATACTTTAAAAGCCTCTCTATAAACGAGAGGCTTTTTTGTGCCTTCATTTTTTTGCATTAAGGATAGCAGCGGTTACCCCACAGGAGTACAGCAAGTGGAGGGACGACACTTGTGTAGCGACGAGGAGTATGAGCGTATAGCCTGCCTCGTAGAGGAACGCCCAAAATTGCCAAAACAACTTCATAACTGTGGGTTGTAGAACGATAAAAATGAGATTTACAACGTTTGAAATTGCGTTAATGTATATCTATTAATGTAATAGCAAATAAATTAATTAATTATAGCTATTTTTGCACCGCCAAAAACACGGCATTAATACAACCTATTATGGACATAAGGAATATCGCGATTATCGCCCACGTAGACCACGGTAAAACAACCTTGGTAGACAAAATTATGTATCACTGTGAGCTTTTTAGAGAAAATGAGTCTAAAGGTGAGCTTATATTAGATAACAATGACCTGGAGCGTGAGCGCGGGATTACTATTACTTCAAAAAACGTTTCTGTAACCTACAAGGGTACTAAGATTAATATCATTGATACTCCTGGTCACGCCGATTTTGGTGGAGAGGTAGAGCGTGTTTTAAATATGGCAGATGGTGTTTGTCTACTTGTAGATGCCTTTGAAGGACCTATGCCACAAACACGTTTTGTATTACAGAAGGCAATAGACCTTGGTCTTAAGCCTTGTGTGGTTGTAAATAAAGTAGATAAAGAAAACTGTACTCCAGAGGAGGTACACGAGAAGGTTTTTGACCTTATGTTTGAACTAGGTGCCGAAGAGTGGCAACTAGACTTCCCTACTGTATACGGAAGTGCAAAAAATAACTGGATGTCTGACGACTGGCAGAAGGAAACAGACTCTATCGAGCCATTATTAGAAATGGTGATGGAGCACATACCAGTACCAGAAATTAAAGAAGGAAACACGCAGATGCTTATCACATCTCTAGACTTCTCTTCTTTTACAGGGCGTATCGCAATAGGACGTCTTAACCGTGGTGAGCTTAAAGAAGGTATGCAGGTATCTCTTGTAAAGCGCGATGGTACTATTAAGAAAACTCGTATCAAGGAGCTTCATACTTTTGACGGTTTAGGTCGTATTAAAGTAGAGTCTGTACAAGCAGGTGATATCTGTGCGATTGTAGGTCTTGAAGGATTTGAGATAGGTGATACTGTGGCAGATTTTGAAAACCCAGAAGGTCTTGCAACGATTGATATTGATGAGCCTACAATGAGTATGTTATTCTCTATTAACGATTCTCCTTTCTTTGGGAAAGATGGAAAGTTTGTAACATCACGTCACATTAAAGATCGTCTTACTAAAGAACTAGAAAAGAACCTTGCCCTACGTGTACACGATACAGATAGTGCAGATAAGTTCTTAGTATATGGTCGTGGGGTAATGCACCTTTCTGTACTTATCGAGACAATGCGTCGCGAGGGGTATGAATTACAGATAGGACAGCCTCAAGTAATTATAAAAGAAATAGACGGTGTAAAATGTGAGCCGGTAGAAGAGCTTACTATTGACCTTCCAGAAAATGTTTCTGGTCGTGCAGTAGAGTTTGTAACAATGCGTAAAGGTGAGATGCTTTCTATGGAAGCAAAAGGTGAGCGTATGATTATAGAATTCTTAATCCCATCACGTGGTATTATAGGGTTACGTAACCAACTTCTTACTGCTACTGCTGGAGAAGCAATTATGGCACACCGCTTTAAAGAATACCAGCCTTTTAAAGGTGATATCCCTGGACGTATTTCTGGATCACTTGTATCTATGGAAAACGGTACAGCTATCCCTTACTCTATAGATAAGCTTCAAGATCGTGGTAAGTTTTTCGTATCACCAGGTGAAGATATCTATGAAGGTCAAGTAATAGGTGAAAACTCTCGTCAGGATGATATGAATATTAATATCACAAAAGCAAAGAAGCAGTCTAACGTACGTTCTTCTGGAGCAGATGATAAGGCTAAGATTGTACCTGCAATTAAGTTCTCACTAGAGGAAGCACTAGAATATATTCAGAAAGATGAGTATGTAGAGGTAACTCCTAATCACTTAAGACTACGTAAGATTTTCTTAAAAGAAGTAGACCGTAAGCGTAACAAGATTGCTTAAGGATTTAGTATTCTTATAAATAATAAACCCCGCTCTATAAGAGTGGGGTTTTTTTATGCGCTTTCGCGAAAGCGATATATAAATACCTTTATTTTTTTAAACCAAGTATGCTGAAGAAGAAGCTAAAGAGAATGGTCTGTACTCCAAGCAACATAATGGTCACGGCCGGTACAACCACCCGCAAAGTGCCATAGCCTGTAATATCTCCAAAATTGACAGACTTCCAGTTGAGGTATGCATATATAGTTGCGCCTAGAGCAACCAGTATGAGTATAAAACCTACTATGAGTCCTTTCTCAAGCGTAAGTATATCAAATAAGGAATCATATTTTTTAGACTTAGGTAAGAGTTCATTTTCTACCGTATAAATCTTTGTGAGTCCATAAAAAAGCAATAGTTGAAAACCTATGAGAAAAGCTGCACAACTATATAACAAAGTATGCACGCCTAGGGTGATGCCTCCTAGATCTAAAGGCCCAATGATTAAAAGTGTGCTTAACACAGAGCCTACTATCATTAAAGAAACTCCGGGGATCATAAACAACCAGCTAGGGCTGTAAAGTAATAAGAACCGTAAGTGCCTCCAGCCGTCACTCCAAGTGTTAAGATGAGGCGGTCTCGTTCTACCATCTGGAGAGAGTATTGTAGGTACTTCTGCGATGGTCATATTTTTAAGGCTTGCTTTTACAATCATCTCTGAGGCAAATTCCATTCCAGTAGTCTGTAAATCCATAGCGATAAAGGCTTCTTTGCTAAAACCTCTCAGCCCACAATGAAAATCACCTATATTAGATTTAAAAAATAACCTGCCTAAAAACGAGAGCACTGGGTTACCTAGGTACTTATGTAAAAAGGGCATAGCTCCTTTTTTAATTCCTCCCTTGAACCTGTTACCCATTACAAGGTCATAACCTTCTCTTAGTTTTATTAAGTAAGGCATAAGAGTAGTAAAATCATAACTATCATCTGCATCACCCATTATTATATAAGTTCCTTTTGCTGCTTTTATTCCACCCTTAAGTGCGCTGCCATAGCCTCTTTCGGGTACATCTATGACCTTTGCACCATTTGCCATCGCAATAGCTTGTGATCCGTCTGTACTTCCATTATCACCTATGATTACTTCGCCTTGTATGTCATTAGTTTGTAGAAAATCATTTGCTTTTTTTATACAAGTCTTAAGTGTTTCTGCCTCATTGAGACAAGGCATTACGATACTAAGTTCTATACTCATTTTCATTAGGTTTTGGGTTAAAAATAAGCAAGCACATAAGTGTCGCTAGCACATAATTATAAAACAGGTAACGTTGTATGGAGTGGCAAGCCAGCCCCACAATGAGTGCGTTAGAAAATAGTAAAAGTCCTGAGAGCACGATAAACGTATGCTTTTTGTTTGGATTTTTTATAAACTTGATAAAGCTATATATAGAAACTATTAGTAAGAATATGAGGATATATATAGATGTAAACCCGTGTTTTACTCCTTCCCAGTATATAGCTAGATAAGTCTTCCAATTATTTATAATGAGAGTGTATGTTAAGGTCTTTGCTGTTTGTTCAGCTGGGATGGAGCTATAGTGCGGAGTGTTATCTATATGTTCAAAATAATCTCGAGCCTTTTTATGAAAGTTCTGATTACATATAACAGGGAAGTTATTGTGAAAAACCATATAACTTTCTTCGAGTGTACCAGTAGCTTGCTGGTGGGTGAGTCCCAAGCTGTCAATAGTATTATATGATGCAGTAAACAAGTGTTTTGCGTGCTTATCTGGTATAGATATGCTGTCTGATGCTTTTGCAACATATAAAGGTAAAGTCGAAATATTTACATAGCTGTAAGGAGTGGTCACAAAAAAACCGTGCACAGCTTTATGATAGGAGGCATCAATTATTTTTGAAGCAATAGGCGAGAGCGCTAGTAATAAGAAATGAAGTGCGACAACCGTCTTTTTAAATTTTTTGTTTCTAGCATATAGTGCATATACTACTGCAAAGATGGGGCCTACAATAATAAATTGTCCTCTAGTAAAACAAAGTGCGAGAAATATCACTAAGGTGAGCAAGAGATGAGACCTTTTATTACTAACTATAAATTGTATAAAATAATTAATCATCCATAAATAGAGTGGGTACGCCAGTCCTTCTGATGTTAAGTTATGAGCCGTAAGTAATGGGGGGAAGTAGGGTAGTAATAGTGGTATGAGCAATAGGTAATCACTATGCCAAGACCATTTTATTACCCTTTGTAATGTTTTAAAAATTGTACCTATGGCGAGTCCTCCTAGTATTACTTGGGCTATAACAATAATTTCTTTGTAATGATTTGTACTTATAAACTCCCAGCCTCGTAACCATAAGGTATACATAGGGAATCGTTTCATATCAACTCTATAATAACTCGCCGAGTCAAAAGACCATATAGCATTACTCATCATATAAGCTATAATTAAAGCCAAAATGATTAAGAGGTTAGGTAAATACTTTTTGACAGATTGTGTCATAGTTACTCAGACAGGCAATGGTTACTATAATTAAACGTTCATAATAATATACTTGCAATATACATTAGAATTAAAAATAGTTTTACTTTTATTGCAATATCCTAAAACTCGCAACCAAACCATCTATACTGTAAAAAAATATCAACCCGCAGATGCCCAGCGCTGGAACAAATTTGTAACAGAGGCAAAAAATGCAACTTTTCTACACGACCGTTCCTTTATGGAGTATCACAGCGATAGGTTTACAGATTACTCGCTGCTGGTTTATAAAGGTGAAAAACTTGTTGCGCTCCTTCCGGCAAATGCAGACGGGAATGATCTATACAGTCATCAGGGATTAACGTATGGTGGTATTTTGCTTTCGCGAAAGCAAAAACTACAAGATGTCATAGCAATTACTCAAGAATTATTAAAGTATGTGCAGCAGCAAGGCTTCACATCTTTATACCTAAAACAGCTTCCCACATTTTATGCGGTGATGCCTAGTGATGAGTTTGAGTATATAGCACAATTACTCAGTGCAAGCTGTTACCGGGTAGATACTGCTTCTGTAATAGATTATAGGAATATATTATCCATACAATCTAATCGTATGGAAGGAGTAAAAAAGGCAGAAAGAGCAGGTCTGGTTATAAAAGAGGAAGTACGTTTTGACAACTTTTGGAACGAATTACTCGTACCTAACCTAAAGCAAAAACATCAATCACAACCCACACATACACTAGAGGAAATAAAAAAGCTTCAAGCTTTTTTTCCAGAAAACATAAGACAGTTTAATGTCTACCATAATACTACGATAGTAGGAGGAGCAACTATATTTGAGACTAAAACCACGGCACACGTTCAATATATTTCGGCGGGAGAGAATAAGCAGGAGTTGGGAACGCTAGACTTCTTATTTTATGAACTTATAGAGCAAACCTTTGCACATAAAGACTATTTTGATTTTGGTATTTCAAACGAACAGGGCGGCACAAAACTTAATAGTGGCTTATCTTACTGGAAAGAATGTTTTGGAGCACGTACCCACGTTCATAAATTCTATAAGGTTGGCGTGCAGAATCATTCACTACTTAAAAATGTCTTGATATGATTCCATTTTTAGACTTAAAAACAATAAACGCACCTTATGAAAAGGAGTTTAAAAGTAAGTTCGATTCCTTTTTAGAGAAAGGATGGTACATTCTGGGCAACGAGGTGACTGCTTTCCAAAAAGAGTATGCAGCTTACTGTGGTACTCAATTTTGTATAGGTACAGCAAATGGTCTTGACGCCTTAAGACTCATTCTAGAAGGCTATAAAATACTAGGTAAACTACAAGAGGGCGATGAGGTGCTTGTTGCGAGTAACACCTATATCGCAACCATCATAGGTGTCAAACAAGCGGGCTTAATACCTGTACTAGTTGAGGTAAATCTTGATACATTCAACTTTGATTATAATGATTTAGAACAAAAGATCACTTCAAAGACAAGAGTGATTATGCCTACACATTTGTATGGCAGACTTACAGATATGGATAGGGTTAACGCTTTCGCGAAAGCGTACAACCTACTCACCGTTACAGATTGTGCACAATCACACGGGGCAATTACAACTTCTGGTAAGCGCAGTGGCTCTCTGGCAGATGCGAGCGGTCATAGTTTTTACCCTACAAAAAACTTAGGTGCTCTAGGTGATGCGGGAGCAATCACTACAAATGACAAAGCGCTAGCCGAAGTTGTAGAAAAATATAGAAACTACGGTTTTAAAGAGCGTTATGTCGCACAATATACTGGAGTAAATAGCCGCCTCGACGAACTGCAGGCTGCTTTTTTGAGAATAAAACTTAGAGATCTAGACACGCAAAACAGTAAGCGCATTGCTATTGCAAAGCAATATCTTGAAGAGATAAATAATAAACTTATTATTTTGCCACAATGGTCTGAGGGTAAGGCTCACGTCTGGCATCTATTTGTAGTGCGCTGTGCACAGAGGGATGCATTACAAGAACATCTTAAGGCAAATGGTATCGCAACCATTATACATTATCCCGTACCGCCACACAAGCAAGAGGCTTTACAAGAGCTTGCATCTATGTCCTTACCGGTTTGCGAGCAGTTGCATAATGAGGTGCTGAGTTTGCCTATTAGTCCATCACTTACTAAAACAGAGATTACCCAGATTATAAAAGCCATAAACGACTTTAAATGCTAGGTAAACTACGTAGCGGCATTGCAAATAATCTTTTACTTAAGATTACTTCTTTTAATGCAATAAGTGTGGGCTTACAAATACTGGGGGGGCTTATCACGTCAAAGCTTATCGCTATTTATCTAGGAGAACGCGGTATGGCATTGCTGGGTTATTTGCGCAATTTTATGACCACTACGCAAGCAGCTGGTAATCTAGGTTTGTCTAACGGTATAGTAAAGTATGTTGCCACAGGTGATGAGGAGCGTCATCCATTATCAAAGTTACTGTCTACTGCTGTCATCGTGAGTTTGATCGCTACTATAATTGTTTCGGTGATTTTATATGTAGGTGCTGCTTATTTTAATACTCAGATTTTTGGCGATGAGGCACAGTACACATATGTGTTTAAATGGCTAGCAATAGCGCTACCGTTTATAACCCTTAACGGAATTTTGCTAGCTGTTATTAATGGACAGTCGGCTTATAAGAAGGTGGTGAAGATTCAAATCTTTTCTAACCTGATGGGGCTTGCCATAACCATCTTAAGCATCATATACTATGGTGTACAAGGAGCACTATTTGCGCTAGTTGTCAGTCCGGCGGTGATTCTTATGATTACCCTAGTTGCTTTAGGAAAAGAAGGTAGCGTATTGAAAAGCATCTCATTCTCAAAATTTGATACTGGCGCTCTTCGTAAACTAGGGTCTTATACGCTTATGGCTCTATTCTCTATGATTGTTTTACCGCTTGTATATATCGCGATACGCAGAGAGATAGGGGAGGGAGCTGGTTACTGGGATGCTATGACGCGCGTGTCAGACTACTATTTTAAGTTTGTAGCGACATTAATGACCTTATATATTTTGCCTCAATTATCAAAAGCCACCACAAGCAGTGCTTTTAGAAAAGAGATTTTTGGGTTTTATAAAACCATCTTACCCCTGTTTGGGCTCGGGTTGTTGCTTATTTATTTTTTGCGTTCATTTATTGTTCAGTTATTATTTACTGAAGATTTTATGCCTATGACCTCATTGTTTAAATGGCAGTTGCTAGGAGATTTTTTTAAGGTTGCCTCACTAGTGATAGGATACCAAATTATTGCCAAAAACAATCTCAAATTATTCCTCATTACCGAGGTGATCTCCCTAGTTATAATCTATACTTCTGGAATATACTTTGTGCAAAATTTTGGTGCAGAGGGTGCTACAATGGGACATTGTTTAAGTTATTTTATGCATTTATTAGTATTACTGTTTATCTTTCGGGAACCGCTTTTTACAAAAACGAATGAGTAGCCTAGGTAACATATTACAATCATTTAGAATCTGGAAGTACAAGTTGCTCTCACAGACTACCTATGTAGACGGTAAACCTATGCTTTATCAACCCGCACAACTTAATGGGAGGGGTGTGATACGCTTTCGCGAAAGCGTACAAATAGGTGTTATTAATTCTCCGTCATTTTATAATACCTATGCTTATATCGAGGCAAGAAAGGAGGGAAGTGAGATTGTTTTTGGGAACAACGTTGCGATAAATAATAATTTTTGCGCCGTAGCAAACGAGGGAACGATTGTGATAGGAGATGATACAACAATAGGGCTTAATTGCTCCATTTATAATTGTAATTTTCACAGTCTTGACCCCACCAGACGCCGAAGCGATACGGGACCAAGTGCCGCAGTAACGATAGGTGAAAATGTTTTTATAGGCAATAATGTGAGCATTTGGAAAGGTGTTTCCATAGGTGATAATGCCGTGATTGCTGCTGGAAGCGTTGTGACATCCTCGGTAGCTGCGGGAGTTACATTCTCTTAGTTATGTAGCTTGCCAGGTCTTAAGATATTGCTGGGCGACTTTTGTGTAGTGGTGATGGGTTTTTATAAAGTGATGTGCATTCTCACTTATCTCTTCAAGAAGCGCAGGTGACGCTATGAGCTTTTCTAGACTTGTCACAATTTCATTTACGTCTGGTGCCGCATCTATTGCCACCGTTTTATCTAATTGATATTGCGCTTTAAAATGCGTACCAGCACCAGTAAATACCACTTTCCCTTTTGCCATAGACTCCAGCGCATTGTAACCTTGATCGTGGGCATAAACTTGATCTAGCACAATATGTGCTTTATTATAAGCGGTAATATATTCATCATACGGTAGATTTTCTGTGGTGATGATGTTTACCTTCTCGTTGTATTTCTTGCTTATAATAGCAAGCGCTTGCTCAAAAAGGTCATTTCCTTTTTTGTAATAGTTATTTCTATTAATCCCGTGAAAGATGGTAATAGGATACGTAAATGCAATTTCCTGCTTAGGTATCTTGTCTACGTTAATGGGGTTTGGGATGAGCCCCTTGTATAAACGATGATCTTTAAGAGGGAAATGATAATCAAGATCTGTAGCAATCACACCATCTACAAGCTTATATAGTGCCGTGTGTAATTTTTTATAAGCGTGTGCTAGGTACTTAAGCGCTGGGGCAAACGATGTTTTTGTGAGTTTACCTTCCTTGTAGGGTGTGGCAATTGTGTATGGCAACTCGTCTGTAAAAGCGTGGGTAACACTTATGTGATCTGTACCGCACGAGAGGAGAAAGAGTTTTTTATTATGCGTTTTGAGATACTGGGCTATTTCAAGTTCTAATGACGGCGTGGTGTTAAAACTAGACTCGTTAATAAGTTGCACCACGTCATAACCAGAAAGTTGAGGTTTTAATTTTGTAAAGTGGTTACGCAGTGATTTTTCTGAAATATCAATACCGGTTAATTTAAGAATGCTCAGTTTTAGCTTCTTTTTCCAGCCAGAGATATAACCTCTTTCTAGTGTGATGTCTACGGGAAACTTTTTAAAACCATCGCCAGAACCCACAAGGGTAACCTCGTGACCTAATGCGGTGAGACCTTCTTTGAGAGAATTATGAAGTCGGCTGTATTCGCCTACGAGTAAGATGCGCATTGATTATATTTGGTAAACAAAAACTCCTTCTGTTGCCGAAAGATACTCATAAAAAAATTGCACTTGTTACCATCTCCTTATCTGGTGGTGGTGCAGAGCGGTCTACGGCATTTTTATCACAGATGCTCACAGGTCTCGGGCATACCGTACACATCATCTGTATAAGAGATGGGGTTTCTTATCCCTATGAAGGCACATTATTTAATCTAGGAGCAGATAAGCGTGAGGAAGAGGGGCTAATTACAAAGTATAAGCATCTCAAAAGACTAAAGAATTACTTGCATAATGAGCAGTTTGATCTTGTTATAGATAGCAGGTCTAGATCTTCTGCCTTAAAAGAATGGGTGTATACAAAGTACATTTATAAAGCTAAAAAAGTACTTTATATGGTGCGAAGTGCTCGATTAGAAACATATTTTCCAGCACCAGATGTGCTTGCAAAATGGTTTTATGGTAAGCATCATTTTGTAGGAGTTTCAAAAAGTATTGCTGCAAAGATTAAAGCGGGATACGGCTTTAAACATATTCACCAGGTGTATAACCCTATCCCACAAATGACTTTTGGAGAGAGCAATGTAAGTCTTCCAGAGACGTATTTTTTAGGGTATGGACGACTGTTTGATGATGTGAAGAACTTTAGTTTGATGATTTCCGCTTTCGCGAAAGCGAACTTAAAACTACCTCTCGTGATTATGGGAGATGGTCCAGATGCCAAAAAGCTAGCAACACTCTCAAAATCTCTGGGAATAAATGATAAAGTTATTTTTATAGGGCATCAATCTAATCCCGCACCTGTAGTGGAACGAGCCTTGTGCACCTTACTCACTAGTCACTACGAAGGCTTCCCAATGGTACTTGTAGAGTCACTAGCACTAGGCACTCCGGTAATAAGTGTAGATTGTGACTCTGGACCAAAAGAGATTGTGCAAAACGGTATAAACGGTATGCTAGTAGCAAATTATGATGACGTGGCTTTAAGTACCGCCATTCGTACATTTGTGCTAGATGGCGAGCTTGCCAGTAGATGTCAAAAAAATGCACAAGAAAGTGTAAAACATCTGGCAGCAGAACACATTGCACTAGACTGGAAAAAATTACTAGATAGCTTATGAAAAACCTTATAAAAATACCAAGAATTACAGACCCTAGAGGAAATCTAGCCGTGATAGAAAAAGAGGTGTTACCTTATGCTATAAAGCGTGTGTATTATCTACACGATGTGCCTAGTGGAGCATATAGAGGAGGTCACGCTCATAAGGAGTGTAAGGAGTTGCTCATTGCTGTAAGTGGAAGTTTTGAAGTAGTGCTTGATAATGGAAAAGAAAAAGAGCGTGTAATGCTTAATAAGCCTAATCAAGGCTTGCTTATAGATGTAAATATCTGGCGAGAGTTAGAAAATTTTTCTTCTGGAGCAGTATGTCTCGTGCTGGCATCTCACGAGTATGATGAAGATGATTATATACGTAACTATGAGACTTACAAGTCCCTAAAAAGCTGAGAGTTTGAGTCCAGCTCTTTCAAGCAAGCTTTGACTCTTAAAAGCAAGACGTAAGGCGTAGGTGGGTAGACTTAATAAAAACCGTTGTTTACTATTAAGATTATTTATATCAAGATGCTCTAGATAGGTGTTTACTTCTTTCACTTGACCCCAAAGTCGCGCTCTTATGATGAGCGAGTACCTATTGAGATCTATGAATCTTTTGAGGCCTTTGTTTGTTTTTTCTTCTTCTAAATATGCTAGATAGTCTGGTCTATCTTTTACAGAGCGAGTTCCTTTATAAAGGCTTTGTGGCGCATAGCGATAGGTTGCACACGCTTTCGTGCTAAAGGCTATTCTGTACTGTAAACCTATGCGTATCCACAAGTCGGTATCTTGACCGCTTTTTATCTTTTCATTAAAATAGCCTACATCCTCACATACAGAACGGTGAAAAACTGTTGAGCTGCTTGTAAGAAGTGTGTTTTTATAACTGCTTGTAAAGTAATCAAGGTCTAGAAAAGGTTTGTTGTCTGGGTTTTCAAAGCTATAACTGTTAGGTCTTGTTGAGTTTTTATATTCCTTAAGCACGGCTGTTGCAAATACATAGTGCTCGGGATATACATTAATAAGAGCTGTGATTTCTGCTAGGTAGGGGGGAGCCCATAAATCATCACCATCTAGCAGTGCGATAAACGATCCTCTGGCAGATTTTATACCTATGTTGCGTGCAGCGCCTGCTCCTACATTTTCTGTAAGCGGGAGGTATGTAATTTTTTCTGAGGCTATAGATTTTATGGCAGCATCACTACCATCTGTAGAGCCATCGTTTACTACTATAATTTCAAAGTCTTGAATGCTTTGCTTTAGTACACTCTCTATGGTCTCCTTTACAAAAGAGGCTTTGTTATATACCGTAATGACCACAGAGAATTTAGGCATTTTTTCGACTTTTTATATAGTAGTTGAGCCTGAATAAGTCAAACAGAAATAACGACGGTCTATTACTCACGATGTTGTTCTGTATGCCTAATTTTAATAGACTAAAAATTGTAGGGTAAACAAAGTCTAGACGGAGTTTTCTTAATTTTTGATAAGCTTGTTGTAATGATGTGAAGTCTCTGCTTATACTCCCGCTATGCTCATAATGTATAAGTGTGTCAATAGCCTGTAGTGACTTGTCTAGAAATATCAAATTCTCTTCAAGACCCGTATGTACAATAGGATTATCTATGTGTAAAACAGTAATTTTTTGATGATAAATCTGGTAAGAGAATATATTGTCAAGTCCGTAGCGCCTGCTCTCTACAATGTTTAGACTAAAGAACACTTCTTTTTTTACAAGTATATTTTGAGAGATAATATACGATGGGTTTTTCATTCGTATTTCGGGATTTTTTGCCTCTCGTTTTATACCGTACTTCCAGCGTAGCTCTTTATTTTTTGGTGGTATGTCTACGTATGAAGTACCCCCAACTATGATAGAGTTATGACTTTGTAATGCCGCTAGGTAGTTTTTGATAAATTGCTTGTTCTCAATGAGAACATCTGCATCAAGAAAGAGAAGCCAGTCATACTTTGCGTTTTTGGCAAGCTTTGACCGCGTGGCTGTTCTTCCTAGGTTGGTTTTATTTATGAGTGCTCGAACGTAGGGTTGTGCACTGAGTGCACTATTTTGCTCTTGGTATAAGGTTGAGGCATCCTCACAAAAAATAAGTTCATAGACTACTCCTGACTCTCGTGTCTGATCAAGAAGCGATGTGACAAGTGCAGTGATGTCTGTATTATATGTCGGGATAAGAATGGAAAGCATACCTACAAACGAAAATACAATATTAAGATGATGTATACCTACGCTTATAAAAACGGTAGCCAGTAGCTTGTCTTGGTAAAAGGATTATACAGTCTTTTGTACAACCTCAAAAACCTTGTTACCGTCACATTTTAATGTCTTAGAAGGGTATTTAAGTAAAAGTGCATAGTCGTGTGTTGCCATAAGGATGGTATTGCCGTTTTTATTAATCTCCTGTAATACTTCCATAACCTCTACACTCGTTTGTGGATCTAAGTTACCTGTAGGCTCATCTGCCAGAATAAGTTCTGGGTCATTGAGCAAAGCACGAGCAATGGCGATACGTTGCTGCTCACCTCCAGACAGCTGGTAAGGATATTTAAAGCCTTTACTTTTCATCCCTACTTTATCAAGAACGGCGTCTATTTTTGCCTCCATTGCTGTTTTATCTTTCCAGCCAGTTGCCTTAAGCACAAATTTTAAATTATCTATTACCGTACGGTCATTAAGCAATTTAAAATCTTGAAAAACAACGCCCAGTTTACGACGTAAGAAAGGAATATTCTTTTCTTTAAGTCCGTTAAGGTCTACGCCCACTATGTTTCCTTTGCCCTCTGTGAGCGGGAGGTCACCGTAAAGCGTTTTCATAAAACTACTTTTTCCAGATCCTGTTTTACCTATGAGGTACACAAAGTCACCTGGCTCTATGGTAACATTTACTTCAGAGAGAATGAGGTTTTCTCGTTGGTAAATTGCGGCGTGTGATAATTGAAGTACGGGTTGTGGCATAAGTTTTGGTCTGAGTTTCAAAGTAACGGAATTTAGATGAAAGTGTTTTATGACCTTTTAAAAATTTCTTTAAGTATCTCAGGTATATGATGCTCAGTGCTATTTGTATTAATTAAACAAGATTGTTAAAAACCCTTTTTACAACTTCACATAATTAACAAAGATTTAGGTCGTTATCTTACTGTAAGAAAGATAACTTTGAACAGGCTAGAAAAGGGCGTTTTTACTCTTTCGCGAAAGCGTAATTCTTCCCACATAACATCAATAAAACAACTCATAACTATGCATAAAATCAAGTATGTACTTGTTGCATTATTTTTATACACCAGTATTGCGGTAGGGCAACAATCTGCAATTTATACAAATGACCTCGCTCAGTTTAATAAGGCACTGTCGTTATACAATAGCAAGCAGTACCTTGCATCTCAAACACTTTTTGAAGAGGTAAAAGCAAAAACTGATGATACAACAGTACAAGGTGACTGTGCTTATTATATTGCAAATGCCGCTGTGAGACTCAACCAGCAAGGAGCAGATAACTTGATGCTGGCTTTTGTGACAGAGTACCCTACAAGTACAAAACGCAATAGTGCTTTTCTAGACGTAGCACAGTATTATTTTGAAAATGGCAAGTTTGCTTATGCACGTAAATGGTATGATCGTGTAGATGAGGCAACGCTCACAGAGGGAGAGAAGGAGACTTTTTACTTTAATAATGGGTATGCTTATTTTAAGAGTAAGCGTTTTGACGAAGCAAAAAAATACTTAAATCGTGTGCGCGATTCTCAAAAATACGGGGGACAGGCTAAGTATTATATCGGTTTTATGGCATATGAAGGAGATGACTATGAGCAGGCAAATGAACTTTTTGATGAGGTAGAAGCAGAGAGTGGTGGTGCATATAATGAAGACCTTGCCTATTTTAAAGCAGACCTTAATTTTAAACTAGGAAAATTTGATCAAGCCATCTCAGAAGGTAAATCTCAGCTCGCAAATGCAAACCCAAAAGAGAAATCTGAGCTTAACAAAATAATAGGTGAGAGTTACTTTAACCAGAATAAATACAGCGAGGCATTACCATATCTTAAAGAGTATAAAGGTAAACGCGGTAAGTGGAATAATACAGATTACTACCAGCTAGGATATGCTTATTATAAACAAGGAGATTATGCAAGTGCCGTAAATGAGTTTAATAAAATCATAGACGGTAATAACAGCGTTGCACAAAATGCTTACTATCACCTTGCACAATCGTACATAAAGCTTGATAAAAAACAAGAGGCACTTAACGCATTTAAAAATGCAAGTGAGATGGACTATAATGAGACTATAAAAGAAGATAGTGGTCTCAATTATGCAAAGCTTAGCTATGAGATAGGTAATGCATATAAGCCTACACCTACTGTTATAGCAGATTATATGGAGGCGTATCCAAAATCTCCGGCAAAAAGCGAGCTAGAGTCATTACTTATAGATTCTTACATAACCTCAAAAAACTATAAGGAGGCAATGCAATTGCTTGAGAGCAATAACAGCTTTGATAATAAGAAAGCTTACCAGAAGGTAGCCTTCTTATATGGGCTTGATTTATATAACGAAGGAAAATTTCCAGAGGCTAGCGCAGCCTTTACAAAGTCGCTTAAAGAACCACAAGATCCATTATACGTTACAAGAGCAACCTACTGGAAAGCAGAGAGCGATTATATTGCAAATGATTTTAAGGAAGCCATCATAGGGTACAAACAGTTTTTAGGAAGTAGTAATGCTGCCAGTACTCCAGAATATGGTGATATAAACTACAACCTAGCCTACGCATATTTTTCTGATAAAAATTACGAGCAAGCAGCTAGCTATTTTGAAAATTATACAAAAGGAAATGTACAAGATAGAACACGACTTAACGACGCCTTTCTTCGTCTGGGAGATAGTCGCTTTATAAGCAGTAAGTACTGGCCAGCGCTAGAGGCATATAATAGTGCAATTGCTCTTAATGAGACAGATCAAGATTATGCGACTTTTCAAAAGTCTATGAGCTACGGTTTTATAAAAAAGAATAGTGACAAGATAGCGGGTCTTAAAAGTTTTGCGACTAAGTTCCCGAGATCTACCTATCGTGATGACGCTTTATATGAGCTAGGTAATATGTATGTCTCACAAAATAATAATGACCAGGCCATTGAGGCTTATGACAAGCTTGTAAGGGATCTACCGGGTAGCTCATACGTGTCAAAAGCACTGCTCAAAAAAGCACTTATTCTTGATAATAACAACAACTCAGATGAGGCCCTTCGCATACTACGTGGTGTTGCGGCAGATTATCCTGGTACGCCAGAAGCACTACAAGCAGTGACTACTGCAAAGCTTATTTATATAGACCTAGGTCGTGTAGATGAGTACGGCCAGTGGGTGAGCACGCTAGATTTTATAGATGTTGAAGATGCAGAACTAGATGATGCTGCATATGCCTCTGCAGAGAAGCAGTATGTAGAAAATAATATAAACCAGGCATCACGACTCTTTGAGGAGTACCTTACTAATTATCCTAATGGTCAGCACGCGTTACAAGCTCATTTTTATGTGGGTCAGATCGCTTTCGCGAAAGCGGAATACCAACAAACCATACCACACTATAAGTTTGTAATAGATAAAGAGCGTAGTGAGTTTACAGAGCAGGCACTGGCAAGACTGGGACAAGTATACCTTACTGCCGAAAATTATGTAGAAGCCATCCCAGTATTACAAAGACTAGAAACAGAAGCAGACTTCCCGCAAAACATCATTTTTGCACAATCTAACCTTATGAAATCATACTATGAGGGAGATGATTATAATCAAGCGGTAACCTATGCTACAAAAGTGCTAACAAACTCAAAAATAGACAACACAGTAAAAAGTGATGCTCAAATTATTATTGCACGTTCTTCTATAAAAACTGGAGATGAGGTAAGAGCAAAAACAGCCTATGGAGAGGTGCAAAAAATTGCAACAGGTTCTCTAGCGGCAGAGGCTTTGTATTATGATGCTTATTTTAAAAATAAAGCAACAAGCTATGAAGCGTCTAACGTTGCTGTGCAAAAACTAGCAAAAGATTATAGTGGTTACAAAGAGTATGGTGCAAAAGGTCTTGTACTTATGGCAAAAAACTTTTATGCGCTAGGTGATGCTTATCAAGCTACTTATATACTTGAGAGTGTAATCACAAACTTTGCAGATTATACTGAAACGGTAGAAGAAGCACAAACGCAACTTGCTATTATAAAAGAGGCAGAGGCAAAAACAAACGCTTCTGTAGAGAAAGGATAATAGTATTAGTACAATATATATTTAAACACGTTAGTCTAACAACGTAAAAAATAAAACACATTTTATGAATAGTTCATTTCATACATCATATAAACTTATAGTTGCTGTGATAGCACTTCTAGCTGTGCAAGTAAGTTATGCTCAAGAAGAAGAGTCTACTATCGGTACAGAAGTGGTAAATGTGGTAAAGGCATACACGCCTACCATACGCGACGCTTTTAAGGTAAAAGCTACGCCGCAGCTTAACGACTCTATTACTACAGCAAAGAAAAAAGTGACTTACAGTATCTTTTCTGTACCTGTAGCGAGTACGTTTACACCAGCAAAAGGTAAGGCGGCTGTTGTAAAAAAAGCAAAAAAAGAAAAGTTGTATGATAACTATGCAACCTTAGGTTTTGGGAGTTTTACATCTGTACTAGCAGAGTTTTACAGCAATTTTCAAATAAGCCGTACAGAAGATTTTGGAGTATTTTTAAATCATAACTCTTCACAAGGAGGTATAGATGGTACTGTGGTAGACGATTTCTTTTATGATAGTCGTCTCAATCTCAATTATGGAGCAAGAGAGCGTGATCTTACTTGGCGCGCAGATCTAGATGCAAAGCATCAAGTGTATAACTGGTATGGTATACCGGAGGAACTTAAGGAATTGCAAGGCCCAGCAGATAGTCCTTTGTTTACAGAAGATTTTGATGTAACACATTCATATCTCACAGCTGGTCTTAATGGTTCTATAAGTCTTAAAGATTCTTTCTTTAAGGAGGCTACGGGAATGGTGCGTTATTTTGGAGATGACCTAGAGAGTACAGAGCTTAGGGCTGTGGTAGCACCTACGGTTGAGTTTCCTATCGCTGGTGAGTTAATTACAACAAAACTGTCTGTAGATTACCTGAGTGGTTCTTTTGCAAATAGCTTTGGTTCAACAGGGACAGAGATTAACTATAGCTTTTTAAACGCAGGTATTAACCCAAGTCTAGTAATTCTAAGAGATGACTTAGAGGTAAAGCTAGGGGTAGAAGGTATTGTATCTCTTGATACAGAAAATAGTGAGACAGACTTCTTTATTTACCCAAAAATCGCTGCATCTTATAGAGTAGCGGGCGATTACTTTATTGCTTATGGGGGACTTGAAGGAGGTCTTATACAGAATAACTACCACGACTTTGCTCAAGAAAACCCTTTTATATCACCTACACTTATAGTAGCTCCTACAAATAAGCAGTATGATGGATTTTTAGGTATGAAAGGAAAACTCTCTGAAGCCCTCAGCTATAACTTACGTGCTAGCTACGCATCTGAGAGTGGTAAGGCGCTATACCAGCATAACCCTTACTCGCAGAGTGGTAACAACTTTGGACAAAATGGCTATGAGAACGGAAACTCCTTTGGTATCGTCTATGATGATGTTAATACATTAGGTGTTTTTGCAGAGCTTAATTTTGATGTAAATGCAAATTTTAAAATGAAGCTCAACGGGCAGTTTAACTCATATACCACAGATACACAAACAGAGGCTTGGAACCTTCCAGATCTACAAGCGTCATTATTTGCAGATTATCAAATTACAGAGCAATGGTTTGCTGGAGTGAACTTATTTTTTACAGGAGAGCGTCAAGATCTTGTATTTAGTCAAGACCCTGTAGATATATTAACGCCTAGTTCTATAGAAACATTAGAGAGCTATTTTGATGTAAATGCGCACGTGGGTTATCGCTTTAATAATCGTCTATCTGCCTTTGCCAGAGTTAATAACATACTGGATAGTAACTACCAGAAATGGCTTAATTATGAAGTGCAAGGGCTTCAAGGTATGGTAGGTGCTACTTATAAGTTTGATTTTTAGTAAAAATAACACCTATCACAAAGCAACCTTTCTGTAGTACCTGCATCCTTTATGTAAACCCTATATAATGAAAAGAATGTTAGGCGTTGTTGCCTTGTTTATAGCTACTGTTTCTTGCAGTTCTGATTTAGATTCTGCTAGTCTTTCAGATTGTAGTCTTGTAGATTGTGCCTCTGGTAATTTACTATTACAATTTTTAGATGGTGAAACAGAAGAAGATGTGTTTTTTAACGGCACTTATAATCTTGAAGATGTAGTTATAACAGATCTAGAAACCAATGAGGATTTTGTATTCTTTACAGGTACCTCTCAAGAGTTTGAAACTGCACAAATAGCGCTTAATACTTTTTTTGAAAGTCGCAACAATGTGATGCTTCGTATAGCCGTGCCAGATGGCTTTGAGACTACCTTATCATTTGATGTAACATTTATAGAGGGAGAATGTTGTAATGTAAATAACTATACAGACGTATCATTTACAAATGTGACTAGCGTAGATGATAGCGATGGAGATCTCATATATAAAATATTCTTATAAAACACTTAGGTATGAAAAAGCTACTTGTTCTTGTCATATTGAGTTTGTCACTAGTTACTTGCGACTCAGATGATTTAGATTGTACAAACGTACTCTGTGCGCCAGGCCCAGCGATGGTAATAACCTTTTTTGATGCTGAAACTGGGGAGCAATTATACACAGATACAGATGGAGAGGCTCCAGAGGGCTTTGCTGTTACCGTACAAAATAACTTAGCGCTTTCATATAACCAAGGTTACGTTTTTCAAGATGGAGAGCTTGTCATATATGTTTTTCCAGAGGTGGCTACCATCGTTCAAGAAGGTGTTTTTGATGTGACAATAAATGCAACAGTACAAACACAAAATTCTTCAGGGTGTTGCCCAGATTATAGCATAAGTAATTTTAATGCTACAGGTGGAGACCTCACTGTAACACAATCACCAGAGTTGAGGTTACGCATAGATTTTTAGAAAAAATCGAAACTAAAAAAAAGAGGTTTTGTACATTAGTGCAAAACCTTTTTTCTTTTGAATAACACTTGGCACTGCGAGCTCTGTAACCACCAGCGTAAAAACCTAAAAGAAGGTTCTATTTGCAATCTTACAAAGCGAAAACCAGCCTTTAATCGTACCTGCTCAAAAAAGCTGTTTTCTACAAAATTTAAGAATCAACTTAGGGAAGTAAACGTTATTTATGAGCACGCTATAAAAGATAAATGGTGGAACTACAGCTATACCATAATATTTGGCTTGCTAGGTGTGGGAGTCACTTGTTTGGCTGCTTATTCTATAGTTTACATAAATGATCTTAATAATTCATTTCATTCATCAAACGCTTATAGTTTAAGAATATACTTAATACCATTTGTAATTTTTGGAATTGCTCTTAAGATTTTATCACAAGCAATAGGGATGTACAATATGTACGCACTAAAATCTCGAGAGGCAAAACGTAAAAAAGATAAGGTAGATGCCGTGCTTGCCTTATATGGTATCACCTATCATATAGATGTGCAACTACACCCTAATTATAGGTTTCCTCAAGATGCTCAAGTAGATTTACAAATTAATATTCTTAGGTAATCACTTATAACTTCTCTTTCGTATTTTTATGCTTTAAACCATATTTTGATGCGTAAACTTTTATTTTCCTTATCAGTTCTTAGTCTTTTTATTTCTTGTGATAATAAGCAAGAGGCAGACCTTATTGTCACAAATGCAAATGTGTATACGGTTAATGACGCTTTCGCGAAAGCGGAATCCTTTGCCGTAAAAGATGGAAAATTTATCGCCGTAGGAAGCACAGCAGATATAATAGCACAATATCAAGCCACCGAAACTATAGACGCTACAGGTAAAACCGTTTTACCAGGCCTTATAGACGGGCACTGTCACTTTTATGGGCTAGGTCAAAACTTGCAAATTGCAGACCTCGTAGGTACGGAAAGTTATGATGAGGTTATAGAAAAGGTAACCGCTTTTGCTAAAGCAAATCCAGAAGCAACCGTAATAAGAGGAAGAGGTTGGGATCAAAACGACTGGGCGGTAAAAGAATTTCCTACTAAAGATAAGCTAGATGCTCTTTTTCCAGATACACCAGTGGTACTAGAGCGTGTAGATGGTCACGCATATCTTGTAAACCAGAAGGCGCTTGATCTCGCAAAAATAGATAACACCACAAAGGTAAGTGGTGGAGAGATTGTGCTGGTAGATGGTAAAGTGACTGGAGTACTTATAGATAACCCACAAACGCTTGTAGATGCCGTAATGCCACAAGCCAGCGTTGCCGAAAACGCTCAAGTATTACTAGAGGCGCAAGAACTTTGTTTTTCTTACGGGCTTACTACGGTAAATGACGCGGGTCTTAATAAAGATATAGTAGAGCTTATAGACAGCTTGCAACAGCAGGGAGACTTAAAAATGCGCATCTACGCGATGTTGTCTAACAATAAAGAAAACCTAGATCACTACTTAAGCTCTGGTAAGATTAAAACAGATCGTCTTAATGTGCGTTCTGTAAAGGTGTATGGTGATGGTGCTTTAGGATCTAGAGGTGCTGCGATGCGAGAGTCATATAGTGATAAAAAAGGTCACTTTGGGGCTATGGTAACACCAGTAGATGAAATTAATGAACTTGCAGAGCGCATAGCTGCTGCAGACTTCCAGATGAACACGCACGCCATAGGTGATAGTGCAAACGTGGTTGTACTGCGAGCATATGATAAGGTTCTTACTTCAAAAAAAGATCCTCGCTGGAAGGTAGAGCACGCTCAAGTAGTGTCTACAGAAGATTTTGACGTTTTTAGTGATAAAATTTTACCTTCTGTACAGCCTACACACGCCACAAGTGATATGTACTGGGCAGAAGATAGAGTAGGAGCAGAGCGTATAAAAGGTGCTTATGCTTATAAAGACCTACTTAAACAATCTGGGCTTGTTATTTTAGGAACAGATTTTCCGGTAGAGCAGGTGTCACCTTTCTACACATTTTATGCAGCAGTGGCTCGTAAAGATTTAAAACAATATCCAGAAGGAGGTTACCAGATGGAAAATGCATTGTCTAGAGAAGAAACCTTAAAAGGAATGACTATATGGGCAGCATATTCAAACTTTGAGGAAGCAGAAAAAGGAAGTATCGAGTCAGGTAAGTTTGCAGACTTTATCATTATGGATCAAGATATTATGACCATAGATGAAGATGCAATACCTAATCTTGAAGTGGGTGCAACATACGTAAACGGCGAGAACGTTTACAACAAGCTATAATGAAGTCACAACAAGATCACCTCATTGAGCTTGCTCATTACAGAATGCCTTTTGGGAAATATAAGGGTAAATACCTGGTAGACCTGCCTGAGTCGTATTACGTATGGTTTAGGCAACAAGGCTTTCCAGAAGGTAAGATAGGTAGGTTGTTACAAGAAATGATGGAAATAAAAATTAATGGACTAGAGCCTATGGTGCGTAAAATACAGCGCGGTTTCCCTAAGCCTATTAACTTGAGCTAGCTTAAAACCCTTTGTGTATTATAAAAATAGCAGGTCTCTTATGTAGATCTGGCGCATTAGATTTCCAGAAAGAAGCACTTTTTGTGATAATATACTCTGTAGGTAAGGTGATATCACAGGCTATACAAACTTGTGTATCTGGGTGTACTGTAGCACAAATATCTTCTAGCATTTTATTATTACGATACGGTGTCTCTATAAAAAGTTGCGTCTGGTTGTGCTCAAATGAGAGACGTTCTAGTCTTTTAAGCTCTTGTTTGCGCTCTTTTTGATCAATGGGAAGGTAGCCGTTAAAGGCAAAGTTTTGTCCATTCATACCACTACTCATCATTGCCATAAGTATAGAAGACGGCCCTACTAGAGGTATAACTTGTATTCCTTTTTGATGGGCTATTTTCACCACTTCTGCACCGGGATCTGCAACCCCAGGAACGCCAGCCTCAGAGAGTAAACCTACAGACTCACCTTGTAAACAAGGCTCTAGGTATGAAGGTATCTCAGATACGTCTGTGTATTTATTGAGCTGAAATAGCGTGAGTGACGGCTGTGACTTGCTAGGCGAGATAGCCTTTATAGAACGGCGTGCCGTTTTTTCATTTTCTACTATATACGTATCTATAAGTTCTACCACTTTCTTTACTGAGATAGGCATCACCTCTAGAGCGTTTGTATCGCCTAGAGTAGTAGGTATGAGATATAATTTTCCGGTAGTTGTAAATGTGCTCATAGATAAGTCTACGGTCAGTCATATGGTTGGGGAGCTGATCGTAATAGACGCAATATAAATAGCTTTACCTAGATGCACAACCTTAAGCGCATATTCTATTGCTGCTCACAAAGAAGATTTATTACTGCAGCTGTCCTGCAATCTCTTCACAGGCTTGGTCTAGCATCTCATAAACTCTTTCAAAATCTTCTTGCATACCATTATAAGGATCTGGAACATCTACCTTCTCACCGGGAAAAACGGTATCCAAAATCATTATAACCTTTCGGCGTTCCTCATCTGTACTGACAAGCGCTAGTACATCTTCTAGGTTGTTTTGATCCATCACATAGATATGGTCAAATTTTTTAAAATCGCTTTTTGCTATTTGCCTTCCTTTTAACTGTGAGATGTCTATACCATTATCTCTAGCAACTTTTATGCTTCTAGCATCTGGAGCATTACCTACGTGCCAGTCACCAGTGCCGGCAGAGTCTATTATAAATTGCTCGCTATCTAGTTTGTTACGTAAGATACCTTCGGCTAGGGGAGACCTACATATATTACCTAGGCACACCATAAGGATATTTGTTTTTGACATCTGTAAAATTTTGAGCCGAAAGATAATTATTTTAAATACGCTTTCGCGAAAGCGTACCCTGTTTTAAAAAAAGCTCCGACCATATGGCCAGAGCTTTTAGAATACTTGGGAGCAAAATCATTTAGATTAGTGCTCGTTAAGACGAAAATCTGGATAAGCACTCATCCCGTGTTCGTGAGGATCTAATCCCTCAACCTCCTCTTGTTCTGAAACTCTGATTCCAACAGTTTTCTTTAAGGTAAATATAATAATGAAGGAAGTAATAATACAAAATACAGCATAAGCTCCCACGCCTATTAACTGACTTACAAACTGGGCACCGCTTGCAAGACTTCCAAAAATGCCTACTGCAAGTGTACCCCATATACCACAAATAAGGTGAACGGCAATTGCTCCTACAGGGTCATCTAGTCTTAACTTGTCAACCAATGCTACACCAAAAACGATTATCGCTCCAGCAATACCGCCTATAAGAATGGCGTCTGTAGGGCTCATCACATCTGCCCCAGCTGTTATACCTACAAGACCTCCTAGTATGCCATTTAAGAACATTGTAAGATCATAATTTTTATACATTAATGTAGAAACAAGAAAAGCAACCACCCCGCCAGCTGCAGCAGCAAGGGATGTGGTAACTAGGGTAAGCGAAGTAAGTGAGGGGTCTGCAGAGAGTACTGATCCTCCGTTAAACCCAAACCAACCTAACCATAATATAAGTACACCTGCAGTTGCTAGAGGAACATTATGACCCGGAATAGCTTGAGGTTTTCCGTTTTCATCAAACTTACCAATTCTAGAGCCTAATAAATATACGGCAACAAGAGCTGCCCAGCCTCCTACAGAGTGTACTAGTGTGGATCCTGCAAAGTCATAAAAAGGTGTTTCTAGTGTTTGTAAAAAGCCACCTCCCCATTTCCAAGATCCTGCTATAGGGTAGACTATGCCTACGTATAATAATACAAAAACCATAAAAGGTCCTATTTTAATACGCTCTGCTACTGCTCCAGATACTATCGTTGCTGCTGTTGCCGCAAACATACCTTGAAAGAGAAAATCTGTCCAGTATGTGTAACCTTCATTATATGTGAGGTCTAGTGCACCTTCTGTTGTGAGAGGTGCGTCAAGAGCAAATCCAGCAAATCCTAAAAAGCCATTAAACTCTCCTGGGTACATTAGGTTAAAGCCTACTAAGTAATAAAGTAGTAGCCCTACTGTGATAATAAATATATTTTTAAATAAAATATTGATAGTATTTTTTTGTCTTGTTAAGCCTATCTCTAAAAAAGAGAAACCTAGGTGCATAAAAAAAACAAGCCCTGTACAGATCATCATCCATACATTATTTACAGTTAAAATTTCCATAGTTGTGTTATGCTATTGTGTGTTATTATTTTAAAGTTTGACTACCCTTTTCTCCTGTTCTTATTCGGTAGCAGTCTTTGATATCTGAAACAAAAATTTTTCCATCACCTACTTCTCCAGAGCGCGCCGCTTCTATGATAGTTTTTATTGTAATCTCTTCAAAGTCATCATTAACAACAATGCTTAGATAGCGACGTTGTATGTCACTTGTGCTATAACTTACACCGCGGTATACAGATCCTTTTTTCTCGTTACCTAGACCGGTAACATCCCAGTACGAGAAAAAGTTGACTCCTACATCGTGCAGAGCTCTTTTTACTGCCGAGAATTTTGACTTTCGGATGATTGCTTCTATTTTTTTCATATCTAATAGGTTTATTAAAATTTATATATTCCAGCAATTACAAAAGATGATAAAGAATTGCTAGGGTCTTGATCTGTGTCTAAAAATGTGTCTTCACTAGCGCTATCTAGACGGAATTCTGGTTTTATAGTAAGATCTCCTACGCTGTAGCTACCTGTAAGTGTTACTGCCACTACAGAGGCATCACCTTCTAGGTCATAACCTCCTATTGCTCCAGCACCACCTTCACCTTCTGCAAAGTACTCACCACGTAAACCTAAGGTGAATGCGTCAGAAGTTTTGAACTGTGGGTATAGTGCTACGCCATAAAAAGAAGCACCATCTGTATCATTATAAGTTGCGTTAAGTCCTAAGAAAAAGTCGTCAGATAAGTCATAACCAGTAGTAAGGTCTACTTGAAAAGTACTTTCTGAGTTACCACCTTGCTTACCGTATAAAAAGTTTAAGTACGTACTCTTATATCCTAATTGAGCTCCTAGTGTGTAGTTGTTATCAAAGTTAAACTCTGTAGCGTCTGTCTGGTTAAGTACTGCAAGCATCGCACTAAAATCTTCAGAGAGGGTGAAGTCTGCCTTAATACCTGTGTGAGAAAAAGGACCGTAAGAAAACATATACGAGGTAGAGTAGTTAAAGTTTGCTATAGGTGAGATCACCTCATAACCTAGAAAGGTATTAAAGTTACCTAGTGTAAGTTTTACTTTTTCTGATACGTTCCAGTATACATAAAGTTGATTTACAATGTTAGACGAAGGTCCAGAGAGGAAAACAGCCTCCTCACCACGTGGTCCAAAGACAAGATCTGCCACGGCACCTACTTTTCCGTTTTCACTTTCAAAAGCGCCTATCACATTTGCCATACCTATTGCAAATCCATTTCGGTTTGCAAAAGATGTGTTTGGAGCGATAGCATCTTCACCATTGGGTCCAGAAATATTTTGTCTAAAATAGACATCGACACTACCTTCTACGGTAAACTTTTTCTTGTCTTCTGTTTCTTCTTGAGCAAACATAAATGTTGTGCTTATGGTTAGTAGTAAAAGTGTGCAAATAGATTTCATAAAAATATTATTTTCAGTTGATTTGGCGTTAAAAGTATCTTAAAAAAATATTAACATATTATTTTTTGGGGGTTAAGTGTAAATTTTTATGATAATTTCAAATTGACCCCCTAAAAATTAGGGGTATCTTAAATAATATATGATTTTATTGAATTTTCTACTTGATTTAATTTGGTGTTTTTCTAGTAAAAAGCGTTTTTAATTGATGATAATTCATATTTTTTAGAATAATAATGAAATAGCGATAACGTTTTCGGCAATTTTAACAAATATTAAGGATTGAGATTTCGCATTTTTTCAAGACAAAAAATGTGTAATTAAAAATTCTAAAGGGGGCAAATTGTGATACTCGCAATTATCATTGTGACTTTTTGAGACTTCAATAAGTACTTTTATCTTGAGCATAAATACAAAGGGTTTTACCCTATAAATAAGGAGTTATGCTTAGAGATCAAGGATTATATTTAAGAGAGTTTGAACACGACGCGTGCGGTGCGGGATTTATATGTAGCCTCAAAGGAGTAAAGTCTAATGACATTATTCATAAGGCACTTGAGATACTAGAAAAACTTGAACATAGAGGAGCTGTAAGTGCAGACGGTCGCACAGGAGATGGAGCAGGTATATTAATAGACATCCCTCACGATTATTTTCAAGCCACTTGTGACTTTACATTACCAAAAGAAGGGACGTATGCCGTGAGTAATGTTTTCTTACCTCGTAAAGAAAATCAACGCGCACATTGCATTTCGGTTTTTGAAAAAAGTCTTACAGATCAAGGTATAAATATTTTGGGCTGGAGAGATGTGCCGGTAGATCAATCTATACTGGGCGAGATTGCTCAAGCGTCTGAGCCTTTTGTAAAGCAAATTTTTGTGAGTTATGAGAGTAAGGGAGATAACTCCGCTTTCGCGAAAGCGCAACAAAAACCCACACCAGAGTTTGAGTTTAACTTAAAACTATTTACAGCTCGTAAAATCGCCGAACATACCATCTACAACTCAAAGTTATCTGAAAGCTCATTCTTTTACTTACCTAGCTTCTCAACCAAGACCATTATATATAAAGGACTATTAATGCCGCAACATATTAAGGTATATTATAAAGACCTTATGGATCCTCGTGTTGTGACAAGGCTTGCGCTTGTACACCAGCGATTTTCTACTAATACATTTCCTACTTGGGACCTGGCACAACCTTTTAGGTATATGTGTCACAATGGAGAGATCAATACCTTAAGAGGTAATGTGACCAGAATGTATGCACGTGAGGAACTTATGGAAAGTGCACTATTTGGAGAGGAGATAAAGAAAATACTTCCAGTTGTATTACCGGGTAAGTCAGACAGTGCCTCTATGGATATGGTGGTAGAGCTCTTACTTATGACGGGTAGATCATTGCCAGAAGTAATGATGATGCTCGTGCCAGAAGCGTGGGAGAAAAATGATGATATGTCTCCAGCAAAGCGCGCTTTTTATGAATTTAACTCTTGCCTTATGGAGCCTTGGGATGGTCCAGCCTCTATACCATTTACAGATGGTAATTATATAGGTGCCGTTTTAGACCGTAATGGATTGAGACCTTCTCGATACTCTGTCACAAAAGACGGTTATGTGATAATGTCTTCAGAAATTGGAGTGGTAGAGATAGAACCACAAAATGTACAGATGCACGGTCGTCTCGAGCCAGGTAAAATGTTTCTGGTAGATATGGCGCAAGGTCGTATTATAAATGATGAGGAGATAAAAGAAGAGATTGCAACACGTCACCCATATCAAGAGTGGCTGGATGATAACCTTATTCACCTTAGGGATATCCCTTATAATGAGTGCCCTTTATTTTTAAATGAAGCACCGCTTAAGGAGCGCTTGCTCACCTTTGGGTACACCCAAGAAGATATAAATACGATTATATTGCCTATGGCTGCAAAGGCAAAAGAACCTATAGGGTCTATGGGTAATGATGCTCCTATAGCGGCACTTTCTGAGAGGCCACAATTAATCTATAATTATTTTAAGCAACTCTTTGCACAGGTTACAAACCCACCTCTAGATGGTATAAGAGAGGAGTTAATTACAGATATCTCACTCACGCTGGGTGCAGACTCAAATATTTTTGAAATAAACGGAGAGCATTGTAAGAAGCTTAAAATTCAAAACCCAGTTATCTCAAAACAAGATTTAGATAAAATCAAAAGTTTAGATAATGAGAGCTTTAAGGTAGTTTCTGTGCCTATTTTATATAAGGTAGAAAAAGGACACAATGGTCTGGAGGATGCTTTAGAAAACTTACTTCAGGAGGTTTCTCAACAGCTAGATGAAGGTGCAAACATCATTATCTTATCAGATAGAAACACATCACAAGAGCTTGCGCCCATACCACCATTACTTGCTTGCTCTTATGTAAATAATGGGCTAGGCGGTAATAAAAAGAGATCCAGTTTTAGTCTCATTATAGAGTCTGCAGAGCCTAGAGAGGTGCATCACTTTGCTTTATTATTTGGATATGGTGCTAGTGCCATAAACCCGTATATGGTTAATGAGATTATAGAAAACCATCCAGAAGATTTAAAACTTGCAAATGTTGATGTAGAAGAAGCAATACAAAATTTTAATAAAGCCGTAGGCAAAGGAGTCCTCAAGGTGATGAATAAAATAGGTATCTCTACCCTTAACTCATACCGTAGCTCACAACTTTTTGAGTGTATAGGTATCAGTAAGAAGGTAGTAAGCCAGTACTTCCCGCGCACGGTTACAAGAATTGAGGGTGTAGGGCTACACCAGTTAGAAGGTGAGATAAGTAAAAGGCATAAGACAGCATATCATACAAAAGATATCGCAGCAGATCTTCCTCTTGAGATAGGTGGTGAGTATAGATGGAGAAGAGATGGAGAGGCGCATTTATTTAATCCGCTTACCATTGCAAAGCTTCAAGAGTCTGTGCGTAGCAATAAGCCTGTTATTTATAAAGAGTATGCAGATCGTGTAAATAATCAAGCCAAACAGCTTATGACCATACGCGGTCTATTTGAGTTTACAAATTATGATCCTATAGATATTGATGAGGTAGAACCGTGGACAGATATTGTAAAGCGTTTTAAAACAGGTGCGATGTCTTATGGTTCTATTAGTAAGGAAGCTCACGAGACACTTGCCGTAGCAATGAACCGTATAGATGGTAAGTCTAACTCTGGTGAGGGGGGAGAAAATCAAGAGCGTTTTTATAAGGACGTAAATGGCGATTGGAAAAACAGCGCCATAAAGCAAGTGGCGTCAGGGCGTTTTGGGGTAACCTCAAACTACCTAACAAACGCTGCCGAGATACAAATAAAAATGGCGCAAGGAGCAAAACCTGGTGAGGGCGGACAGTTGCCTGGACCTAAGGTAAATCCTGAGATTGCAAAAACACGTAATTCTACACCTTATGTAGGGCTTATATCGCCACCACCGCATCACGACATTTACTCTATAGAAGATTTATCGCAGTTAATTTATGATCTCAAATCTGCAAATAGAGAAGCGCGCATTAATGTGAAGCTAGTGTCTGAAGTGGGTGTAGGTACTGTAGCAGCTGGAGTTGCAAAAGCAAAAGCAGATGTAATACTTATATCTGGACACGATGGAGGTACAGGAGCAACACCTCTTACCTCGCTAAAACATACCGGTTTACCTTGGGAACTAGGGCTAGCAGAAGCCCAACAAACCCTTGTGATGAATGATTTACGTGGGCGTGTACGACTTGAGTGCGATGGCCAGCTCAAAACAGGCCGAGACGTAGCAATAGCTTGTTTACTAGGAGCCGAAGAGTTTGGCTTTGCAACAGCACCGCTAGTAGCCTCGGGATGTATAATGATGCGTGTATGTCATTTAAACACTTGTCCAGTAGGGATTGCTACTCAAAACCCAGAACTACGTAAGCGTTTTAAAGGAAAACCAGAGCACGTCGTAAACTTTATGTATTTCGTAGCGCAGGAGTTGCGTGAGATTATGGCAAAGCTTGGATTTAAAACAGTAGATGAAATGGTAGGTCAAGTGCAAAAGCTGGATCGCAATAACACCATAGAGCAGTACAAAGCGTTAGGTTTAGATCTTACGCCTATATTGCATAAGGTAGACACTTCAATAGGCCAGCCTTTGCATAATGTAGAGAAGCAAGATCACGACCTTGAGAAAGCGCTTGATTTTAAAATTATATCACAGGCGCACCCGGCACTTTTTAGAAAAGAAAAAACCACACTAGATTTTAAGATTACAAATGAAGATAGAGCAGTAGGAGCTATATTAAGTAATGAGATTTCTAAGATTTACGGTGTGAATGGATTACCAGAAAACACTTTAAAAATTAACTTCGAGGGTTCTGCAGGGCAGAGTTTTGCAGCCTTTGCAACGCACGGACTCACACTGGCAGTTACTGGTAATACAAATGATTATATAGGTAAAGGCCTTTCTGGAGCCAAGGTAATAGTGAAGGTTCCGGTAGAGGCGACTATCATACCAGAAGATAATGTCATTATAGGTAATGTAGCATTTTATGGTGCTACCGCTGGTGAGGCATATATAAATGGTAAAGCTGGAGAGCGTTTTTGTGTACGCAACTCTGGAGCAAAAGCCGTAGTAGAGGGTATAGGTGATCACGGTTGTGAGTATATGACAGGAGGTATTGCAGTCATATTAGGCGAGGTGGGAAGAAACTTTGGTGCTGGTATGAGTGGCGGTATTGCTTACGTGTATGATGCGGCAAGTACGCTTTCGCGAAAAGCAAACACAGAAGGGCTTAACTTCCTTAAAGTTGAAGAAGATCAAGATAAGAAAGAGCTTAGGCAATTAGTTGAAAATCATTACAACGCCACGCTCTCTCCACTGGCTCAACGACTGTTAGAAAACTGGGATACAGAGATTAAAAATTTCACGAAAGTGTTACCAGAAGAGTACCGCAAAGCATTGATAAGATTAGAAGAAGAAAAAACATTAGCAAACTAGAAGATGGGGAAAGTAACAGGATTTTTAGAATACGATCGCAAAGACGAAGGATATATAGCGCCAGAAGAGCGTGTTAAAAATTATAAGGAGTTTACTGTACCGCTAGAAGAAGCAGATTTAAAAGAGCAAGGCGGCCGCTGTATGGACTGTGGTATACCGTTTTGTCACTCGGGTTGCCCGCTGGGCAATCTTATTCCAGATTTTAATGATGCAGTCTATAAAGGAAGGTGGAAAGAAGCGGCAACTATACTACACGCGACAAATAATTTTCCAGAATTTACAGGGCGTTTATGTCCAGCACCTTGTGAAGAGGCTTGTGTTCTAGGTATAAATGCAGATCCCGTAAGTATAGAAAATATAGAAAAAAATATAGTAGAACGAGCTTTTGACGAGGGGTGGGTTGTCCCACAACCGCCTCAAAAGCGTACACACAAATCGGTTGCAGTGATAGGGTCTGGCCCTTCTGGACTAGCCGCTGCACAGCAGCTTAATAGGGCTGGGCACACTGTGACCGTATTTGAGCGCGATAGTAAAGTAGGAGGTCTCTTAAGATATGGTATTCCAGATTTTAAGATGGAAAAAAATGTGATAGACAGACGTCTTGCCGTACTCGAGGGCGAGGGTATCACTTTTAAAACTAATACTTACGTAGGCCAGACTATAAGTGTAGAAAAATTGCAGAATGAGTATGATGCTATAGTGCTTTGCGGTGGAGCTACTTTAAGAAGGTCTATACCTATAAAAGGGGCGCATCTCAAAGGGGTTTATCAAGCAATGGACTTTTTAAAACAAAACAATGAGCGACAAGATGGTATAACTGAGTGGGATGAGGCCATTGTAGCTACAGATAAAAACGTGATTGTTATAGGTGGTGGTGATACGGGCTCAGATTGTATAGGTACTAGTAATAGACAAGGAGCAAAAACGGTTACAAATTTTGAGATTCTTAATAGACCTACCATAGAGCGACCTACAGAGCAACCTTGGCCTTATTACCCTATGCGATTGCGTACAAGTTCTTCTCACAAGGAGGGGGTAGAAAGAGTTTTTAGTATTTCTACAAAGGAGTTTGTGGGTGATGCGAGCGGTAATCTCACGGGGCTTATAACCTCAGAAGTAGAGTGGGTTACAAATGACAATGGTAGACGTGAGCTTAAGGAATTACCTGGAACAGAAAAGGAGTGGGCTTGTGATATGGCTTTCCTTGCACTAGGCTTTACAGGACCTGAAAAAACACTTATAGACCAGCTACACTTAGATACAGATATGCGTGGTAACGTAAAAGCAACCTCTTATGCTACAAATGTACCTGGCATTTTTACTGCGGGTGATATGCGCCGTGGTCAGTCACTCATTGTATGGGCAATCTCAGAAGGGAGGCAAGCTGCACATCACGTAGATGCATACTTGATGGGAAGTTCACAATTGCCACTTAAAGATGAAGATAGCGATTTACCTAGACGCTAGATTATAGTAGTTAGTACGCTTTCGCGAAAGCATAAAAAAAGCCTCAAAATATATGTTTTGAGGCTTTTTCTATTTTATGATTCTGGTTTTAAACCGAAAGTTTTTTACCGAGGTCTTCTACATATTTTCTAAACTGCTTATCTGTACTCGCTAGATTATCTACCGTTTTACAAGCGTGAAGAACTGTTGCGTGGTCGCGCTGTCCTATCTGAGAACCTATGCTTGCTAGTGAAGCTTTAGTAAGTTTCTTTGCAAAGAACATTGCTAGTTGTCTCGCTTGTACGATATGTCTTTTACGTGTTTTAGACTGTAACGTTTCTACATCCATCTGGAAGTAATCTGAAACAATCTTTTGGATATAATCTATAGAGACTTCTCTCTTAGTATGTTTTACATAGTTGTCTACAATCTTTTTTGCAAGGTCGAGAGTGATCTCTTTCTTGTTAAAAGATGAGTGTGCTATAAGTGATATAATTGCACCTTCTAGCTCACGGACATTAGTTTTAATGTTATTTGCAAGAAACTCTACAATCTCTTCTGGCATCTCAACACCATCTTGATAAAGCTTTTGCTTTATAATGGCGATGCGTGTTTCAAAACTAGGATGTTGTAGCTCTGCACTTAATCCCCATTTAAAACGTGATAAGAGACGTTGCTCTATATCTTGCATATCTACAGGAGCCTTGTCTGAGGTAAGGATTACCTGTTTTCCGTTTTGGTGTAGGTGGTTAAAAATATGGAAAAATACATCTTGAGTACCTGCCTTACCACTTAGTAGTTGAATATCATCTACAATAAGAACGTCTATAACTTGATAGAAGTGAATGAAGTCATTTCTATTATTCTTTTTTACAGACTCTATATATTGTTGTGTAAACTTCTCTGCAGAAATGTATAAAACAGTTTTTGCAGGATACTTATCTTTTATCTGTACACCTATTGCGTGAGCAAGGTGTGTTTTACCTAAACCTACTCCTCCAAATATTAAAAGCGGATTAAAAGAAGTTCCCCCTGGCTTATTTGCCACGGCCATACCTGCAGATCTTGCAAGACGGTTTGAGTCTCCTTCTAAAAAGTTTTCAAAATTATAGTTAGGGTTGAGCTGTGACTCTATTTGTAAATTTCTTATTCCAGGAATTACAAAAGGATTTTTAAGCTCTGGATTTTTATTTTTAAGTGGAGCATCTACCTCTTGTGATTTCATAGTGCTGCGATTTGCACTAGGAATTCTTTCTGTAAAAGGTTGATTGTTTCCGTAGGTATTTTCCATCTTGATCACATAGACCAGTTTGGCGTTTTCACCTAGTACTTTATTAAGAGCAACTTTAAGAAGTTTTACGTAGTGTTCCTCAAGCCACTCGTAAAAGAATTTACTAGGTACTTGAATACTTAATGCGTTATCTGTGAGTTTGACCGCCTTAATCGGTTCAAACCACGTTTTGTATGCCTGGGGTGTTATATTGTCCTTTATAAAAGAGAGACAGTTATCCCATACAGATTGCGCAGTTAGAGTCATTCGTTTAGTTAAATTTTTAGGTTTTCGGTTGTCTAGAATTCCTTTTGAAAGGTTTATCGTCGTGTTGATAAGGTACCCTTTAAAAGCATCACAAATATGTGAACAAAAAAAGTAATAAAAAAACTGAATAGGGGTTGTTTTTTCGCAAATTTTGTTGCAATATCATCACAAGCTTAAAACTACAAAAAAATAACCTTTACTACGTGAGAAACCATATTACTTTTCTAAAAGTTAGATATTCTGAAACTGACCAAATGGGCTTTGTCCATCACAGTAACTATGCACAATACTTGGAAGTGGCTAGGCTTGAGTGGCTTGACAGTTTAGGAATCTCTTATAAGTGGATGGAGGAGCACGGAGTGATGCTACCAGTTTATAATTTACAAACCACGTTTAAGAAGTCTGCGCTCTTTGATGATACACTAAAAATTGTTACAAGCTTGCGCGCTACTCCGACGGTGAGAATAACATTCGATTATGAGGTTTTTAACCAAGATGGTGATTTATTAACAATCGCAAGTACAGAATTGATCTTTATTAATACCGAAACTGGCAGACCTATGAGATGTCCGCAATACATACTTGATAAGCTATAATTAATCTTCTTCTTCAAGAAGTGTTATCCCATACACTTCATTAAAGGCATTAATCACCTTTTTAGAGTCTTTTCTACGTATGGCAAGTGTAAAAACACAGTTCATTTCCATATGCTGGTTAATGATAGTCACGGTGTAGTCATTTATTAACCGCATTACTTTATTAAGTAGTGGGTACTCAAACTGTACTTTAAAGGGGATGTCTATCGTTTTTTCTACAATATGAGAAGCCTCTAGTGCGTTTTGAGCTCCTGTACGATACGCATTTATTAAACCTCCTACACCAAGTTTTGTCCCGCCAAAATAACGCACGACTACAACGAGTACATTTGTAACATCATAAGATTGTAGCTGTCCATAAATGGGTGCTCCAGCACTGTTAGAAGGTTCTCCATCATCATTTGCTCGGTATTGCTCGTACTCTTTACCTAGTACATATGCATAACACCAGTGACGTGCTTGGTAATGTTGTTTTTTAAGCGATTCTATATGCTCTTTTACTTCATCTTCTGTCTCTACAGGAAATGTATAGCCAAAAAACTTGCTATTTCTATCCTTAAATAGTGTCTCTTCAGATGGGGAAAGTATCGTTTTATAGGTGTCTTTTACTGCGATAGCTTTTGAGTTTTAGTATGGTTACAATTTTTGCTTCTTCACATATTTCAACACAAGAAAGTTTTGTGCATTAGGTTCAAAACCAGAAATCGTTTTTTGAGTAAAGCGCACTACCTCGTCATAATATAGCGGTATAATAGGTGACTTATCTATAATAAGAGAATCCATAGTACGATATAGTTTTTTGCGCTGGTCTATATCTGTGATGCTCAAGCTGTGCTCGTATAAACTATCAAAGGTTGCGCTTTTAAAATGTGTGTAGTTTGGTCCGTTAGGGGTGAAGTTCTTGCTATAAAAGAGGCTTAAGTAGTTTTCGGCATCTGGATAGTCAGCAATCCAGCTTGCTCTAAAGGCATCTAGCTCTCCGCTACTCTTCATCTGTCGTAATGTAGATGGGGGCATCACGTCTACATTTACTTTGAGCCCTACCTTTTGTAATTCTCTTTGTATATACTCACAGATATCTAGGTACTGGCTATTTGTACCTATGGTGATTTCTGGAGATGTGTCTCCTGTTTCTTTAATGTATTGTGCTATTAGCTTTCGCGAAAGCGTACCATCAAACTCATATCCCTTTATATGATCATAGCCAGGTAGTCCTTTGGGTATAAACCCATTTACCGCCGGCTTGCCGATACCATTGCGCAGGTATGTGATCATTTTTTTACGGTCAAAACCGTAGTTTACGGCCTTACGTAGTAAAGCAGATTGTACCTCTGGTGTGTCACTGTCTAAGTAAAACCCTATGTACTCTGTATTGAGCCACGGTACCTTTTCAAACTGCACACGATCTTGATACTTTGCTCTTAAAGTGCCAGAAGCGCTAAGAATCTCATCTTTATATGATGGATCTAGACTATTAAGGTAATCTATATTGCCTTGTGCAAATTGTAAAAACTCACTTTGCTTATCTGGTAAAAATGTAATAGCCACTGCCTCAAGGTAGGGGAGTTGGACACCATCCTCATCTTTTTCATAGTAGAGCTCATTTTTACGTAAGACTAGTTTTACACCTTCCTCCCAGCGTTTGAACTTAAAAGGCCCAGTACCTATGGGGTGAGATCTAAACTCGTTACCATAATGTGTAGTAACCTCTTTAGGAACAACAGAGCAGTAGCGCATACTAAGTAAACCTAGATAAGCTGGAAAAGCCTTCTTTAATGTAATAGTAAATGTGGTGTCATTTACAGCGTTGTAACTTGCGACATTGCCTAATACCCAGCTTCCAGGTGAGGCAATTTTTGGGTCACGTAGTCTATTAAAGGAATAAACAAAATCTGCAGCGGTTACTATGCGTGTACTATCTCTAGTGTTAAAAGCAGGGTGTTTATGAAATCGCACATCATCACGTAGTGTAAACGTATAGGTAAGCGCATCTTGAGATATTTCCCAAGACTTTGCAATATCTGGTTGTACGTTAAGATCATTGTCTAGTTGCACCAGTCCATTAAATAGCTGGTTAACCGGCCAAATTATAGGAGGGTTACGAGCAAACGCAGGGTCTAGTGTAGATATTTGATACTGCTCGTTATATCTAAAAACTTGATGATCTCGATCACTCGTATCACCTTTGTCACAACCTATAGTACTAAGTATGCAAAGTATGAGAAAGAAATAATTCAGTAAAAGTGAGCAGGTGTTTTTCAATTTGAGTAAGCAAATAATTAAGAGTATCTTTGCCCACCTTTTTTAAGGCTAAGCAGTACACAAATATAGTCCAAATGTCTTCTACAAAGAAAGTCGCTTTTTATACCTTAGGTTGTAAACTTAATTTTTCTGAAACCAGCACCATCGCGCGCAGTTTTGGAAAGGAAGGTTTTGATAAGGTAGACTTTTCTGAAGCCGCAGATGTTTATGTGATAAACACCTGTAGTGTTACAGAAAATGCAGACAAGCGTTTTAAAAACATTGTAAAGCAAGCTCAAAAAGCAAATCCAGATGCTGTAAAAGTAGCTGTAGGGTGCTATGCACAACTCAAACCAGAAGAACTTGCTGCGGTAGATGGAGTAGATCTTGTACTAGGAGCTACAGAGAAGTTTAATGTAACAAGTTACATAAACGACTTGCTTAACAATCCAGACCGTACCCGTGATGGAGGAGAGGTGCACGCCTGTGAGATACAAGATGCAGACTTTTATGTAAGCTCTTACTCTATAGGTGATCGTACACGTGCTTTCTTAAAAGTGCAAGATGGTTGCGATTATAAATGTACCTATTGTACCATACCACTAGCACGTGGTATCTCTAGAAGTGATACTTTACAGAATGTATTGGACAATGCAGCCAAAATCGCTGCACAAGACATCAAGGAGATTGTACTTACAGGTGTAAATATAGGTGACTACGGTAAAGGAGAATTTGGTAATAAAAAACACGAGCACACTTTTCTAGAACTCGTACAAGAGCTCGATAAGGTAGACGGTATAGAGCGACTGCGCATCTCGTCTATAGAGCCTAACCTTCTTAAAAATGAAACCATCGAGGTCGTGTCAAATTCACGCACCTTTGTGCCTCACTTTCATATACCCCTACAAAGCGGGAGTAATAAAATATTAGGTTTAATGCGACGTCGCTACCAGCGAGAACTGTATGTAGATCGCGTTGCAAAAATTAAAGAAGTTATGCCTCACGCCTGTATAGGTGTAGATGTTATTGTAGGTTTTCCTGGAGAGACAGATCAAGATTTTCTTGAGACCTATAACTTTCTTAACAGCCTAGATATATCATACCTACACGTATTTACTTATTCTGAAAGAGATAATACGCCAGCAGCCACAATGGATGGTGTGGTGCCAAAAAATGTGCGTAGTAAACGCAGTAAGATGTTGCGTGGCCTTTCGGCAAAAATGAGACGTGCCTTTTATGAATCACAGCTAGATTCCAAGCGCACAGTACTCTTTGAAAGTGAAAATAAAGAGGGATACATACACGGCTTTACAGAAAACTATGTAAAAGTAAAAGCTCCCTGGAACCCAGAGCTTGTAAACCAGTTACACGAGGTACAACTTACCAGTATAGATGATGATGGTATGGTGCGATTTGACTTTGTGGGTGTAGAGGCGTAGTGTTTATACGCTTTCGCGAAAGCGTACTCATCACCCTATTCTTCACTACGGTTAAGCACTTCTACAAAGCGAGTGTTTTTAATATCTTCCCACTCATCTCTTAAAATTGAGTAGCAGCAGGAGTTGCGCCTACGACCATTTTTTGTGATAATATCTTTACGTAAAATTCCTTCTAGGGTTGCGCCTAGCTTTTCGACGGCTTTTCTTGATCTTGTGTTGCGCTCATCTATACGAAACTCTACACGCTCATACGAGAGTTTTTCAAAAGCATAGCGCAGCATTAAAAACTTAATATGCTGGTTGAGACCGCTTCCGCGGAAATCTTCTCCAAGCCACGTCCATCCTATATGAACGACTTTGTTAACCTTATCTATATTTCCGAAACGGGTAGAGCCTGCAAACTTACATAGCTCCTTGTCAAAAATAATAAATGGGAGCGCAGTACCTGCTTGACGTCTCGTTATGGCGTCTTTAATGTACTTCTTTAATTTTGGACCTGTAGAAATATCTGAGCCTCCGTATGCATTAAGGTCTACCTGACTTGATAGTGGTAGTAAATCGCGATAGTGATAACTCTCTAGGGTGAGAAGTTTTGCACGCTTGTTTTCGAGAGTTTTGATTTTCATAAATAAAAAAATGTGTCGCACTTTAAAAGTACGACACATTTTTAAGAAGTGATAGGTGTTATAAGATTATAGTCCTAAAATCTTTGCATCTACTCTAAATCTTGTATAAATCTCAATCTCGTGATCAGACTCTATGGTTTGATCTGTAGTAGTCTCTGTGCGCAATGTGTATGTCTCACCTTGTATGTATTCTTTAAGCTCTGTATCTACTACGTCTAGATCTAATGTTCTAGACCCATCTTCTGGTATACTTGTACTAGAGGCAATGAGGCGCTCTTCTAGTCCATCTGCATTTATGTAGATAGCGATGTCATTAAGAAAATCAAAATCACCAGACTCTGGCGTTTGTAAGTTTAATGTGAGTTTTGTGAGTTTCACACTCTCTACAAGATCTGCATTTGTATTATTATTTTCAAACTCTTGTTGAGAGTTTGTAGTAGTTTCTGGTGTAACAATATCAAATGGAGCGTCTAGTATACTTGTAGACTGTATTGTAATATTTGTTGTGTAGTCTATATTAAACTTTGTTAACTCATCTAGCTTATCACAGGCTATAAAAGTTATGAGTAATACGGTAATTGCTATAGTCTTTTTAATCATAATTAAGGGAATTTGTCCGCAATATTAACGAAATTTGAATACAGATAGTTCTGCTCACAACTTTATTTAACATTTCTCTATGAATTATACAAAGGAAGAAGTGCTTGCTCGCCTCGCAGAGAGCTGCAAGAATACATTAATGGAAACTTTAGACATTGAGTATATAGACTTTGGTGAAGATTTTCTAGTAGCACAAATGCCTGTTACGCCTAAAGTACACCAGCCAGATGGAGTTTTACACGGAGGGGCAATGGTTGCTCTGGCAGAGAGCGTAGGTAGTGCGGCTAGTTTTATGTTTTTAGACCAAGCACATACTATAAGAGGTATTGAGATCTCTGCAAATCACGTAAAGAGTAAACGTGAAGGAATGGTGTATGCAAAGGCTACATTTATTCATAAAGGTCGCACCACTCAGCTATGGAATATTGATGTGGTAGATGAAGAAGATAACCTTATCTCCAAGTGTAAACTTACAACGATAGCCCTGCCTAGAAAGTAATGGATCAAGACGCATTCTTTATAGAGATTCAAAATCATTTTGATGAAGCGTTACCTTTTGTGGTATACAGAAAGCCAAACCAAAAAACGGTTATTGCTTTGCTTCAAGAAGAAGATGAGTTACATACTGTTTCAGACTTTAGTGAGAGTGGGTTTGTTTTTGCTCCTTTTGACACAACTACGTCAGAAACCATATTGATTCCGCAATCACAGTCTTTTGAGATGCGTCTAGATGAGTATGTAACTACTCAATCTAACGAGGACGTTGTAACAACTTCGGTTGAGGCGGCTCAAGGAGCAAAAGAGCAACATATAGCACTTGTAGAAAGAGGTATAAATAAGATTAAAAATACTGGATTGAAGAAAGTTGTGCTTTCGCGAAAGCAAAAAATAAATCACAACTATGAGTCACCTGTATCTATTTTTAAAAGATTGCTAGACAGCTACGCAACAGCTTTTGTGTATTGCTGGTATCATCCTAAAGTAGGGTTATGGCTGGGCGCCACACCTGAAACTCTTCTCTCGGTCGAAAATAGAAAGCTTTATACAATGTCGCTAGCGGGCACACAGAAGAAAGAAGATACACTAGATGTAAGCTGGGGAGCAAAGGAAATAGAAGAGCAGCAGCTTGTAACAGATACAATCGTATATAATCTTAAAGATATAGTAGACAATTTACAAGTGTCTGAAACCCACACGCATCAGGCAGGTACATTACTGCATCTTAAAACAGATATTACCGCTATAGTACACGATAGCGATACTAAGCTTGCATCTATTATTAAAGCGCTTCATCCCACACCCGCCGTATGTGGTTTACCTAAGCTTGAGGCTAGAGATTTTATAATTGCTAATGAAAATTATGATAGATCTTTCTACACCGGATTTTTAGGAGAGCTTAATATAAAGACAGAAAAAAAGAGAGCAAGTACACGTCGCAATGTTGAGAATCTTGCCTATGGGGCAGTAAAAAAACATACTACCCTCTATGTAAACTTACGTTGTATGGAAGTAGATGCTCAAGGCGCACAGTTATATGTAGGTGGTGGTATAACTACTTCTAGTCAACCTGTGTTAGAGTGGGAAGAAACTGTAAATAAATTACAAACGATAGCCGCTGTACTGTAGCGGTGATAAGTGATAAAATTTCTTATATAAATTTCAAAAGAAGTGAATTTTTCTACTAGCATACTGCGGTGTAGAAGTCGTATTTTTGTAATTAATGATTCACTCAAAAATTCCAGTTGCACAATCTATCGTACACCTTTGCTTAAGTAAGGGTATTGATACGGTTATTATTTCTCCAGGGTCACGTAACGCACCACTTACTATAGAGTTTACAAAGCATCCTCAAATTAAGGCATACAGCATTGTAGACGAGCGATGTGCTGCTTTTGTAGGTCTGGGTATCGCACAACAAACGGGTAGACCAGTGGCACTGGTGTGTACCTCTGGTAGTGCATTACTCAATTATTATCCGGCTATTTCTGAAGCTTTTTATAGTGATATACCCCTAGTTGCAATAAGTGCAGATAGACCTATAGAGCGTATAGATATAGGAGATGGACAGACTATACGACAAAAAAATGTGTTTGAAAATCATATCCTTTATTCGGCAAACTTGTATTCTGAGTTAGTTCCTACAGATGATGTGACCGATGCAAAGGTGGCTCAAAAAATAAAAGAAAGTCAGCGTCATAATAATCAAGAAATTAATAAAGCGCTTAATGTAGCTATAGAACAATCTGGACCTGTACATATTAATGTGCCATTTTATGAGCCATTATATGAGATGACAGAGAGGGTAATAGATACACCTATAGAAATTGCACCACAAGTTGTAGATAAGGAACTCTCAAATAATGAACTTGCTTCTTATGCTCAAGACTGGAACAAAGCTGCTCGAAAACTCGTTATTATAGGTGTTCAAGATCCTGAGACAATGTCTCCGGAATTGCTAGATTTACTAGGTAATGACCCAAGTGTTGTAGTTTTTACAGAAACAACATCTAATGTAGCACACCCTAATTTTTTTACACGTATTGATAATATTATAGGTAGTCTTGATGATGCTGGGTTTAAAGACTTGCAACCTGAGATACTTCTCACCTTTGGAGGGATGGTGGTGTCAAAAAAGGTAAAAGCCTTTTTAAGAAATTATCAACCACTACAACACTGGCACGTAGATGCAAAAAAGGCATACGATACATATTTCTGTCTTAATAGGCACTTTGAGGTATCTGCTTCTCTATTTTTAGAAAAATTACAGGCAGTTACTGTACCTAAAGAAAGTACCTATCAAGAAGACTGGCTGCGTATAAGAGCAAAAAGAGATAGACTCCATAGTGAGTATATAGCACAAATGAGTTGGTGTGACTTTAAAGCCTTTGATCATATACTAGAGGTGATTCCAGATAACTCTGTATTACAGCTGGGTAATAGTAGTACAGTGCGGTATGCACAACTTTTTGATGTAAATAAAACACTAGAGGTATATTGTAATAGAGGAACGAGCGGTATAGATGGAAGCACGAGTACTGCTATAGGAAGCGCTATGGCTAGTAAGAAGCTTACGACCTTAATAACGGGAGAACTAAGTTTCTTTTATGATAGTAATGCGTTATGGAATCAATATATACCTAATGACTTTAAGATTATAGTCATTAATAATAGTGGAGGGGGTATTTTTAGAATATTACCTAATAAGGATAAGAACACAGATAACTTTGATGAGTTTTTTGAAACCACGCATCATCTTGAGGCCTCAAAGTTATGTGAGATGTATAATTTTAAATATCTCAAGGCGACAAATGAAGAAGAATGTGCTCTTGCCAAAAATGAGCTATATGCATCTTCATCACAACCTACACTGCTAGAAATCTTTACACCGCGCAAAATTAACGATGAAGTGCTTCTTGATTACTTCAAATTCATAAAATAATTTTTTTTAAGAGAGTTTAACTTTTTGCTTATCTTTAAAGTGAATTAATAATCTAATCAACAAGTAACTTTAAAAATTATGAGCAAAAGAGCAGAACTCATCTCAAAATATGCAGATGATTTAAAGAACAAATGTGGTATGACCGCAGATATGGACCTTCTTACAAAAGTAACAATAGGGTGTGGACCATCAATCTATAATAAAGACTCATCAACAGTATCTGGAAGTTCTGAAACAGAAATTGCTACTGTAAAAAATAACTTTTTGATTAAAAAATTAGGTCTTGCAGATAGTGCAGATCTTGATAAAGCTATAGACAGCGTTCTTGAAACTTACGGAAAGTCTAATCGTAATAAATACCGTGCAGTAGTATACTATATGCTTACTAAGCACTTCAAAAAAGAGTCTGTTTACAAATAGACTACTTTATAATGTATGTAGAAAGCGCTTTGACTCACGTCAAGGCGTTTTTTCTTTGTAGTAGTTGTACTTTTGCATTTTACAAAAGAATATGTTAGAAATAGGAAAATACCACATAATGAGAATAGACAGGGAGACAGAGCCAGGGCTCTTTCTTTCTAATGAAGCAGGAGATGACGTCTTGTTACCTAATAAGTACGTGCCAGAAGAATATAAAATATGGGATGAACTTAATGTATATGTTTATTTAGATCACGAGGAGCGACCAGTAGCTACTACACTAAAGCCGTATATAGAACTCAATAATTTTGGGTACTTGCGTTGTACTGCTGTAAATAATGTAGGAGCCTTTTTAGACTGGGGATTAGAAAAAGAACTTTTTGTTCCTTTTGCACAACAAGCTAGACCTATGAAGGTAGGTAGCTGGTACATCGTTTATATGTATCTAGATGAGAAAACAAATCGCCTTGCAGCGACTAGTAAAACAATGAAATACCTCTCAAATGATAATGTAGAGGTAAAAAAGTTTGATAAGGTAGAGGTAATTATATCACATATTACAGACAGAGGAGCAAACGCCATTGTAAACGGAAAGCACAAAGGACTTATTTATAAAGAAGACATCTTTGAAGATATAAGAACGGGTGACAAGCTAGACGCTTGGGTTAAGAAAGTACGACCAGACGGTAAAATAGATCTTATTTTACAAGAAGAAGGTTATAAAAGTATAGAACCTAATGCTCAATACATTTATGAAGAGTTGCAGGCTAATGATGGTTTTATGCCATTACACGATAAATCAGATCCAGTAGATATTCAAAATCAACTTGGTCTTAGTAAAAAGAGCTTTAAAAAAGCAATCGGAACGCTATATAGAGATCGTAAGATTTTAATAAAAGAAGATGGGATTCATATAATTGATTAACCCATTTCTTTATACTATATAAATGAGCAAAAACTATAACTAGTTTTTGCTCATTTTTTTTGAGGTAGCTTTATCTAACCCTTCTTTATGCAAAAGCACAGAGATAGCCTTGAGACGTATGTAGGGCACACTCATATATATGTAGCCATCATACTTCGTTCTTCCAGAGTCTGTACCCCACGAGTTTTTTACTTTATAATAGACATTCCCATTTTGATCTGTTGCTTTCCCTGTAATATGCATCAAGTGATCATCTGTAGTATTATAGTTTTCAAACTCATCTTGACGGTATTTTTGTGTGATTGTTTTTTCTTGCTCTGGCCCCAGTACAGCAAGCTTTTTATTACTTTCATTATCTGGTATTACAGCTACACCGTGTTTTGAAGAAAAAGATAACTCACTCACATCACAATCTAGCGTTACTGTAAAACCGTTGCTTAATGCATTATCAATATTTGAGACAAACTCATCTAGCGGTACATTATACATCGCTCCATTAGAAAAGTTATCAGGAATATTAAGGATAAATGATTTGTAAAATGGCTGGTGAGTAAAAGAAGTTAAGGTTACATAATCGTTAGGGACCACCTTCATTTCCTTCGCAAACTCTTTAGGAGTGTACATTTTACCTTCATAAGAAACATTAGTAATATTCTCACCTAGGTAAACATCCAGCACCTTATCTACTGCGGTTTTCCACTTTTTGCTTAATGTTCTTCCTGGATTATCTATATAAGTGTCTAGCATACTATGTATAACGGCCACCATTTCGGCGTGGTTATGTTTGGTATCTGTAAGTGTTAGGCCGGTGTAGGCACTGTTTGGAGCTAGGCCATAACGCGCAACACTATTAATGACATCGTGCGCGAGTCCGCCTTCAGAAAATTGAGCCTTTCCTTGACGCATTACATAATTTTCAGCTTTTGCCGGGTAAGTATTCCTTACTGTGTACATTTCAGAAAGGTCTACCATTTTACCAGTAAGTCTAGCAATCTCGCTTTCTAAAAATGAAGATGTACTAAAACTCCAGCACGTTCCTGTTACTCCTTGACTTATGACTGGTGTAGCCTGTAAATCAATAGTATCTGTAAAAATGTAGGAACCCGTAGTATTTTCTTGTGCGTAATACGCTTTCGCGAAAGCAAAAACAACCACAATACTTAGTAGTACTTTTTTCATCATCTAGTAATAAAGAATTATTTTTACGTAAAAATAGCACATTATGGATAAGCCAAACTGGCAAACAGCCAAAGAATATAAAGACATAACTTACAAAAAGAGTAACGGTGTTGCTCGTATAGCATTTAATAGACCAGACGTGCGCAACGCGTTTAGGCCTAATACTACAAAGGAATTATATGATGCCTTTTATGATGCAAATGAAGATACATCTATAGGAGTAGTGCTACTCTCTGCCGAAGGACCATCTTCTAAAGATGGTGTCTATAGTTTTTGCTCTGGTGGAGATCAAAAAGCACGTGGTAAAGAAGGGTATGTAGGTGAAGATGGATATCATAGATTAAATATACTTGAGGTGCAACGTCTCATACGTTTTATGCCTAAGGCAGTAATTGCTGTTGTCCCAGGGTGGGCAGTAGGAGGTGGGCATAGCCTGCACGTAGTTTGTGACTTAACACTTGCAAGTAAGGAACACGCTATTTTTAAACAAACAGATGCAGATGTAACTTCTTTTGACGGTGGTTACGGAAGTGCTTACCTAGCAAAAATGGTAGGCCAAAAGAAGGCGAGAGAGATTTTCTTCTTAGGCAGAAACTATTCTGCTCAAGAAGCTTATGAGATGGGGATGGTAAATGCCGTGATACCTCACGCAGAGCTAGAAGATACTGCTTACGAGTGGGCGCAAGAAATTCTTGCAAAATCACCTATTTCTATAAAGATGCTCAAGTTTGCGATGAACCTTACTGATGACGGTATGGTGGGCCAACAAGTTTTTGCTGGTGAAGCAACGCGTCTAGCATATATGACAGATGAGGCCGTAGAGGGTAGAAATGCATTTTTAGAAAAAAGAGCACCTAACTTTGACAAGAAGTGGATACCATAATGATTTAACTATAAGTTTACGCAACCTTTTTAAAACTTGGCTATCTTAAATTAAAAGTAAATATTATGAAAAAAGTTTTAGTATTTTTTTTATCATTATTAATATTTGTCTCGTGCAATAGTGATGATGAAAATAGTACATCTGATGCTACGCTTATAGGTAACAGGTATGTTTATAGTGTTCTTGATTGTGAGAATGAGGATCCAATAGCAAATTCTTGTTTTGCTTCAATAGAGTTTTTCGATTCTCAAGAAGTAGGGATTTTACCTTTTGGAGATGCTATTTACAGCGTAGGGTATGTTATTGAAGACAAAACGGTAAGAGTTCTATTTTCAGAGTTTTTTGTAGATGGTGTTGATCAGTTTTTCATCATCGAAAGTGAAGATGTTCTCATAGAACAAGAATCTGGCAGTCGCTACCTTAGACAATAAGTAATAATAGTTATAAATAAAAAAGACCCGTACAATGTATTTGAACGGGTCTTTTTTATTACCTACGTTTTTAAGCGATGGTATCTTGTTTTCTTTTTTCGAGAGCTTCTCTTACGTCTCGTGCTTTATTCTCATCTACATCATATCCCCACATAAATAAGATAGCTATAATTGTACCGGTAATGGGGATGCCTGAGAAGAAAAGGCGCAAACCTTCTATAGCTCCTTCCGGCTGGGTGGGAGCATCTGGGGTAAAGCCTACATAGGCCATAATGTAACCACTACCTAAACCAGCAATGGCAAAGCCAAACTTAACCATCCACCAGTAAATTGCTCCAAAAACACCTTCTCTACGTATCCCATTTTTAAGCTCATCAAGATCTATAACATCTGCCGTCATAGACATCATAAGTACAAAGAGACCTCCTATACCAAATGAGAAAAACGGTAGAGCTATTATAAACAAATACGGTTTACCTGGTACAAATAGAAACCACAGCATTAAATATCCTATTATGGAAATAGTCTGTGATACTATGAAAGCTTTTTTCTTTCCTAGTTTTTTTGACATTTTTGTTACAATAGGAATTACCATAAATGTAGTTCCTAGTGCCCCTAAACACCCAAAGAGTGTAGGCCAGATTCCTGCTGCCGCTGCATCACCACTAAAGAGGTGATATACTATTATAAAAAAAGAAAAAGCGGCCACAGTATTAAAAGCATTAAATACAAAAAATGTTGCCACACATAATTTTATAAAAGGTTTTGAAGAAAAGGCAGCCTTAAAACCTTTGGCTAGGCCTACAAGGCTTTTACCTAAATTTTTAATATTAAGTGGGATTAAACTATCATCATCTAGAGTAGACTTACTTTTGATAAAAATAGCAGGAACCATTGCACATATAGCACAAGCGATACCTACCCATATGGCCAGGTCGCGAGCAGCCACATCTGCAGATTCAAACCAAGCGGGGTCATACATAATTACCCAGAACCAAGGCGCTATAACCCAGGCCCATTGACCTATCCACTGGGCCGTAGCCATAATATCTGTGCGCTCGTGAAAATCTTTACTCATTTCATAACCCATCGCAACATAAGGAACGCTAAATATCGTGAGACCCAAATAAAATGCTAGTGACCACATTAAGAAGTATGTAAAATTATAGTCCAGCCCATCTGCTCTATATAATTGCCACATCATTATAAAAGAAATACCCATAAGGATTGCCCCTGCAAATACGTACTGTCTTCTTCGGCCCCATTTTGATTTTGTGTTGTCAGATATAAAACCCATTATAGGATCTGTAAATGCGTCAAAAATGCGTGGCAAGAAAAAGAGCAGCGCCCACGATTCTGGCGGAAAACCCAAGTCTTGAACTAGTACCACCATAAAAATGGCTAAGGCCGCCGGAAACATTTGGTTTGCTAGCATTCCTATCCCAAAGGCTATTTTTTGACCAAAGGAAACTTCTTGTTTTGATGTAGTCATTTATGATGGTTTTAATAGCCCTTTTTACAAAGAGCGGTTAGTTAATATTAATGTTAGTAGGCGGGTTTACGCTTTCGCGAAAGCGTAATTATCCCTCTTATAGCAACACATCTTGAGGTAGGTATATCTTAAGAAATTCTATCTCACCTGTACGATGAAAAATAGATGTACTTGTTTTATTATCTAGCTCTAGAGATGTAAACTCTTGTGTTTTGTCATTAGAATAATGGACCTCAATGCGTGTCTCGTTTGAAATGGTATATATAATGGGAACTTGACAGTAGGTAAAAGAGAGTTCGTTATTTGAAACAGTAATAGTTTGCGGAGTAGCGTGAACGTCTGTATAATTAAAGAGGGCTTCTTGCTTTAAAAACTCTTCTTTGTTTAAAATAGCAGGATTAAAGCCCAGCTTTCCGTCTGTAACAGTAATTCCTAGCTCACCAAAACGGCTTATAATATCTTCCTTAACCTGTCCAGTCATACCAGGTTGTTGAGCACCTTTTCCTCCTGGTGTGTGAGAGTAGGGGTCTGTAGGGAATGCACCATAATGTTGTGGTGTTTTATGTACTCCTATACCTTCTGTAATCTCATAATAATGAGCAATGAGTTTACTTGTGATAACTTGGTCTTTGCCCGCACTTATAGATTGAAGTACACACTCTTGACTAGCAAGGGCAAGCTTTGAAACCATATGCCAGTAGATAGAGCCTAAACCTTCATACCCAAAGAAAGTACCTGAGCGACCTGTAAATGCTTTATGATTAAAGACATTTTCATAAATGGCTAATATTTGTGTACGCTCTAAATCTATTAGATCTTTATACTTCTCTGTTGTAAGCTTTTCTAAGGCATTACTTAGTGCATTTGCATTATTAAATGTGGTGTTAAAGTGATAATTGCCATTACGATCCTTTTCGATAATATCGTGATTACCATCATCTAGAAGTTTCTGTAAAAGAGTAGACTCTTTTACACTTTGCTGAGGTATATGATTTTTTGCTAAAAATTTTGGTAATTCCTTATTTGGATATAGAATATAACTTTGCTGATCTTCTCTATATAGCGCACTTTCCTTTAAACTATTGAGAACGGCAAGACTTTGCTGAGGTTTCAAATAGCCAGAACTTAACACAGCAACTTGCCCTTCTAGCATTTCATCAAGATAGCTTATTGAGATTTGATCTGTACGACTTACATCTACAATATTATAAGCGTGATATAAGCCATCTTCCCTCTCGTTAGCCTCTATAGAGTGATCTATATACGAGAGAGTAACTTTAATAAAGTGTTTTATTTCATCTAGCCTTAATGCTTTTTTAATACCTGTATGTGATTGCGTGTAAATCTGTGTTCTATAGATACTCGCCGCTTTCCCTAAACCATCTAATATGGTTTTACGATTATTGTCACTTAAGGAATCTACAAGAAGGGTCTCATTATTTACAAGCGTACTTGTTACGCCCATAAAGAACTTATGTAATTCTTCAGAAATTGATGTCTCCGTGCTTGGGCTATCTTTTAAAACGTTATTAAAAAAACTAAGGAACCTCCTTAGATAATAAAGCGTTACCATAGATGCACCATTACCTACAAGAGCATTATTTGCATCATTCCATTCTGGGCGTTGTGTATTAAGCCAGATACCTGCCTCTGGAATAAGGTTAGCTACTTTTGCAAGAACAGTTGCAAGTAGTTTTTCAATAAAATTTACGTTGTATATAGAACCGCTATTATCAAGAAGTAAAGAACCATCTGCTCCTAGTTGCTTTTTTCTGTCGGTTATTTTATTGTTTAATTTAAAATCAAAATCTATGGTGTCTTTTGGGTTTTTAAGAATGCTATTATAGTCTTTGATTTTATATGGCACATTTGCATAAACAAAGATGTTTTTATTAAAAAGAGAGACTAGTTTTCCAGGTTGATAGCGCTCTATGATCTCAAGAAATTTTTGAAGATAGATTATTTGATGATCTCCCCAGTAGCCTATGTATGACCAAGGGTCATCTTCTTCAATAGTTTCCCAGTCAAAACCACCTTTTGTTACTCTATAGGGGTTATACCCATCAAAGGTTGTTGCATTTAAAAACTTATAGATCATACTCTCTATAAAGGCAGGGTATGATAGGGCAAGGGCTTCCCAGTTTTGAAATATATCTCGCCAGTTACCTTCATAATCAAGCACCTTAGAGCCGTCTTGATCATTTTTTGTGTTAATTAAAAATTTGTTCCAAGGCCTACTTGGGTCGCCGTGCCTGCGGCTAAATTTGAGTGGAAGGTACTCTAGGCATAGCCTTTGTAAATGAACGTTTTTACTAATTGCAATGTGATTATGCAATTCAAATATTGTAAAGGTTTCTGGTAACTCAGATAGTAATTTTTGCTCATTAAGATGTACTTCCTTGTTTGCCTTAGAGAGGTAAGAGATAAAATCCCATTTTTCTACTTGATAGTTGTTATCTACGATACCACCGCGCATTATATTAAAAAGCGTATTAGAAAAATGACGTGTGTTTCTAAGCTTATCTGCTGTAAGTTGCATAGCATCTGCAGAGTTTGCTAGTTTGAGAAGTTCTTTTGTTCCTTTGTCAATATCTTCTTGAACCAACTCTTTGAGATTGCTAGATGATGTTATACTCTTTTCTATCTCGGTGATGTTACTTATACTTTGGTTTGTATTTGCAATCATCATCCAGTTTTGAGAAGTGCCCGGTTTTAGCGCTACTGTTTGTGTAGCTATATACGCACCACGCTCTGCCTTTACATCTTCTTCTTGCACTACATCTTCTCCATTTCTAAAATTATCTAGTTGTCTAGAAGAGACTAGATAAGTAGGTTTACTAAGTCCCAGTGACCATACAATATTACTACTTAAGGCCTCACTAGGTTCTGCTTTATCTACTATAGTAGCACTGAGCGCATAAATTCCTATGCCAGATTTATGGACTAACTCATTGCGCTTATAAGCATCTACGAGATTACTACTCGCTTTTTGTAATTCTTCACCTACGCTGTATGGTATGATATTTTGTAAGCCGTCTAAAATTGATATTTCCTGGCTTTTTTTAGATTGATTAGATATAGTAGACTTTCTTACAAATCCATACTTGTCACTTGTATTCCACTCATAGCGATAGGAGAGTTCAAGGTCCAAGTTGTGTTCTTCAAAGATGAGTTTATTACCATATTCATTTTTATATAGATTACGTTCTATACGATAAAGCCCTTTGTATTTGTTTGAAAATGGTTCCCAGAGCAAAGTCTTATCGCTCATTATGACCTTAACGATTGTGATACTACCCGTATGCTCTATAGACTCGGTAATTTTATCATCTGTATAATATGGAAATAATGCATTATCGGCATTTTTTCTACCAGCCGTTAGACCTCCATTACTAGCGATAAACATCCAGTGATTAGAGTTACTTACCAGACTTATAAAGAATGGTCTCATCTCATCACTATTAGTGATTTTATAGTAAACTTCATTGTCAAAATTTACTAGTTCTCCTTTTGTTTCGTTTTGGGAAACGGCAATAGGAGTACTTCCTATATAAATAGGTTGATGTGTCATATGGATGCGTTTTAAGTATCTATACTTTGTGTAAACAGATTGATATGAGTTGTTTACGTTATATTATAAGTGGGTAATACACTACATATATTTATATGTGGCGCTGCTACAAGTGTTAGTTATTTATCCTATTATAAAGGATTTAATCGTTAGTGCTGTATATACGTACATAGTCTACTACCATTTGCTGTGGTAGGGGAGTAGTATCTACTGGAAATCCTACAAAGTTTCCGCCTACAGCAACGTTAAGCAACATAAAAAATGGCTGATCATCAAAAACCCAGTCTGCATCTTGCGGAATATCCTCCTTTGCAATTCTATTAAAACGAATACCGTCTATAAAATAATCTATATAAGTAGGTGTCCACTCTATAGCATACTCGTGAAAATCTGCGTCAAACCTATCATCCTCCAGTGTGTAGCTTCCAGATATTGCATTACCACCAGAATACCCTGGCCCGTGTATGCTACCTAAAGTGATTTCAGGTTCTTGCCCTCTCATTTCTGTAATATCAATTTCTCCTACAAAAGGCCACTGCACTGTTGCTGGATCATCATCTGCTTGAGTTTCAATATTACTCCCTAGCATCCAGAACGCAGGCCAGATACCACGACCACCAGGCATTTTAATACGAGCTTCAAAACGGCCATATTTTTGCTCTACTTTATCCTTTGTATTGATACGTGCAGAGGTAAAAGGTGAACCCTGAAAAGTTTCTCTACGCGCTGTAATAATCATATTACCAGCACCATCTAGAGAGACATTTTCTGGTCTATCTGTATAATATTGCAACTCATTATTACCCCAGCCATTATTACCAGTACCTATGTCAAAATTCCAGTTATCAGTATTTATAGAAGCGCCAGCCTCACCGTTAAACTCATCTTCAAAAACAAGCGTAAGATTTGATAAACCTACATTATTACCCTCATCATCTGTGCAAGCGAGTATGATGGCTAGCACACATAAGGTTGCCGTGATTACTATTATATTATTTTTCATTGCTATTTTTTTAATTACGCTTTCGCGAAAGCGGTATAATTTTTTTAAAATACACTAGTAGCTATTAATTAAGTACGAGCGAAACGTTGTCTATAACCACCACACCTGTTTCTGCCCCCATATCAAAAAGCACACGTGAGTTTGAACTCCCGAAAGTGCTAGCCTCTAGGGTAAGTGTAAATGTTTGTGTAGTAGTTGTGAGATTTACAGTCTCAATTACAGCCTCAAAAGGAGCCTCATTAAGACCTATACCTGCAATTAAAGTACGGTCACCGTCTGATGAAGCATCAAAAGTTAAGGTATACGTTGCGCCTTGTGTTATCTCTAGGCCTTGACTTAAGTTTACATCAAAGGCATTACCAGCGACCATCACATTTGCAAAATTAAAGCTGTTACCACCGTCTTCTTGAACGTTAAATGCGTTGCCAAACCAATCTACCATACCACTCTCAAAGTCTCCATTAGACAAGAGATTATCTCCAGTATTTCCACCAGTATCTCCACCGTCATTTACCGGATCAGATCCTACTACAATAAGGTCGTCATAATAATATGTAGATCCATCACCTTGTAAATCAGGAATAAATTCAAAAAATAAGATAATACGATCGTAATTAATACTAGGGTCTAGCTGACCAGTAAAGTTAAATAGAAGCTCTTCCCATTCATTTACAGTAGTGGTGTTAATATCTAGTACAACTTGAGAGTCGCCACCTATAGCTTGGTTTTCTAGAGCCATTCTTACAGGGATATTTGCCTTAGGAGAGAGCGTTTTTATACTTATAATCTCAGATGCCGAAAAATCTATAGGAGCGTCAAGATTAAGTAATGTCCCTGCAAAAAACTGAGCGCCTACCGTCTTTGTAGTTCTTAGAACAGTTTGTGTGGGGTTAATGCCCGTTGCACTTGGATTTCCTTCTACGGCAGAAGCTGCTCCCTCAAAACCTATAATGTCATAAACCAATGAGGTAGATTCAAACCCAACAGGAAAAGTTACTTGAGCAGCATCTGAGTCGTCTACATTAGGAGTAGGAGGAAGTTCTTCCATACCTATGCTTAACGAGCCTTGAGCATTAATATCATTAAGTGTTGCAGTGATAGTGGCAACACCGTTAGAACCGTTTACTGTTACAACGCCTAGGTCATTTACAGTAGCAACTGTTTCGTTTGTAGAGTTATAATCAAAATATGCAGATGCACTTTCAACTCGCTGCTCTATACCATTAGGCATATTAAAGGTGCTGTAACCGCCGGTAATAGCTACTTGATTGCCTACAGTAGCTGAGGTAACTTGGTCTTGACCTTCTAAAATTGCTGCACTTAATGGTAAAATAGTATTTAAGTTTTCAAACTTTACTTCGTCTATCCATAACTGGTATGACTCTCCATTATTTGAGGCCTCGGCATACCAAAACATTCCGCTCTCTTCTGTGAGTTTTGCCGCATTTGGGATAGGGATGAAATACTGTTGCCAGCCTGTACCTACCTCAAGGTTATTTACCTGTGTTCTATAAACTTCTCCTTGAAAGGTTAGTCCAAAACCTATTTGATCAACAATCTCGCCTCTAGATGCTCTTGCATAAAAAGAAAGAACATTATAGTCTGTTAAGTCTCTACCTATAGCTGTGGTAAAAATCCCACCTGCATATCCTCCTTCTGGATCTGTCGTATTAGGAATATCAAACCTCATTGCTGCACTACCTTCAAAGACAACATCTGTATCGACATCAAAAGCTGTTACTTTAGAGTCTCCAAAGGCCGCATATTCTAATCCTGCACTAAAGGTATCTATAAAGACGTCTCCATTATTTGGGAAAGTGGCCTCTTGTAAATTATCTTCATCTGGTGCGCAACCATAGTTAAGCACTACAAAAAGTGTAGTGAGGAGATAATTTATGTTTTTTATAGTAAGTATCTTTTTCATCTTGTAATTATTTACCAATGTTAATATGTAAGTATGTTCTAATCTCCCACTCATTACCGTTAGGCAAGCCCAAGTCAATAGGGCTCATAAACTCATATCTAGGAGAGAAATTATCTAGTGATCGCCAGGTGTAACGTACTCCTAAGCGAGTATTAGGTAAAATAAACCATCCTGGTTTTCCAAGAGTAGTAGAGAGGTCTACTTTAAATTGGAATGGGTAAGTGAGGTTAAAGTCTCTATGAAAATCAAAAGGACCCCAGTCGTCTATTTTCACCTCACTCATTAATTTAAATTTGTTATACACAACACGTACGTCTGTACCATATCGATAAATAACTCTGTCATCACTACCTCTTGCTTGTCCATTACCTCCAAAAAAGTTTGCAATAACTCCAAAATCTGGACTTATTTTAGAAACTATTCTACCATTAAACTCCCATAAATCTTGTGCAGATGGTGCAGATGCAAACGCCACAGGAACACGACTATCGCCAAAGAATCCAATAGCTGCATCTTGTGTAGTAGGTAAGTGACGATATACAAAGCCTAGACTTGCTGCAAATGGCGCATCTTCTGATCGGTCATTATCCCACTCGTAAAACCACGTTCCTGGAGTTGGGTCAAAGGTTAAAAGTAACTCTCCGGCTGTTGTCTTTCTATTATCTCTCACAACAAATGGATCTTCTATAATGTTTCTAGAGCGAGCAGGAGCTGGAGCTCCAAGTGGGATTGGATCTACAAGAGGCTCTTGCCATAAAAAGTTAGGTGCTATTTGAAAATTACCTATTTGATATGTAAACCCTGTTAAGAAGTTATATTGATTACCGCTTCCGCTGTCTTTAAGTCTCCAGCCTGTAAATGTCTTTGTGTAATCTGCACCCCCAAATGCCACAAGCCCTTGTGCTGCCCCTTGAGCATACCAGTTAAATTTTCCTCCTGCATAGGTTACTTTTGCTTTTCCTCCCCAGTTATCACCAGCGTCTACCGTGTTTATAAATACATCGGTATTCCCATCTGCATCAGTCTTTACTATTTGATAGTCTCTTCCATNCTAGGTTGAGGTATTGCTACAGATGATACACCCACTCCTGGATCTGCTATGTCTTCGTGAAAAATAGCAGCAAGATTGTACTTACCTATTTGCTTTTGGTACTTTAAAAGTACTGCGGGGTTTGCGCCCCACCATAATTCTGGACCGAATGCTGCTTTTAGTCCTTTGAAATCCTTCTTACCTTCAAATTCAAATCCAAAAGGAGCTACGCCATTATATATGTCAATGTTAGGGCCATAGTTTGCTTCAGGATATAGGCCAAAGAAATCACCTTCATATCCCCAGTGATAGTGTCCAGTTCTATAAAACCCTTTGATATCGGCATATTTTGTACTCCAGTCAAATTCTGCTTGATAAATTTGCACTCTATTATTATCTGTAAGAACTACATCACCATTGTTAGAATTTACAACGGTAGGCCTTCCTCTGTTTTCAAAAAAGATTTCATCTATAGGATTGCCAGCTACATTTCCTAAAACATTCACCTCTACATTAGCTCTTAAGCCTGGAGTAGGGTTTGCTTCAACACCAACATAATATGACTCCATATTATCAAAACCTAATTGGTCTGGAAAAGTAGTAGGGTTGTTTTGGTCAGCATTTTCTGGAGTGGTAATACGTTTACCACCAGTATTAAATGTTGTAAACTCAGCTCTTAATGTGCTTATCTTAATTTTTTCACCTCCTGCGGTTCCAGAGGCTGCTTTGTCACCTCTAGCCCTTAGTACAGCATCCATTATTTGTATTGCATCAAAGTGATTTTCTACACTTGAACTGTCATTATTGCTAGCGTATGGATTAAAAGTATGAGCTTCTTTTAAAGAATAGTAGGCGGCTCTTGGGTACAGGGTGTAAAGACCGTTAATGTTTGTAGGACCTTTTGCACAGATTCCAAACCACTCCTCATTCATATTGTTTTCACCTTCTATAAAATCATAAGTGTATCCTCCATTAGACCACGAGGCATTATTATCGTGTATATCTAGATTTTTAGTTTGGCCGTACTTCCACCAGCCATCACTAAACTGAAATGTAAAACCTCCTATTGAGTTTTGCGCTTTATCTAGACCAGCTGCATTTTCATAAATCTCTTTCCAGTTACCCAGCATATAGTAAGCCTGAGCTTTTTGATCTTCTTGATTTTGGATTGCATTAAATGCGTCTGCTCCAAATTCTGTAAAGAGTAAAGGCTTTCCGTACGTAGTCTTAACTCTTTCAAAAGCATCTCCAAAAGAAACACCTCGATACATATTTGTTCCATAAATATCTACATCAGGACATTCTTCTGCTATAATATTTAAGAATAATAAATCGCCATTACAAAGTGCTATAGGCTTGTCTTCTATAATTTCCTTCATAGCAACCGTAGCTTCATTAAAGAGCTTGTACATTGCTCGAGCCCTTGGCTTTACTCGGCTATTTGCTTCAGGAATATCTTCTGTTTCTGCACCATCCCAAAAAAGACCGTAGTTATTTTCATTACCTAACAAGTATAATAGCAGGCCTCTTGTATTTTTGAAGTCTTTAGCCATTTGAGCTGTTTCTTTTAATAAGACTGCTCTTACATCTGGATCACTATAATCTGTATTAGGTTTCCAAGTTCCGTTTATGGTGAGTCCATAACGGCCAAAGGGGTGATTAATCATTGTATAAATACCATAGTTGTCATATATATAGGTTACCCATCTAGGTGGTACCCCGACGTATTGTCTTATTGTATTTACCCCCATATTTTTAAGCAACTCCATTTCAGGGTCTAAAGCGGCTTTTATTACATCATCAGACTGTTTCCAGAATTGATATGAGGTGGTAGCGACAGTTTGGCCTACTGGGATGTAGTCCCAGTTCATACCATTAATGATAAATGGCTCACCATTAACCATTAATTTTTGTCCATCACTATCAGTATTTATGGTAACTGTAGTGCTTTGTGCAAATAAAGCTAGTGAGTTCAAAATCAAAAATATGCTCAACATATAATGTTTCATACAGCGATTGTTTTATGTTTGGTTTAAAATAATAATGGAGAATTTATTCTCTATATATTTTTGTTGTGTTAATCGTTATGTAAAGATATTGTTAAGATGAAGACTATTTGTTAGTTCTTAGTAAACAAAAACTATACACTCCTCTGCAAATAGTTGTAATGATTAAGAATATCACTTTAATTAACCCTTATTGTTGAGAATAAAGAGGTTTTGGGTCTTGATTTTAACGATATTAAAGTTAGAGTTTTTTCGTGAAATTCAGATTTTCAAAGTGATGATGTAGTAATGTTGTGGTGATTATTCTACTTGTATAGGTCTTTCTATGTTATTTAATGCAGGTTTATGGATATTGATATCACGGATATGTGCTATTAGTAAGGTTTATAATTAGACACAAAAAAAGGCTAATTTCAACATAGAAATTAGCCTGTATAGTTTTAGTTTTTTCGCGAAAGCGAACTATTCAAAATATGAAAACGTCTCACCATCTTCTATAGTAAGCAGCGTTTCATAAATAAGTTTTATAACATTCTCGACATCTTCACGATGTACCATCTCAACAGTAGTATGCATATATCTTAATGGTAATGATATAAGAGCAGAGGCTACGCCACTACCACTATAAGCAAATGCATCTGTATCTGTGCCCGTAGCGCGAGAGAGGGCAGCTCTCTGGAAAGGAATCTCTTTCTTCTCTGCAGTCTCTGTAATACGGTCACGTAGTTTTTGTTGTACAGCAGGAGCATAAGCAACTACAGGGCCTTTGCCTATCTCTGCGTGTCCCTGTTTTTTCATATCTATCATAGGTGTTGTAGTGTCGTGAGTAACATCTGTGACAATGGCAACATCTGGTTTTATACGTTCTGCAATCATTTGTGCACCACGTAGTCCTATCTCTTCTTGTACCGAGTTTGTGATATAGAGTCCAAAAGGTAGTTTCTTTTTATTCTCGTGTAGAAGTCTCGCTACCTCTGCAATCATAAAACCACCAGCGCGGTTATCTATCGCTCTACACACAAATTTATCGTCATTAAGAATATGGAAGGTGTCTGGATAGGTAATTACACAACCTACGTGAACACCCATTTTTTCTACCTCCTCTTTATCTTTTGCTCCTATGTCTATAAAGATATTGTCAGGTTTTGGTGCTTCTTCTTTTGCTTTATTACGAGTATGTATTGCTGGCCAACCAAAAACTCCTTTTACAATTCCGTTTTTAGTATGCACGTTTACAATCTTAGAAGGTGCAATCTGGTGATCACTCCCGCCGTTACGTATTACATATATAAGACCATTATCTGCTATATAATTTACATACCAAGAGATCTCATCTGCGTGACCTTCTATTACAACCTTATATTGTGCCTCTGGATTTATTACCGCAACCGCCGTGCCGTAGGTGTCTGTGATAAACTCATCTACATATGGTTTTAGATAATCCATCCATAATTTCTGTCCATCCCATTCATAGCCTGTAGGAGCTGCGTTGTTTAGGTAACTCTCAAGAAAGTCTAAAGACTTTTTATTTAAAATGCTTTTTGAAGCCATAGAATAATATTTTTTTTAAAAGTAAGAATATTAACCAAGAGTTAATGACGTTATAGCACTCTAATCTTTAATTTTGGAATGATTTTAGCTTAAAGCGAAATAAACAAATGCGCATATATACATACATTATAATATTATTATTCCCTTTTGCGCTAGCTCAAGCGCAAATCACAACAAGTGACACCACAGCCACAACAACCGAATACTATATTATAGAAGGCGACACTATACCTAGGAGCTCTATAGATCTCAATGAGGTAATCGTTTTCAAAAGACTAAAATTTAAAAATAATACAGAGCGTAGGCGTTACCTTATATTACGTCGTAAAACCAGAAAAGTGTTCCCTTATGCAAAGCTAGCGGCAGATAGGCTAGTGGCGCTCAATGAAAGACTAGACTCAATAGAAGGTAAGCGCGCAAGAAAAAAGTACACAAAGATTATACACAAGTATTTAGAAGGAGAGTTTTCTACAGAGCTCAAAAAGTTAACGAGAACCGAAGGTCAAATACTTATTAAACTGATCCATCGTCAAACAGGAGAGACAGCCTTTGATCTTATAAAGAGGCTGCGTAGTGGATGGAGAGCCTTTTGGTATAATACCACAGCAAGTGCTTTTGACCTTTCACTTAAAAGAGAGTTCAATCCAGAGCAAGAACAAGAAGACTATCTTATAGAAGATATACTGCAGCGCTCTTTTCAATCAGGCATACTTGAGCCACAACCTACAGCGCTAGATTTTCAATTCTTAGAATTGTCCAATAAGTGGAAGTCAGATAAAGTAGAGTAGTACCTATATATTATACTATTTAATAGTGTAGCGTACCTTTTACGCTTTCGCAAAAGATAATTCGCGTCTTTTTTTCCTTCATAGTATGCCCTAATTACTATAATGTTGATCTCACTCCAAGAGAAGATATAATTCATATTATTTAAGGTATAGAAGATCAGTGGTTTGTAAAATATTTTAAAATTTATTTAAAAAATACTTGTCAGGCTTGAACTTCTGTGTATCTTTGCCGTCCGTTTAAATGTGAGCGGTAGTTCTTGTAAATGTCTGTTTAATTGGCTACAAAATTTATTTCAAATTATTTTCAAAAGATAGTTTGTAAAGTCAAAAAAGGTTGTAGTTTTGCAGCCGCTAACAAATGGAGGTTTATTTGTAGGAGTTGTTCTTAAAGATTGTTGTTTTTGTTGCTTCAGAAAAAAAATAATTTTTTTTCAAAATAAAGTTGTCAGTATTAAAAACAGTTGTATATTTGCACCCGCTTAGAGAAACAGTAACATATCTAGCGAAGTTCAAGTAATTTTTTTGAATGTTTTGGAAGGATAAAAAGGGGTTCGATTCCTCTTGCATTAACATTGATTTTCTAGTTTTTAGGAATTAGGAAAAGTTCATTGACTTATTGAATTGACAGCGCGTATTAATACTTTCGGGTATTATTACAAAGAATTTGAAAACTAGAAGTTTATTATTGACCGGATATTTCGAGTTGTGAGGAGTTAATATTATTAACA
>NZ_JBHSHB010000021.1:0-3499 GCF_042652845.1 Dokdonia genika | reverse complement strand
AGCTAGTTTGCTCTATGACCCATCTGTGCCAGAACCTTGATTTTTGCTCTTACAATCGCTCTTAAACCTATTTTGAAGCGTAGCCATACGATTGCGGTAATAACCAAGTATACAACTGCCTTTTGTGTAGCTTATTTTGTCGTGAACTGCAAGCCCTTGGGCAATCAGCCGCCACGGTCTAGTGTATGATTTCGTTGCGTGTTTCAGCACTAAAGTTAGCAAATAAATCACAGATAGAAAGTCCGCGAGGACTTTCGTAAGTAGGCTATAACTAGCAATGAATTATACACATTGTTGTGGTGTCGTTTTTTTTACTTTTAATAGTCAAATTTATAAGAATTTGTTGTTTTTATTTTTGTCCAATTTTTAAAATCAAAATTCACAATTACTTCTTGAGTTCCGTGAATTTTTTCTTTAAATTCAAAGTTTTCTTGATATGAAATTCCATATTTATTTAGGACTTCATCAATTTTGTTTTTTTCCATTTCCGCTTTTTTATATTCTCTTCTATATTTATTCAGTTTAGAGTAAGCAGCTGCCAGAAATGAAAATCCAGCTCCAATCATTCCAATTTTCACGTACCATAGATACAAGCTAAATATTTTCCAGTCAGATAAAAAGTACCCAAGAAGTATTAAAAGAAAACCAATAATTATTGTGCCGTAGAAAGTTAGATGTGTTGACTTTTGGCTTCTGCGTATTATTTCCAATTCGAGATTAGCAATTTCTAATTTTTCTTGAAATTTTTTGTCGAGTGTAATTTTTGAGCAAGTATTATTAAAATCAGGTTTTTTATTGGTCAAATTACAAGTCAATCCTTTTTCAAGACTCGTTATTTGGTTTTCGCATAAATCACAATGTCGTGAAAAATTCATTTAAATTTCAGTTCGGTTTTAGTCAGTTTTTGATTCCAGCGTTCGTTTTGGTAAATGCACCACAACGGTTTTGTGTATGGTTAGTTGCGTGTTTAAGCAACTAATTTAGTAAACAAAAACGAACGCGAGAAAATTCCGAAGGAATTTTCCAAGTAGGCAATTGCCCAAGCAATTAATTATACACGTTGTTGCCATTTCGTTGTTTTATTTTTTATTTAATTCTCATTAAACAAACCTTTAATCTTTTGGTCAATTCAATGTCTTTTAAACATTCCAAAGGTGTTAAGTAATTCAAAGCCGGAACTTTTGAATTCAGCCAATTTATACTATTTTCAGTATTGTGATAGTAAATAACTTTGGCTAAATCAATTTGATTGTTGACAAGAACTAATAATTCTTTTTGAAAATCAGAATCAGTCCAATCCTCTCCAAAAATACTTGAGTATTTATTCCAACTATCATCTCCTTTATAATATTGCTCTAATTTTTCCACGTTCTAATTTTCAATTCCGCAAACTTGATATAATTCCGAATTATATGTTTGTTGATGAATAAATCGTAATAATGATTCCTATTAATGTAATTAACCAACTATAGTCTTTTAAAGGTTTTCTAAAACTCAAATAAGCTATTAGAGTTATAAAACCGTAAAGTATTGCTTTCATTATCGGAATAAATGCTCCCATATTTGCACTTGCAGGCATATTCGAAGCTGTCCTCAATCCAAAGATTAAAGCTATAATTGTTCCGACAATAATTACTAAAATATTCAGTCCAATTGAGTTCAGTAATTTAAATATTTCCGATTTCTTTTTAGTTTCCAAAGTATTTTAATCAAGTTTGAGTGCGTTCTGCAATGAATGGCNGCTTTAAAATCTTAGCAGATTTGCTCTATGATCCATCTGTGCCAGATCTTTGATTATTGCTCTTACAATCGCTCTAAAACCTATTTTGAAGCGTAGCCATACGATTGCGGTAATAACCAAGTATACAACTGCCTTTTGTGAAGCTTATTTTATCGTGAACTGCGAGTCCTTGGGCAATCAGCCGCCACGGTCTCGGCTATGAGTAGTTGCGTGGGTTATCACTTAACTTTGCAAGTACACACCAAACTGAAAATCCGCAAGGATTTTCAGAAGTAGGCGAGAACAAGCAATTACTTATAGCCATTGTTGGGCACAGTATTTATAATTTTATAGGTCGACTACTAGTTATTAGTACTTTTCTTGCTATAAATTCTATTAGTTCAATATCGTAATTCATTTTTTTAACTTCATTCGAATAAGGAAGCAAAACTTCAAAGTCTCCTTCAGAAGCTTTTGAATGTACTATTCTACATCTTATTTCATAAATCCTTTCACTAACTTCAGCAACTAAATCTGCAGTTTCGTTTTTCACGGATAATTTATGTTTAGCTAAATTTTTTCCTTTGTTTTCGGCAAAGAAGTCAAAACGATTTTGGTCAGAACTGAAGAAATCTTTTAATTCAATATTATTTGTACACGCAGAAATCGTTGCTTTAAGTTGGTCTCTCTCTTTACCAAATGACTTACCTCCACCATTAGCATTTATCGTAGATATAATTTTTGTTATGTCAGCATCTCTATTAGGATTAAATCTTGGATCTTTAATTAATCCCTGAATTTTTTGTTTAGCTTCAAAACTTGAATAAATTGGGAAATAGAATTCAGTAGTTTGATAAAAAGCGAGATATTGAAAAATAGGCATTTGACCTGATTCTTTAGCATACCAATAAAGAGAAATTGGTTCAGAATCATATTCGTATTTTGGTTCTGATATGGTTGCTGATTCATCTACGAAAAGTTGTTTCCTTCTTCTCTTTTGCGTTCTTTCTATCCAACTTTCTCGTTGTGTTTGAAGACTTATTGGAATTTCAAATGCTAAATCTATTTGAAAAAATATAGAATTTGCTATTTTTTCTAAAATCTCAAGAGCTCTGTCGTGAGTGGAAATTTTTGAATTTTGAATTTTAATAGTAATTCTTCTTGAAATTCCTCTTCTAGGTCCTCGCTCTCTGCTACCTGACAAAAAACCAAATTCTTTAGAACAATAACCAATAGTGAGAATGTAGCCATCTATTGAAGGTAGGTTGATTGATACGACTTCTTCGGTTTCTTCATCATCATCAACTTCTTCAGGTTTATTAATTAGCTCATCGAGTCTATTAAAAAAGAATCTTGAAGGATTATCAACATTACTTATCTCTGCTTCAATAATTTGATTTTCTTTTGACCAAATAGCTTCATAACCTTGGATAAAACGAAATTTTTCAAATTCGCAATCTAAAGCTTGGTTCAGAGGTTCTTCTCTAAAAATTAACAAACACTCGTTTTTCTCTCTAGCGGAGGGAATTTCAAAGACTATCCTATTAGGAAAATCTGGATTTTCAGGTACAATTTCCTCAAACGAAATATTTGAACCTTCTAATTTTTTCTTAAGCTTTATTATATTTTCTTCCATTCCTTTTTATTGTGCCCAACAGGCCACTACATAAAGCGAGTGCGGCATTTTGCTGGTGTGCCTGTTTTTTGTTTTTTAATTGATTGTTTAAATATACACTTATTTGTGAATCTGTCGCCGCGCATAGAGCTTTCAAAAATGTC
>NZ_JBHSHB010000020.1:0-2458 GCF_042652845.1 Dokdonia genika | reverse complement strand
TACAATCGCTCTTAAACCGATTTTGAAGCGTAGCCATACGATTGCGGTAATAACCAAGTATGCAACTGTCTTTTGTGTGGCTTATTTTATCGTGAACTGCGAGCCCTTGGGCAATCAGCCGCCACGTGTTTGTATATGGTTTGTTGCGTGGTTTAGTACGTAATTTAGCAAATAAAAACCGAATAGAAAATCCGCGAGGATTTTCGTAAGTAGGCTTGAACTAGCAATAAATTATATACGGTGTTAGGCAACGTTTTTTATTCATAATAACGATATTCATATTCGATTATTTCTTCTCTTTTTCTATTAGAAAAACCTTTTGAATTAGTTATTCGTTTATTGATTTTACGCACTAATAAAGTGTCCTCATAAATATATTCATACGTGAATGCTAAATTATTATCGTGGTAAAACAATGTCTTAATTAATTTGTCTTTATTGTAATTATGCACTTTTTTCTGAAATCCATCATTATCTATGTCGTATTTTTCTATTTCCTCAATTAGTTGACCATTTTCATTGTATTTATAAGAATCGATTCCTTCGTTGTATCTTGTTCTTTTATAAGAGGAAATTAAAAGATTTTCATCATTGTATTTCTCGATAGTTTTTGAAATTTCTATACTGTCGATAATTGTCCAAAACTCTTTAGTTGAATATCCGTTTTTATCTCTATAGGTTAGGTAGAATTTGTCCTTTTCTCGTTTTGAGTCAAATGTTTTTCTTAATGTGTCTAAATTTACTAAACGTGATTCGATATAATTTTTCAAAGAATCAGAACTATTAATAACGTATATCTCTTTGTAGGGATTTCGTTTTCTGTCTGTTGGTTTTGGAACACTTACTGTGTAAGTTTCACGAAGATTATTTTCCGAATCATAGTCATAAATAGTCTTGTTGAGTGTCAGGTTTGAATGTGCGTAATAACTATATATTTTTTTGTCATTTGAGTAAAAATCGGCAGTTATCCAAGTCATTAAATCATTATTCCAATTCTCAATAATTTGAGTTGTTTTATTAAAAATTATTCTTCCTTTTTTGTCATAATTTTTCACTCCAACAATGGTGTCATTTTGCGTTTGAATTTCGGATTTCAACGTCTTTGTTTTCACATCGCAAGAAGTGAAGATTAAAATAATTAATAATAAAATCAGTGTCTTATTCACGGTGTTTCTTTAAATGTTGCCTAACAGGCCACTACATAAAGCGAGTGCGGCATTTTACTGGTTTGCTTTACTTTGTGGTCTTGATTTGTTTGGACTAAATATACAATGAATTTTGGATTTGTGNTATGTAATAGTTGTGGCTGGTTGCAACTACGTGTGAGCTTTCTATAATTGAGATTTGTAACCTTTAGGCATTTTTGAGTAGTGGCCTGTGGCGGCTGATTGAGTAGGGTGGGAGCTTTAAAATCCTAGGAGATTTGCTCTATGATCCATCTGTGCCAAATTCTTGATTTTTGCTATTACAATCGCTCTTAAACCGATTTTGAAGCGTAGCCATACGATTGCGGTAATAACCAAGTATGCAACTGCCTTTTGTGTAGCTTATTTTATCGTGAACTGCGAGCCCTTGGGCAATCAGCCGCCACGTTGCGGCTAAGCGTAGTGCGGAGGCAAGGAAACTTTTCGTTTCCGGCTGCGCACGAAGCTAAAGCTTTTGGTTTAGTTTTATTTTTTCTTGTCCAAAGCTAAATCCCAAAGATTTAGCGACTTTATAAATATACACAGACCTTTCGATTATGCCCAAAAACCCGCATTACGTTTAGGTATTGTTGCCACACGTTTTTTTTAGCGTCTGACTGGTCCTTGGTCATATATTTCGAATTCAAATATATCTGAGTTTTCAAATCCGTAAACTTTGTTTAGTATTTCCAATAACACCTTTTGGGTTTTCTCTTGGTTGTTACCCATATTAATTGCGAAACAAGGAATTCCGTCAAATTCATAATACTCAAAATCATCAAACATTTCCAACGTTCGGAATTTAGCCAACTTTTCCATTTCGTTATCAAAAGTCAGATTTATCGAGAAGTTGAATGAGTTTTCTGGTGTGGCTGTTTGTTCAATTAGTGCTCCGTGGACAACTTGCATTATAACAGTATTGTCTTTTGCTAAATTTATCAGAAATGCGTGATTTTTATTTTCAAATCGGTTAGCCGTAATTTTTAGGGTATTTTTTAATCCGCTATCTAGCTTTTCAGTTTGTGATTTCGCTCCAAAATTTATTCCTAAAGCGGCTAAAATTGTGAAAAAAATTCTTCTCATTGATTTTGTTTAAATGTGTGGCAACAGGCCACTACATAAAGCGAGTGCGGCATTTTGCTGGTTAGCCTGTTTTTTGTTTTTTAATTGATTGTTTAAATATACACTTATTTGTGAATCTGTCGCCGCGCATAGAGCTTTCAAAAATGTCGTATTCGCGTTATGTAATAGTTGTGGCTGGTTGCAACTACGTG
>NZ_JBHSHB010000019.1:0-2435 GCF_042652845.1 Dokdonia genika | reverse complement strand
ACAATCGCTCTTAAACCTATTTTGAAGCGTAGCCATACGATTGCGGTAATAACCAAGTATACAACTGCCTTTTGTGAAGCTTATTTTATCGTGAACTGCGAGCCCTTGGGCAATCAGCCGCCACGTTGTTGTATAAGATTAGTTGCGTGTTTTAAGCACCTAATTTAGCAAATACAAACCGAATAGAAAATCCGCGAGGATTTTCGTAAGTAAGCCTGCACTAGCAATTAATTTTATACGGTGTTAGCCTTAGTTATTATTCGTTAATTTTTTCAAATATTCCATTTTCATTCCGTTCAAAACTTGTACCAATTTCAGAATCGAGTAAGTCAATGAAAGAATCATCTCTTGATAAAACTGAACCAATCGAGACTAAACTAATATTTTCTACGTCTTCCATATATTCATCAGATTCGTCACCTGATAATATTCTCCAACCAGTATCTATATAATCCCTTTCTTCATCCTTTTCCATTGGCTCCTCTCTATAAATATAATTGATGGGTGCATTTTCATACAACACTTTATTTGTAGCAAAGCACCTATCATAATATTTGTCTACAAGATTCGGTTCAGATAATCCTAAATCGTGGTCAATTATATGTTTATATTCAAATTCTATTTCGTCTCCTGCATATAATTCGTGAAGATAAAATGGATGATTATCCAAAGTTCCTTTAAATTTTCCTTTATTAATTTCAGTAATTTCAACCCACATTCTTTCTGCTCCTGGATGTTCTGAATTAGATGATTCAAATTCAAATGTGAGTTTTACAATATCACCAATTTTCAGGTTTTTTAATATTTCTCTACTTGGTTTGTAAAAAGTGTATTTGTTTTCTTTGGCTAATTTTTCTGAATCTGTTAATTTCCAACTTCCCATTTTATAACCAAGTGAATTTATTCTCCTTAAATCAAATTCCCATTTCTCACTTAATTTACAGAGTTTAATTACTTTTTTTACTAAATCATTTCCCTTTCTGTCAACTATAATGTAATGTTCAACTAATTCTGATGAGAGGTTTTCAAAAGCGATTCCCCATTCATTATTTTCGATTAATTCAAATCCGTTTTTAAGTTGTTTTTTTATTCCATTAATGACTTCTGAATCTTCTTCATTAGTTAAGAATTCAGATTCTACATATTCAAAAAAGTCTTTTACTGCTTGTTTTCTTTTTCTGTTATTGAATATCATTTCTGGGTTTTTCTCTAATTAAGGCNGTGAATCTGTCGCCGCGCATAGAGCTTTCAAAAATGTCGTATTCGCGTTATGTAATAGTTGTGGCTGGTTGCAACTACGTGTGAGCTTTCTATACTTAAGATGTATGCCCTAGGCATTTTTGAGTAGTGGCCTGTGGCGGCTGATTGAGTAGGGTGGGAGCTTTAAAATCCTAGGAGATTTGCTCTATGATCCATCTGTGCCAAATCCTTGATTTTTGCTCTTACAATCGCTCTTAAACCGATTTTGAAGCGTAGCCATACGATTGCGGTAATTACCAAGTATGCAACTGCCTTTTGTGTAGCTTATTTTATCGTGGTCTGCGAGCCCTTGGGCAATCAGCCGCCACGTGTTTGTATATGGTTTGTTGCGTGGTTTAAGCAACTAATTTAGTAAATAATTACCGACCAAGAAAGTCCGCGAGGACTTTCGTAAGTAGGCAAGAAGCCAGCAATAAATTATATACGGTGTTGGCAATCTGGCTTTATTTCCAAAATTTCCACCATTCCGATTTTGTTTTATTTTCGTTTTCGTTCAAGTTCAATTGGTTAAACTCGTTATTTTCAATAATAGGTTTTTCATAAGAGTCAGATTCCGTTATATGTCCATCTTGTTCACTTATTCTTGTCAATTTTTCACCTTCTTTAAACAAAAGTTGAAGTCCGTGTTCTTGTTCCCATTCACACTCACAAGCTAAATTCAGATATATAATTTCAAATTTGTCGTGACTTCTTGTTACATAAATATCTTGAGGATAAATAAATTTCCAAATTTGATTTTTGTCTTTTATATCCCAAAGAGGTTGGTCTTCTTCATCAAATTCAACTGCGTTTAGAAATTCCATACAGTTTTCGTAAGCGAGATTCGATATTAATAATCTATCAGATTCAGATTTTTTTAAAAACGTTTTTAAGGCTTTATCTGCTTCTTTAATAAATTCAGTATCACGTTCAGGAATGAAGTCCATAAAAGTGATTTTCATTCTCTTGTTATCAAAAAACGGAATTTCAATGAGTTCACTTTCCCACCAATCCTCAAATTGGTCGTTTTGTTTTAATTCCCCTATAATTTTGCTGTTTATCGTTCTCATTTTTCAGCTTGTTGCCAACAGGCCACTACATAAAGCGAGTGCGGCATTTTGCTGGTGTGCCTGTTTTTTGTTTTTTAATTGATTGTTTAAATATACACTTATTTGTGAATCTGTCGCCGCGCATAG
>NZ_JBHSHB010000018.1:0-5153 GCF_042652845.1 Dokdonia genika | reverse complement strand
GACATTTTTGAAAGCTCTATGCGCGGCGACAGATTCACAAATAAGTGTATATTTAAACCATCAATTAAAAAACAAAAAACAGGCTAACCAGCAAAATGCCGCACTCGCTTTATGTAGTGGCCTGTTGCCCACAATACGAAAAAAAAATCGTGAAATAAATGAACATAGATAAAGCATATAATATTTGGGCTGACCAATATGATACGAATTCAAATAAAACGAGAGATTTAGATACAAAATCTACAATCGAAACTTTAAATAAATTTGAATTTTCATCAGTTATCGAATTAGGTTGCGGAACTGGAAAAAACACAATCTTTTTACTAAAGAAAGCGGATGAAATTATAGGATTGGACTTTGCCCAAGAAATGTTGAATAAAGCAAAAAACAAAATCAAAGATGAGCGAGTTGAATTTCGAAAAGCGGACTTAACTGCTGAATGGAATATTGAAAATAATTATGCGGATTTAATTACTTGTAGTTTAGTACTTGAACATATTGAAAATCTGAACTTTGTATTCAACCAAGCGAATAAAAAATTAAAAAATGGAGGACTTTTTTTCATTAGCGAGCTTCATCCATTTAAACAATATTCAGGAAGTAAAGCCAAATTTGAGACGGAAAACGGAACACAGGAATTAGAAACTTATGTTCATCACATATCTGAATATTTAGAAGTTGCAAATGAAAACGGATTTGAACTGCTGGAACTGAAAGAATGGTTTGATGAAGAAAATAAAAGTGGAATACCAAGATTGATTGGAATAACATTACTTAAAAAGTACTGTGGGCAACACCGTATATAATTTATTGCTAGTTCTAGCCTACTTACGAAAATCCTCGCGGATTTTCTATTCGATTTTTATTTGCTAAATTAGGTGCTTAAACCACGCAACAAACCATATACAAACACGTGGCGGCTGATTGCCCAAGGGCTCGCAGTTCACGATAAAATAAGCTTCACAAAAGGCAGTTGTATACTTGGTGATTACCGCAATCGTATGGCTACGCTTCAAAATGGGTTTTAGAGCGATTGTAAGAGCAATAATCAAAGATCTGGCACAGATAGATGGATCATAGAGCAAACTAGCTAGGATTTTAAAGCTCCCACCCTACTCAATCAGCCGCCACAGGCCACTACTCAAAAATGCCTAGGGCATACATCTTAAGTATAGAAAGCTCACACGTAGTTGCAACCAGCCACAACTATTACATAACGCGAATACGACATTTTTGAAAGCTCTATGCGCGGCGACAGATTCACAAATAAGTGTATATTTAAACAATCAATTAAAAAATAAATACAGGCTATCCAGCAAAATGCCGCACTCGCTTTATGTAGTGGCCTGTTAGCCACAAGCTAAAACAAAAACTTGAATGACAATAAATTACATAGTTGAAATTTGTATAGCAATTGATATTGCAATTTTGGGTATTGCATATCCTATAATTGTAGATAAGATTTCAAATATTGGAGATAGATACAAATCAAACTATTTATCTGTTCTTTTTAATAAAGAAATCCCACAACGCCCAATTATTTTAAAGTTTAGGAAAAAAAGAATTGAACTATCAATCTTTCAATTAGCATTATATGTAACAATCATTTCTTTTTTATTCTTAATATTTCCAATTCAACCACTTTTTGGTTGGGATAATTTTTTTATTAATAATTCTGCAAAACTTTTAGTATTTGTATTAACCGTAACCTTGACCATTCTGTTTTTCCAATGGTTAAATAAGGTAGTACTTTTTAATGGTAAACCAACCTCTTTGTTGAGCTATGTAATCAAAAAATATAACTCACTTAAAAAGGAATCTACTGACAAACCATACTTTCTAAAAACAATAAATGAATTTACCTTTTACGCAATAGATAAACAAGACGAGCATTTACAAGAGACTTTACTTGAATTTTACTACAGTGAATTCTCTTCAATTAGAAAAAATCACGATAAGTCCAAACCATTAATTTATCCAGCAGACTTATATTCAATGGTACATAAACTAAATGTTCAATTAGCAAATAGCAGTAACCTAAAACTACCTGCTATAGAGCACAGAGCAGTAAGTGGTTGGTGGTTACTTGGAGAAGATTTCGAAGAGATTCCAATTTCTGAAGAAACATATAATTGGCTTTGGAGAAATCTATATGTAATCTGCGATAATGAGAAGTTTGTAAAAATGTATTGGTCTAACGCCCATCAATATCTAGATTTTAGATTACAACCAATTCTTGAGAATTACGATTTTGAATCTAGAGAAGTTACAAATAAGGAAGAAGTCCAAAAGAGAATACAACAAAGAAGAACTTTTCTTGAATTTCATTACGCTTTAGGTGGTCTTTTATTATATAGAAACCAATATAAAACTTTAAAGTACATATTAAATTACTCTCAATCATTACCACCAAAGTTTGTTTTACTTCCCGAAACAATGACAGAAATTTTTGAGTGGTTTGAAGAATTTAGAAATGAGTTTAAAAATCGTCAGACACCCATTGACATAAAATTCTATTTCCCCGAATTGGATAATTTAGGTAATAGAAGACAAGTTAATTATTGGATATGTTGTTATTTAACAGTTTTATTTTTACGTCAGTGGACACTAAATAAATATTATACTTTTCAAGATTTTACAGCACTTCCAAACTTACCCAATAACGTTGTTGAATTAAACAATTGGTTAGCAACTGTCTCATTCTTTGAAAATTGTCTTAATGACGTATTATCAAATAAAGAGCTAATTAATACTTTAGGTTATACAGAAATCATCGCTGACAAGTCAGATGAAATCAAGAATTTCCCAAAAATTCTAAAAGAGAAAATAATAGATAAGATTGGGCAAGAGAAATTAAATGCACCATTATCCCAAGAAAAAATTCAAAATTTTGAAAACAAATCAAACGAAATAATTACAAAGGCTTTCGAGAGCTATGATGATATTTTTATAGAGTTAGATGATAAAGAGAAAGATGATGAATTAAAGTTATCTGTAACAGGTGGACAAACTTTAATGTCAAAATCAGCATTTACTGATAATGACATTCCTCATTTAAACTATGATTCAATTTTTGCTAGTCAAGTATCACAAAATAGCATTAAGCGATTTATACCTAACTCATTTTTAATTTCAAGAACGAGACGATATTTACTTAATAAGGATAATTTTCTTGAAGGTTTAAATAAATTAATTGGAGACAAACCTGATATTGTAATTGTAGCTGTAAACGCAGGTTACCATTTAAAAGAAATCTTAAAAGATTATGAAGCCATAACAAAATATATTCCTTCAACCGAATATCGCATACAAGATATAATATATGTTCTGCATAAATCAGACTTGCCAAGCATAGAGCATAGAGATATTTTAGAGCAAGAAAAAACGGATAGTCAACTAAAATTACTTAATGAGGACTTAAAGATATATGCTTCAGTTATTGACATCAGTAATCCGGAAAACGAAAAGGTAAAAGAAAAATGGGATAGTAAAGAATTTAAAGATAATTCGGAAATACAAGTTCAAATCACTATCGCCTTTTTAGCAATAATTTATTGGAGAAAAGAAAGGGATATTGTACAAATTGGACTTTCTTCTGAATTTAAAGAACAAGGAATTCAAAGCACTCTTGATGAAATAAAACCATTCAAGAAAGCATCTAAAAAGGATAACGAGAAATAAAGCCAGTGGCTAACAAAGTATATAAAAAAATAGCGGTTTAATCGCTTAATCGAAAGAAAATGAATAAATTAAAGGTCTTTTATTAACCGAAAAGTTAGTGCTTAAAAATCCGCTACTTTTCATATACAAAACCGTGGCGGCTGATTGCCCAAGGGCTCGCAGTTCACGACAAAATAAGCCACACAAAAGGCAGCTGTACACTTGGTGATTACCGCAATCGTATGGCTACGCTTCAAAATCGGTTTAAGAGCGATTGTAAGAGCTATAATCAAGGATCTTGTACAGATAGATCATAGAGCAAATCTCCTAGGATTTTAAAGCTCCCACCCTACTCAATCAGCCGCCACAGGCCACTACTCAAAAATGCCTAGGGCATACATCTTAAGTATAGAAAGCTCACACGTAGTTGCAACCAGCCACAACTATTACATAACGCGAATACGACATTTTTGAAAGCTCTATGCGCGGCGACAGATTCACAAATAAGTGTATATTTAAACAATCAATTAAAAAACAAAAAACAGGCACACCAGCAATCCCGATAGCTATCGGGAGCCGCACTCGCTTTATGTAGTGGCCTGTTGCCCACAATTATGAAAAAAATACTGCTTACATTAACAATCGGAATTTTATTAGCGAGTTGCGCTGATAAAAATGCTGAAAAAGAAGTTAAAAAATCAGCTGATTTAAATGTAGCGGAAAATAAAACTAAAATTGAATTAAAATATGTTGATAGCTGGAATCAAATCGAATTAGCACATACTGATGATAAATATGGCGAATGGGGCGGAGATACTGACATAATAAAAATTTACTCAGACGGAAAAAAATATTATGCAGATTACGCTAAGTATTTAGGTAATGTTGGACCACCTGAACCACCATCTGAAAATGCAGAAGTAAAAATATGGTACGAATACAAAGAGCTTGAGAGTAAAACGGATAGTCTGGAGTTGAACAATATAGAATTACAGTTGATTAAAGACGCGATAATTTATCTGACTAAAGAAAAGATTAATAATAGTTCATTTCCTACTCACGCTGGAATTTCGAATAGTGTAATATCAAGAGACTCTACACTAATTATTGACAGTTATCCTTCAGATGAATGGAAACCATTTCAAGAACTTAAAAGAAGACTTAGCGAAAAATAACTGTGGGCAACAACGTATATAGCTCATAGCTAGTCTGTTGCTTAATCAAAGTTAAGGCATATCTGGAAAGTCGCCAATTTTTTAAATTTGACGATTTCCAATAAAAAGATAAATAGTAAAATTAAAAAATCTGGCTTGTGCTTAATCCGAAAATAATCGCTAATTTACACGCTACGAGCCATATACAAAACCGTGGCGGCTGATTGCCCAAGGGCTTGCAGTTCACGATAAAATAAGCTACACAAAAGGCAGTTGCATACTTGGTAATTACCGCAATCGTATGGCTACGCTTCAAAATCACACGACCGCAAGTATAAG
>NZ_JBHSHB010000017.1:0-1830 GCF_042652845.1 Dokdonia genika | reverse complement strand
TTACAATCGCTCTTAAACCTATTTTGAAGCGTAGCCATACGATTGCGGTAATAACCAAGTATACAACTGCCTTTTGTGAAGCTTATTTTATCGTGAACTGCGAGCCCTTGGGCAATCAGCCGCCACGGTTGGGCTATGGTTTCGTTGCGGAATCGTCCGCTAGGACATTCCGCCAATTACCAAACCATAATTTAAAGATAGGAATTTTCGGTTAGAAAATTCCGCCGCAATGAATTATAGCCGTTGTTGTGCGTAGGCTTTTCATTTATTATTTTTCAATTTTATTCATTTTCTCTAAAGTCTCATTTATATTTTTTGGAACAATAAATTCCGAATGACAACTTGCGCATATAATTTGATTTTCCGAAATAAATATAGAGTCATTTTCATAAATTCCGACTGTACATAAGTCACAATGTTCGTGATTCCATCCGTCGTTTTTAATTTCAAAATACTTTGAGTCATATTTTTGTCCGATATAAGGTCTAGATGATTTTCCGCCAATTTCTATTAAGGCTGGTTTTGGTTTCCAAATGGATTCAGTCCATTTCATTTTTCGCGCCCATTTGAGTTCAGTCCGCAGTATGGAGAGATTTATTTCATCTCCGTTCGATTTTACTACAAATTTAGTCGGTTCGTTCATTTTTTTCGGCTTACGCACAACAGGCCACTACATAAAGCGAGTGCGGCATTTTGCTGGTTAGCCTGTTTTGTTGTTTTTTAATTGATTGTCTAAATATACACTTATTTGTGAATCTGTCGCCGCGCATAGAGCTTTCAAAAATGTCGTATTCGCGTTATGTAATAGTTGTGTCTGGTTGCAACTACGTGTGAGCTTTCTATGCTTAAGATGTATGCCCTAGGCATTTTTGAGTAGTGGCCTGTGGCGGCTGATTGAGTAGGGTGGGAGCTTTAAAATCCTAGCTAGTTTGCTCTATGACCCATCTGTGCCAGAACCTTGATTTTTGCTATTACAATCGCTCTTAAACCTATTTTGAAGCGTAGCCATACGATTGCGGTAATAACCAAGTATACAACTGCCTTTTGTGAAGCTTATTTTATCGTGAACTGCGAGCCCTTGGGCAATCAGCCGCCACGTTTATGTATAAGAATAGTTGCGGGTTTGTATGCGAGGATTTTCCGAAGGAAAATCAGACGTTACAAACAAGCAACGACCTTTGATTAAGCACTAAACCGCAATTATTTTTATACGGTGTTGTGCGTTCGTTTTTATTCCGCTTTATTTATTTTTATTCCGTTAATTATTGTTCCGTTTTGTAATTCCGTCACAGTTTTTAATTCAGATGTTGGATTCCATTCTTCTAATAACAACTCGTTTCTTTTGTTCCAACCAATTATTTTGTATCCTTCTGGAATTAGTCCTTTTCCAAGGTCATTTTCGTTTTTGTCATTTTTAATAACTGACCAAAAAATTCTTGAATATCCTAATCCGCCTTTGTCAAATTGATATTCATAGTATTTATGCTTTTGATTTGGTGAAATTGAGTCCGAAAGAATTATCAAATTCGGTTCTTTTAAAGAGTGCTCCGAGTTTAACGCTTCCACAAGCTCATCTAAATCCGAGTTGATTTTAATTCCAATTCCGATTATTCCAATCAGTATAATTCCGGCAATTATTAGTATCCATTTCTTCATTAAAACTCAATAATTTTTAACTTCAGCACGATTTTCCTCAAATGACGCACAACAGGCCACTACATAAAGCGAGTGCGGCATTTTGCTGGTGTGCCTGTTTTTTGTTTTTTAATTGATTGTTTAAATATACACTTATTTGTGAATCTGTCGCCGCGCATAGAGCTTTCAAAAATG
>NZ_JBHSHB010000016.1:0-257517 GCF_042652845.1 Dokdonia genika | reverse complement strand
TAGGTAACATATCTCCTAAAGAATATATGCCCAGGTTTGATGAAGAATTTAAATTCTTCATCAAACCTGATCTAAATAATAATTATTTATCGAATTTTAAGGTGTCCTAAAAAGGGGAAGCCTACAAGTGCTTCTACACCTTTTTTCATTTTTAATTCTACTTCTTTGCTATAAAGAGGTATTAATGAATAAAAGTCAATTTTTTTATTCGGTAATTCCAAAGTATGAAAATCTTCACTAAACATAATTGTAGGTAAGAGTACCACTGTATTGAGCTTTGTATTAGAAGCAAAAGGTTCAGCTGGGTCGCCATTTGGAATTGTATGTCCATAACCAAGCCAAGTATTATATTCGTGAGGAAACCTCGCTAGGTACTTTAACCATCTAATAGGCCAATAATTACTTTCATCTTTAAAGTCCTCTTGAGATATTTTCCATTCTGGAGGTAAGCAAATACTTATTTCTGTATAATCACAATTTATGACATCATCTGGTGTATTCATTGGCTTATCACTCATACCGGATGTAACTAACGTATGAAATGGTTTTTCTTTTGTAGGCTTTACCCAGTGTATATCTATATGAACTTGATCTGATATGATTTCGTGAAATACCATATGAATTTCTCCAATATGTTTTTCAATATGATCTGATATTTCTTGTATTGATTCTCCTCCAGTAGCTATCTCAAAATCATTCTTTTTGGATGCCGTATAACGATATATTGGTGCGCCAGATTCAGATTTTTCCATTTAATATAAGGTAGTTTATACTTAGCTCTCTTTTAGGAATTAGTTTTTTTATTTACTCAGCGCTTTTATAATTCGTTCTTCATTAATCACAATATCGCGAAATAAAACGTGTGGAAATTCAGAATACTTTGATGATTTAAAAGCCTCTGAAATGTTTGAAAGTGTAGATGCAGTTATAAGTGATAAATTCATTTCTGTATCCATCTCACAATCTGTAACAAAATCATCACTAAACTCTGGTGCAACAAGCAGAATTTTTACAATTCGTAAATCATTTTTTAAAGCTACGTTTTGGTAAGATTTTAATTGTCTTGAGACAGAACTAAACTTGTTGTAACCTCTTTCTTTACTTGTTTTACACTCAACAATTATTTCATTGTTTTCTAAGTTTAAAAGAATATCCATCATATCCTTTTTAGTATTTAGTTTGTTTTTTAAGATTTCGTCCACATTAAAACCTAAACCACTAAAAATAGTCTTTGTCAATTCTTCAAATTTTAAACCGAGTTCACTTTCTTTTACAGTTATTCCATTTTCCTTTAAAAGGTTTAAATTCCTGTAAGCAACGTTTTCATAATTCTCTAAATATAAATTCTCAACATCTTTATAATGCTCTAGTATATTTAAAATATCATCACCACGTTGTTTAATTCCGTTGTCTTTGATGAATTTGGTTAAATCTTGTTTAACGATTAGATCTAAGATATCTCTTGGTTTAATATTGTAATCAAGCAAGAAATCCGCTTTTAAAACAAATTCGTCTTGAAGTTCAAATTGCTCTCTTATCTGTTTATTAAGTTTTGGCAACGACTGATTTAATTCTGTAAGAAGTTTTTCAAATCCATCTAAGGAAATACCAACTTTTTCGTCTCGTTCAACACTTTCAAAATGTTCAATTAGACTGCTGATTTTTTCTTCGAGAACACTTCCTTTTAGATTTTGAATATTCAAGCCTTTTTCGCACAATTCGTTCAGTGTTTTTTTCTTTTCAGTTAACGTACTTTCTGGCTTATAAATATCTTCTGAAAGTAAACTTGTAAATGAAACACCTTCTTTTATTATTTCTTCAATTTTTTGAGAATAGGTTAATTTTCTGTCAATGTTATGTTCGCGTGCAATTTGGTTAATAATTGGTGCTCTAAGAAGTTTTAACGTTCTACGGTAGAATTTTTCAGCTACTTCTTTTTGTCTAACTCTTCGTAGCATTCTAACCATTTCATCAGCTACATAGATTGTATTTTCTTTATTTGAATAAAAAATAACGCCAATATTTTTTAGTCCCTTAATTACATCTTGAATATCAAGCTTTTTAATAGGTAAAATGGAATAATTAATCAACTTTACTTCTTCTTGTGAGAGACTTAATTGTTTAGAAAGTGTAAGTATTATTGATAATTCATCTGAAGTTATTTTAGCATCTCTATTGTTCTCGACATCATTGTGATAAGCAGTGTGTAAACACGCTTTGTAAATTTTATAGTCTCTTTTCCTAGAAGCACTTAACTCTGATTTGTCATTTTCAAAATCTGCATTTAATGTTTTTATTCTACTTTTTATATGCTTGATTTCGGTTTCATATAAACGAGAAAACCAATCCTGTTTCATTATGCAATTTCCATCGCGAATTATGATGTCAATTAAAATGTCTAGTTGTGATGTGATTTCCTGAAACTCACATTTTATATGTTCTTGAAATTCGCCTGCTGTTAGAGCAAAAATTTTCGAAATATTTTGATTGTCAACAGATTTTAGACCTTTATCTGACGAGCTTAAAATCTTGTCAATTTGTTTTGCGTTTTTTGGACTTTTAGATATTATGTTATCAATTATCTTAATGAAAGAGTTCTTTTCTATCGAACCGAGTTTATCCAGAATCTTCTCTAATTTCATATATTTTTATTTTTTTACTATCGTTACTTTAGCTTACTCATAACTAGTCTATAAACACTATTGCTAATATACCCCATATAACCCCCTCACTATTACGGATTTCCGTAAAGCGGGTCTTAATATTTTCTTAAATTAAGTACTTGTAAAAAACGGAGAGGCTACACATCATCATTTACCTCTACCCAGTAGCCATCTGGATCTTGAAAGTATACCTGCTGTATGCCATCGTTGCGCACATAATCTTTAGTAGGCGTGCCGCGCCAGTCTGAGTAGTCTATGGCCAGGGTTTTGAGGTGGGAGATAAAACCGCCCAGGTCATCTGTGGCTAGGGCAAAGTGCACCGCTTTATTAGTCTTTATTTCGGCATCTGGGCGCGGTATGAGGTGTAGTTGTTTGCCATTACCCATCGCGAGCCAGCGGGTGGGAGAGACAGAGGCGGTGTTTTCTATCTCGGTAAACCCAAAGACTTTTTGGTAAAAAGCCACAGCCGCCGCCACATCTGTCACAGAGAGCGCTATATGGTTAAAGGTAAATGTATGCATAGGTGATGATTGTGAGGTTTAAAGATCATCATTTTTTTGGGTACAGGCAAGCCGGTGGTGCGGCTATCTGTCTCGGGGTAGGTGGGGTTATGGGGTGTTACGCTTTCGCGAAAGCGTACCCACATCCATTGTTAAAAAAATGGCTATAAAAGTCTCTTTTTGGGTTTTAATTCACGGGTGGAGTCCGTAATTTAGATCCCTGCTATGGATTCAAAATTAGAAGTATATATTGAGGGCTTAAATGATGCCCAGCGTGCACCTACACTACATAAAGATGGTGCTCTTATTGTGATTGCTGGAGCGGGTTCTGGTAAAACACGTGTGCTCACAATGCGCATCGCATACTTGATGTCACAAGGGGTGGATGCCTTTAATATCTTATCGCTCACCTTTACAAATAAGGCGGCACGTGAGATGAAAAAACGTATTGCCGGTATTGTGGGTAATAATGAGGCAAAAAACCTATGGATGGGAACCTTTCACTCCATATTTGCCAAAATATTGCGTATCGAGGCAGATAAGCTAGGCTACCCGTCTAACTTTACTATTTATGATACCCAAGACTCACAACGCCTTATAAGTGCCATTATCAAGGAGATGCAGCTAGATAAGGATATCTATAAGTACAAGCAGGTACAAAACCGTATCTCTTCTTTTAAAAATAGCTTGATCACCGTGCGTGCCTATGCAAATAATCCAGAGCTAGTAGAGGCAGATGCAATGGCAAAACGCCCGCGTATGGGAGAGATCTATGCAGAGTATGTAGATCGCTGTTTTAAAGCCGGCGCAATGGATTTTGACGATTTACTGCTACGCACAAATGAGCTGCTCAACCGCTTTCCAGAGGTGCTTAATAAATACCAAAACCGTTTTAAATACATACTGGTAGATGAGTATCAAGATACAAACCATAGCCAGTACCTCATTGTAAAGGCACTCTCAGATAAGTTTCAAAACATCTGTGTGGTGGGTGATGACTCGCAGAGTATATATGCCTTTAGAGGGGCAAACATTAATAACATTCTTAACTTCCAGAAGGATTATGAGAATGTGGCAATGTACCGCCTGGAGCAAAACTATCGCTCGTCAAAAAATATTGTGGAGGCGGCAAACAGCGTGATAGAAAAAAATAAAACCCGTCTTGATAAAACCGTATGGACGGCAAACGAAGATGGAGGCCAGATTATCGTGCACCGCTCGCCTACAGATGGTGAGGAGGGGCGCTATGTGGCAAGCTCCATTTTTGAAAATAGAATGAACCACCAGCTTAACAATGGTGACTTTGCGATACTGTACAGAACAAATGCACAGTCTCGTGCAATGGAGGATGCCCTGCGCAAGCGTGACATCCCGTACCGTATTTATGGTGGACTATCCTTTTACCAGCGCAAGGAGATAAAGGATGTACTGGGCTACCTGCGTGTGCTGGTTAACCCAAAAGATGAGGAGGCACTCAAGCGTGTGGTAAACTACCCTGCCCGTGGTATAGGCGGTACCACCTTAGACAAACTTACGGTGGCGGCAAAGCATTATGGCCGTTCCATCTTTGAGGTGATGGATAAAATAGAACAACTAGGTCCGTCGATGAATATAAATCGCGGTACACAGACCAAGCTTAAAAACTTTGTCACGATGATTAAGAGTTTCCAGATTCTTAATGAAGAGAGTGACGCCTTTACCGTAGCAGAGACGGTTGCAAGAAAGACAGGTCTATTACAAGAACTTAAAAAAGACGGTACCCCAGAGGGAATTGCTCGTATAGAAAATATAGAGGAGCTCCTTAACGGTATGCGCGACTTTGTAGAAGAGCAAAAAGAGCTGGCAGATGCCACTGGCTCGCTGGCAGAGTTTCTAGAAGATGTAGCGCTCGCTACCACACTAGATAATGATACGGGTGATGATGACCGTGTGGCACTTATGACTATACACCTTGCAAAGGGGCTGGAGTTTCCATTTGTATACATCGTGGGGATGGAAGAAGATCTCTTTCCTTCTGGTATGAGTATGAGTACACGTAGTGAGCTAGAGGAGGAGCGACGTCTCTTTTATGTAGCTCTCACTAGAGCAGAGAAGCAGGCATACCTTACCTACACAGAGTCTCGCTATCGCTGGGGTAAACTGGTAGATGCAGAGCCTAGCCGCTTTATAGAGGAGATAGATGATAAGTATCTGGACTACCAGACACCTATGGAGAGCTACCGCTATAAACCGCTTATAGATGCAGATATCTTTGGCGATGTAGATAAGAGTAAACTGCGTCTCAAGAAGCCGGTAAGTGGCACACCGCCTAAGGTGGGAACACCTACACAAGACCAACTACGTAAACTCAGAAAGATACGTCCAGCCGCTGGAGATAGCGCTACGCCATCACTGGCAGGTAGCTTAGAACCAGGTACTGTTGTAGAGCACATACGTTTTGGAAAAGGAATTGTAGCTGGTATAGAAGGTAAAGGTCAAGACCAAAAAGCCGAAATCAATTTTGAAAACGGCGGACTTAAAAAACTACTCCTGCGCTTTGCAAAACTTAAGATTGTAGAGTAATAGGTGAGGAGTGATAAGGGTTTTTGTTACGCTTTCGCGAAAGCGTAAACAGCCTCATTACATCTTACTCGCAAGACAGTTGTTTATTCTTCTATCGCAAGGTAGAGGTCTATGTATTGCCCTATCTTGGTACGTACGTCTAGGTAACTTGTCTCATCCCAGTTACCGTGACCACCATCATATACTGTAAAGATGTGAGGTACATTATTGTTAGATAATGCCGTATCTAGTCGCTGCCCGTTTGTGAGGGGAACCAGCGGGTCTTCATTACCATAAAACTGTAGGGTAGGGCTGCTATCTACATTTGCTACGATGGCAGGACTTAGTGCTTCGGCAAGGTTTGTATTTGCTGGGTATGCGCTCTCATCTGTAAGTGCATCTAGATATTGCTCAAAACCAGGCTCATCTGCATAAAAAGGATCTGTAAAATCTGCGGGTCCCACTATGTTTGCTACAAATTTTATTTGGTCTTGTGTATCATAGGTATAATCATACATCATAGCCAGATGTGCCCCAGCACTAAGGCCTATAAACCCATACTCGTTAAGAAAGCTTAGCTCCTCGTGGGTGTCGTCTAGTTGATCTACCACCGCCTGCACATCTAGAAACTGGTTAGGAAACGCAGGCACACTAGGAGGGTTTGCCAGCACATAATTCATATTTACCACTGCGTGATCTGGGTGTTGCGATTGCACGAGGTCTATAAAAGCAGTAACATCTTCCTTATCTCCTTCTACCCAGCCACCACCGTGTATAAGGATAATGGTTTTAGTCTTAGTAGCCTTACGACCAGCAGGGAGGTAGATGTCATACACCTGTAATGGGTCATCACCATATGACACGTCTGTGAGTACTACGGCTTCTAGATCTGCCTCTTCTGTAGGACCATCATCTGTGGCAACGACATCATCTGTGATAACCTCTGGTACTAGCTCCTCGTTATCAGAACAGTTTATTGTTAAGAATGATAGTAATACAGCAAGTAGGAGTGTGTGTAGCGGTCTCATTAAGATAGTTTTAAGTACTAACGTATAGATGTGCTTTTTATGTTAAGGTTGCGTTAGTTTTTTATAGAGTTTGTGGCAAACTCCCTAACTTTAAATAAAAAACAAGATGATTAAAGAAGGAACAAAAGTAAAATGGAGCTGGGGAAACGGCACAGCAGAGGGTAAAGTACAGTCTACATTTACAAAGAGTGTCACCCGCACCATAAAAGGAAACGAAGTTACCCGCGATGGCGAAGAAGGAAACAAAGCCCTCTACATAGAGCAAGAAGACGGTACAAATGTACTCAAGCTAGAAAGTGAAGTAGAACGCGCAGACGCATAATACTTCCTAATTATACACAGCGTCTTTATGGCGCTGTTATTCTTTGTAATTTTAACCTATCTAAATGTTATGCTATGTCACAGTTTATAAAACTCTACGAAGAAAACCCAAACCCTAAAGATCTCAAGCAAATTGTAAAGATCTTAAAAGCTGGTGGTCTTATTATTTACCCAAGTGATACTGTATATGCACTGGGCTGTGATATCACAAACGCAAAAGCACTGGAGAAGGTGGCGCAGATAAAGGGTGTAAAGCTTGCAAAGGCAAACTTTTCCTTTGTATGTGAAGATTTGAGCAACCTCTCAGATTATGTGCGACAGATAGACACAAAGACTTTTAAAATATTAAAACGTGCCCTGCCGGGACCGTACACCTTTATATTACCTGGAAATAATAACTTGCCTAGCTCTTTTAAGAAAAAGAAGGAAGTAGGTATACGTGTACCAGATAATGAGATTACAAGAGCCATTGTACGTGCACTAGGAAATCCTATTGTATCTACCTCTATTTATGATGAAGATGAGGTGATAGAGTACACCACAGATCCAGAGCTCATCTTTGAGAAATGGCAAAATAGGGTAGACGTAATAGTAGACGGGGGTTACGGTGGTAATATACCTTCTACCGTAATTGATCTTACTGGTGATGAGCCTATTCTTATAAGGGATGGAAAAGGAAGCCCAGAGCTATAAATAGAAAAACCTCTTCAAAGGAAGAGGCTCTTAACTAAATCTAATAAAAAGATTTGGGGGGCTTACTAGCTCGTAAGCTAGTAAATTATTCTCCGCCAGCAAGGGCGTCTGATGCTATTGTAGAGAAGTTGTTATCGTGATAAACTAACTCATCTAAGCTTAATGTGTTGATGCTGTTTGGAAATTCACCGCTAAAATCATTATCAAAAACACTTAGTTTCTTTAATGATGGTAACATTGCGATTCCTTCTGGTAACTCACCAGTAAACTTGTTACTGTTAATTTGTAATTCTTTTAAGTTCGTAAGGCTTGTGATAGAACTAGGTAATTCACCTTCTAAATCATTGCTGTAAATACTTAATCTTTTCAGTTTCTTTAGTCCAGAAAGATCTGCTGGTAATGAACCTTCAAGACGGTTAAAGAAAAGATCTAAATACTCAAGCGAACCCATTGCAAGAATATTTGTAGGTATTGTTCCTTCTAGTCTATTAAGAGATAAGTTAATTGTTTTTAACCCTTTTATAGTAGCAAGACTTGCTGGTATTGTTCCTTCTAGTTTGTTGTTGTGTAAGTTAAGTACTTTAAGAGAAGTTAAGTTACTTAATGAAGTAGGTAATGTACCCGTTAAGTTATTGTCTCTTAAACTTACTGCAAGAACTTGATCTCTAAAGATAGTTACACCTTTCCAGTTTTCTGGAGAATCGTTAAGATCCCAAGAGTTTGTCCACTCATTACCATTTGTACTGTTGTATAAATCTACAAGGGCTTGTTTTTGAGCTGGGCTAATTTCTGCAATTGCAAAAGCTGTAAAAAAGAAGCAAAGGATCGTTAGTGTAATTGATTTCATAGTTCTCTTGTTTATGATTGGGTTACTCAAATGTAAGTATGTTTAATCGGTAAACAACACCATTTTCTCGATTATCGACGAAATACACGATTTTTTAACATTTAATCGTATAATTTGTGTATTTAATCGATGATTTTGGATTTAACAGTGTCTTTTATCGAGTAAAAACTGTGTATATAAACGAAAAAAGGCTACCGTTAATCGGTAGCCTTTGATGAAATCTTGTTAAAATGAAGATGAATTAGTTTCCTTCTTCTTCAGACATATTTTTCATTTCTTCCTCGATCATATTATAAAATTGATCAATTTTAGGAAGTACATAAATCTTAGTTCTTCTGTTTGTAGATTTATTTTCTGGTGTGTCATTTGGTACAAGTGGCACAAACTCACTTCGTCCAGCTGCAATAAGTTGTGCAGGGTTTGCACCTAGCTCAACAAGCTTACGCACAATGGCCGTTGCTCTTTTTGCACTTAAGTCCCAGTTGTCTATAAGAACACCTCTATTATAGGGTACGTTATCTGTGTGACCTTCTACTAACGCCTCAAAATCTGGTTTACTATTTATAACTGTAGCCACTTTGCCTAAAATCTCTTCTGCTCTAGAGGTAATCTGGTAGCTACCACTCTTAAAGAGTACTTTATCAGAAAGCGATATAAATACGACTCCTTTCTCTACATTAATCTCAATGTCTTGGTCATTTATACCTACCTCACGTTTAAGACTAGTTACTAGAGCAAGAGTTACACTATCTTTTTTAGTAAGTGCATCTTGTAGTCTATTAATCTTAAGATCCTTTTCTTTTAGGCTCTCTAGTGATTTCTCAAGATTTACAGCGCCTTGTTTAGTAAGAACTGTAAGATCTTTAGAACTTTGTATAAGATTGTTCTTATCTTTTCTCATCTCGGCTACACGCTCTTCAAGTGATTTTACACGAGTGGTTGCACTCGCTTTTTCTTCAAGGCAAGCGTTAAGCTTAACCGTAGCAGAGTTTAAAAGGTCTTGAGTTTCTTGCTGTCTTGCTTCTAGCGCAGCATATTCTTTTTTAGAAACGCAAGAAGTTAAGAGTAAAGCGCTGGTGATACCAGCAATCAATAATCGTTTCATATGTTGTATAACTTTTAAATGTTTGATAAATGTACGAAACCCACTTGCTTGTGGATCATTGTTAACACTTATTTATAGATTTCTTACAGGTCCTTAAAGTACTGCTTTTTTTGAACAAAGTACTTCCAGACTATTGAGAAGGTCTGCGCGTAAGGTGTAGGATGTTTAAGCGTCATACGTTTAACGAGTAAGGAAGGTAGGTGGTAGTAAAAACTAAAGTGCGCTTTTATAATGGCAAGTAAATGCTTGGGCTTTCCTGCAAAAAGGTATTTAAGACCAGCAATACCGTCAAGTATAAGTCGTGCAAAGACGATAAAGAAAGCTCTTATTCCCTTTACGTTCTTCATCACGTTAAACAAGGTATTCCTAAAATTATAAAATGTCTTCTTAGGATTTTCTGATGGAAGTGTAGCGCCACCTAGATGTAATACTTCACTATCACCACTTGCGAGCACTTGATATCCCATATTACGTAAACGCCAGCAAAGATCTATCTCTTCTTGATGTGCAAAAAAAATTTCGTCTAGCGCCCCTGCTTGCCAGAAGTAGGGTGCTCTTACAAAAAGACAAGCTCCGCTTGCCCACTGTACCTCCCTTGTGTCATTATATTGCCCTGTATCTTCTTCACAGGTATCAAAAATTCGCCCGCGACAAAATGGATAACCAAATGCATCTAGATAGCCGCCGGCCGCTCCAGCATACTCAAAGTGTGTAGGCTTCTTAAGATCTTTTATTTTAGGTTGTGCAGCACCTACTAGCGGATTGTCAAATAATGCAATCATAGGTTTTAACCAGCCTTCGGTAACCTGTACGTCGCTGTTAAGCAAGACATACACATCACTCATAATATGTTTAAGGGCATCATTATACCCCTTTGCATAGCCACCGTTTTCTGAGTTTTGTATGATTTTTACCTCTTTAAATTGCTCTTGAACATAGGCAACAGAAGTATCTGTACTCGCATTATCTGCGACATAGATTTCGGCGTTTGGGCTATAGGCTATTACAGAAGGTAAAAATCGTTCTAGTAGCGATTTACCATTCCAGTTGAGGATGACGATTGCAATTTTCACGGTGCAAATAAAAGCTTTTTTATGTTAATACGCTTTCGCGAAAGCATAATAAAACCCATTAAGTTATTTATAATCTGGTAGTTCTCTTAAAAAGTCATAACGCTCTGCAACGCTATCTACTTTACAATAGTAATGTGAGAGACCATTTGTAACCATAAGCAGGTCTGCTTGCAACTCTAGATTATACCTGGCTATCTGGTCAAAGGTAGCTTGTGTGATTTGCACTTTTGGCGCCTTGCACTCTACTATGATATACAGAGATCCATCGGGTTTAAAAACGACAATGTCATAACGTTTACGCGTATTTCCTACGCGTATCTCTTTTTCTACATTGATAAGACTTATGGGATATCCCTTATCGTTTGTTAACCATTGTAGTACGTGCTGTCGCACCCATTCTTCTGGAGTTAACACTAAGAATTTTTTGCGTATGAGGTCAAATATATACGGTTTGTTTTCGCTATTTTTGAGCCTAAAGGAGTATGCAGGAAAAGAGAGCTGTTGCATACCACAATAGTACGAGTTCTACGGGAAAAGCCAAAGGTGAAGCACGCAAAAAACATAGTAGACGATATTAAAAATGGGATCATAAAACCTATCTATTTTTTAAGTGGAGAGGAACCCTATTTTATAGATCAAATCACAGATTACATAGAGCATAACCTCCTTGATGAAGCCGAAAAAGGGTTTAATCAAGTAGTACTTTATGGCCGTGATGTCTCTATAGATGATATTGTGAGCAATGCAAAGCGATACCCTATGATGGCTGAGAGACAGGTGGTGATTGTAAAAGAAGCGCAAGACCTCTCCCGTACAATAGAAAAGCTTGCAGATTATGTAAAAAAACCACAGCCTACTACAGTACTGGTTGTGGCTTATAAGTATAAGAAGCTAGACAAGCGCAAAGGACTCTCAAAAGCACTTAAAACGCACGGAGTGCATTATGAGAGCAAGAAGCTTTATGAAAACCAAGTAGGTGACTGGCTGCGCCGTGTACTTATAGACGAAGGCTACCACATACAGCCTAAGGCAGCACAAATGCTAGTAGATTACCTAGGTAATGATTTAAGTAAAGTAGCAAATGAGCTCAATAAATTGATGCTTATTTTACCTAAGGGGAGTGAGATCACTCCACAAGCCATAGAGGAGAACATAGGTATAAGTAAGGACTTTAATATTTTTGAGCTTCGCAAAGCCATCTCAGAAAAAGATGTTGTAAAAGCACAGCGCATCGCACAGTACTTTACACAAAACCCAAAAGATAATCCGCTAGTACTTACCGTGGGGCAACTTTTTAGCCTTTTCTCAAGTATATTAAAATATCACGGCTTACCACAAAAGGATAAAGCTACTGTGGCAAAAACACTAGGAGTATCTCCCTTTTTTGTAGGTGAGTACATCACTGCCGCTCGTAACTACCCTATGAAAAAAGTGAGCGCCTGTATCGCCCTCATAAGAGAGGTAGATGTAAAAAGTAAAGGAGTAGGAGCAAGTGCCTTTGCAAGTAATGATTTACTCAAAGAATTGCTCGTAAAGATTATGAACTAAGGGCTAGCCACCTATTATTCGGCGGCGATTACGCTTATTTCTACATTTACGTATTTAGGTAGGTTTGCCACTTCTACGGTTTCTCTAGCAGGTGCTGTTGCCTCGTTAAAGTACTTACCATACACACTGTTTATCTTCCCAAAGTTTTCCATATCACTTATGAAGATGGAAGTCTTTACCACATTTTCAAAGGTCATTCCTGCTTCGGTAAGAATCGCTTTTACACTTTGCATTACAAGCTCAGTTTCCTCTTCTATACTTCCTTTAAAAAGTTCGCCAGTTGCTGGTATAATGGCAATCTGCCCGCTAGTATATAACATTCCGTTTACAAGGGTTGCTTGATTGTACGGTCCTATAGGTGCTGGGGCGTTTGAAGTTGTGATTATTTTTTTCATTAGTATGGTTTTTAGTACGCTTTCGCGAAAGCGTAATTACTGCTATCTCTATTATAATTGCTGGTCTGGGGTACGACGTTTGTCATATTTTATATCACTAAGCAGGTTACCGGTAATCCCAATAAAGAAATTCCACGAGGTTCTACTCAGGTCATTATTTACGGGTGGTACCCAGCTAAAGCGCATATTCCAACTCTCAAGATCTCTCGCAAAGTTAAGTGAGGTGTAAGTAATACCAGGGTTTGCAAGGTCATACCCAGTAGATCCTCCTACGGTCCAGCGGTTACCTAGCTTTATATCACCACTTATTACTATAGAGTGGGTGCTTATCTGGTCTTGTCTGGCACTGTTTGCATAACCTACTTGATAGCCAAAACGTAAATTCCACGGCACTTTAAAGGTGTAGAATTCTACTTCTTTTTCTTCCTCATCCTCATCTGGTTCATCTCTTCCGGCATTTCTATTTCCGGTAATATCTACTCCTTGACCCAGTAAGTCATCTGGGCGGCCACCACCAGCAAAGGTTGAGTTTTCTGTACGATCTGTATTACGACCGGGATCTTTTTTACCACCTTTCTCAAAGTCTCTACTTGAAAAACTGTAACCAAAACTCGCTTGCCCAGAAGTAAGTCTAAAAAGACTACCACCATTATTTATGTTGAGCCTGTCTATTCTTCTGTTAGAACTATTAAGGGCATAGATATCTAGATTTCCACCAAAGTTGATATCGAGCTTGTCTTGTATAATAGGTATAGAGCCATTAATATTTATAGGAGAAAGCCTGAGGCTATCTGCCGCAATATTATAAGAGGTCCTTATGTTAAGGTTGTTTATAAGATTGATTTTACGGGGCTCTGTAGCTGTGCTGTCTTTGCTTCTCACTTTAGCCTCAAGTGTATTTGCTAGACTAAAAGAAATTGAGTTAGACACCTGGTTACTAGGTGCTCCAAAAAAACCTCCATCAAAACGCGAGTACTCAACAGTCTCATCAAATACGTCACTCAATGGATCGTTAGGGTCATTGCGCTCATAGGTGTCATAAAACTGGCTAAAGGCAGGAGTATATGACCACCCTATAGAAGGCCTTACTACGTGGCGTATGGTTTGTATTTTACTACCTTCTTTAAAGTTAAAAGTACCATATACAGTTGTCCCTAGGCTTATACCTCCTCTATAAGTGCGGTAGGCATCAAACCCATTTACAGTATCGCGCACCACTGTTTTTGTGTCTTGATCAAAACGCTGATCTATAGTCTTAAAAACCCAGCTTTCTTCAAAATTACCGCTCACAGAAGCACTTATGTAATTAAAGAGCTTAAAGTTAGTAGAGATCGGGATGCTGTGCCTTATACCTGTCTGAGCACTCTCAAACATCTCTGAGGTAAAAAACTCATCATCTGTGGTATTAAAACGATTATCTGCTCGCAGAGCATAGCTTAGGTTTACATTTTTAATAAGTCCTTTTTTAGACCCAGACTTACCTGCAAAGGGATAGATTCTATCTACGTTGAGCTGTGTGGTAGGTAGCGACATTGTAATTTGCTCCGTCTGTGAGTTTTGAGAGTGTGTTGCTGCTACTGTAAGATTTACAGGTACCGTACCCGGGAAGGTACGTGAGTAAGAGACTGAAGAACTAAAGTTGTTATTTAAAAAGTTACCTGTGTTTGCCTGGCTTAACGACTGTCTGTAAAAATTACTACTACCTAAGTTTACAGAGGCAGAAAATCTACTGTTAGGACTAGACTTTGTGTCTTGAGAGTGGTTCCAGCGTATGTTATAGGTATTTGTTTCAGAAAAATCTGGTAAGCCTCGCTCACTAAAAAGAATACGCTCAGAGCTAAAACTAAAACGCCCACTAAATTTGTAACGCACCTTATACTCACTATCTGCACGTAGGGCATAACTACCATTTGTATAATAGTCTCCAGTAAGTGCAAGGTTAAAGTAATCGCTTAGTGCAAAGTAATAACCTCCATCTGTTACAGAGTAGCCGCGCTCATTACTCTCACCCACACCAGGTACAATAAAGCCAGAGACACTACGCTCTTTCTCCATAGGGAAAAAAGCAAAAGGAATCCCTATGGGTGTAGGCACATCTGCGATGTACATATTAGTAAGCCCCGCAACTAGCTTTTTACCAGGTACAAACTTTACGCGCCTTGCATAAAAGTAATATTCTGGATTGTCTAGATCTTCTGAAGTGGTGATCTTTACATTACTCATAAACACCACAGAGTCGTTTACACGTTTACTACGTTCGGCTTTGAGATTTATTTGTTGCCCTCCAGCACCTTCTACGCGTGAGCCATAGATGAGGGCGCGCTGTGTGTCAAAATTAAATTTTATAGAGTCTGGCTGTACTTCATTTACACCCTGTATAAAGACTGGTATTTGAGAATAATTCCCAGCAGAGTCTTTTATACCTTTTGCAAACACCGTGTTAGACTCATAATCAAGTATAATCTCTCCGGCATTAATTTTCATATCCTCATAAAGAATCTCGGCTTCATTGTATAAGTATATCTTCTTCTTGCGCTGTGAGATGCGCTGGTAATCTGTAGCCTTATAGGTTACCTTATCTGTAAGTGTTTCTGGTTTTTTCTTTAAAGAGTCTTGAGGTGTTGAGAGTAGTTCCTCTACGGTAATATCTTTTGTAGTTAGAGTGTCTACTGGTTTAGCAAGCGTTTTAAAACCTTCTGTGGCACTCTGTATAAGCGTTGTGTCTTGAGGTGGGACACGTCTGGCATCATTCTTGGATGGAACGTCCTGAGCATTTACTGTAAGAAGCGGCAGCAAGCAAAGTGAGCAGATAATAAGAAGGAGTCCAGTTTTTGTTTGCAATGGGATTAGCCTATTTTTGTGCGAATATCAATCAATTAAAGTGCCAAAATTACGTATATTTTTTTCGGCTTTTGCCTTAGAAAATATTTTTTGAAAATAACACCCGTATTCAGTACGTTACATCAGTAAACGAGTTTAATTTTATACCTAACGCTTAAAAGAGTAAGATTTGATACAAAGGATGCGTAAAAAAGACACATTTAAGATTTATTTAACCATTGGGCTACTCGTGTGGAGTTGTTTTAATGGCGCTTTCGCGAAAGCGCAATCATCTTCAACCAGTAAAAAATTTAAGGTCGTGCTTGATGCCGGTCACGGTGGTGACGACAGCGGAAACCGTGGAAATGGGTATTATGAAAAAAATATTGCGCTAGACATTGTACTCGCCGTAGGTGCCGAACTTGAAAAGCAAAAAGACGTAGAAGTAATCTATACTAGAAAGAAGGATGTCTTTATACCACTAGCAACCAGAGCAGATATCGCAAACGAGGCAAATGCAGATCTCTTTATAAGTGTGCACTGTAACTCACACTCTAGCCAGGCAAAGGGTACAGAGACGTTTGTAATGGGTATTGATAAGAATGAAAAAAATATGCGCATCGCCAAAAAGGAAAATGCGGTAATCCTTCTTGAAGATAATTATGAAGAGCGCTATGCTGGCTTTGATCCTAATAAACCAGAAACAATGATAGGGCTGGAGCTTATGCAAGAGGAGTATCTAGACCAGAGTTTAAACCTAGCGAGTTTTATAGAAAAAGAATTTACGAGTGCTGTAAAAAGAAGCAGTAGAGGAGTAAAGCAAGGTCCCTTCTGGGTACTGCACAGGTCTGTAATGCCTAGTGTGCTTGTAGAGACTGGTTTTCTTACTAACAATGAAGAGGGAAGATTTTTAAATTCAAATGCTGGTAGAGTTAAGATGGCAAAGGCCATAAGTACCGCGGTGACTAATTACAAGAAGGCTATACAAGCGACAGAAAGTATTACAGTAGCGGCAGATGCGCCTGTGGCAAATAAACCAGTGCGTGTTGAAAAATCTAAGGTGTATAAAGATGTTACTTTTAAAGTACAGCTAGCGGCAAGTAAGCGTAAACTTGAGACTAAATCTTACAATTTTAAGGGACTTAAGAATGTGAGTCGTATCAAAGATGGGAGACTTTATAAATATTATTATGAAGCAACCTCAGATTATACGCTGGCTAGAAGATTTTTACAAGATGCAAAAGCAAAGGGGTATAAGGAAGCTTTTATTGTACCTTTTGATAAAAGTAACAAGAAGTTACAGCTTAAGCAAGTGTTAAATTAGTCTTATCTGTAAGGTAGACCTTTAACAATTCACCTACATTTGTTTTTATAACCATCATCTCAATTAATGTCTAAAGAAATCAAAACCGCCATACTAGTAATTGCAGCATTGCTGTTACTTATTTTTGGCTACAATTATCTTAAAGGAAATAATCTACTAGATAAGAGTAAAATTCTCTACGCAAAATATGATAATGTAGAAGGTCTTGCACCTTCATCACAAGTGACTATTAATGGATTGCCAGTGGGTAGAGTATTATCTATAGACTTTGCAGACAGTTCTGGTAAGCTTGTCGTAAAGTTTGTGGTTGAGAAAGATTTTGAGTTTTCAAACCAGAGTCTTGCTAGAGTCTACGGTGGAGGATTAATAGGAGGTAAGTCACTAGCGATAGTTCCTACCTATGAGAAGGGACAAAATGCAAAAACTGGAGATACATTACCAGGTGAGATGGGAGAAGGAATTATGGAGCTCGTAAATGAGCGCCTTACGCCATTACAAAATCAAGTTGAGAAGGTAATAGGCGATACAGATTCTCTTCTGGTAAACGTAAATTCTGTACTAGATAGAGATACAAGAGCAAACTTAAGAGACGCGATTGCAAACTTTACAACGGCTTCTAGAGAGCTTAAAGGAATATCTGGCTCTGTAAATGCCTTATTATCAGAAAACCAAGTAAAATTAGACCGTACCATAGCAAATCTTGACAAAATGAGTGGTAATTTTGCAACATTATCAGATTCGTTGTCACAGATACAAATGGGGACAATGGTTGCAGATTTAGAAAAAACTATAGCAGATTTTCAAGAAATCTCTAATAAGTTAAATTCTCCAGAAGGAACCGTAGGTAAACTTTTGAATGATGAGCAACTTTACTTAAATTTGGATCGTACAGCAAATCAGATGGGGGACTTACTTCAGGATATGAAGCTCAACCCAAAGAGATATGTTCATTTTTCGCTTTTTGGTAAAAAACCGGGAGCGTATACTCCGCCTAAAGATTCGTTACAGTAGGCGCGAGCTTAACTAACGAATTTTATGCAATACATTCAAAATTTTATTTTCCTTGTAGCCCTAGTTCTTGGGGTTGGTTTCTTTGTAAAAAACATTAAAAAGCTTTCCCGTAATATAAATCTGGGAAAAGATGTAGATCGTTCTGATAACAAGCCACAGCGCTGGAAGAATATGGCAAAGATTGCCTTAGGCCAGTACAAGATGGTAAAAAGACCAGTATCTGGTATTCTACACGTTGTTGTTTACGTAGGTTTTATCATTATAAACATAGAAGTGCTAGAGATCATTATAGATGGTCTTTTTGGTACACACAGAGTATTTAGCTTCTTAGGAGGGTTATATGATTTTCTTATAGGTAGCTTTGAGATTCTTGCATTTTTAGTACTTGTAGCTGTAATCATTTTCTGGTTACGTCGTAATGTGATTAAAATACAGCGATTCTTAAAACCAGAGATGAAGGGATGGCCTAAGTCTGATGGTAATATTATACTCTATTTTGAAGTAGTATTAATGGGGCTTTTCCTCACAATGAATGCTGCCGACTTACAATTACAAACTATGGGAGCTGCTCACTATGCATCTGCAGATGGCAGTATAATGGGTTCTTTCCCTATAAGTAGTTTTATAGCACCCCTTTTTGAAGGAATGTCTGAGAGTGCTCTTATAATCGTAGAGCGCGCTGCCTGGTGGATACACATCTTAGGAATATTAGTTTTCTTAAATTACCTATACTACTCAAAACACTTACACATCTTACTTGCATTCCCAAACACTTGGTATGCAAAACTTAAACCACAAGGTGAGTTTAATAACCTACAAGCTGTTACAGATGAGGTAATGCTTATGATGGATCCTAATGCAGACCCATTTGCCGCACCACCAGAAGGAGCAGAAGAGGCAGAGGTAGGAAAATTTGGTGCAAGTGATGTGACAGATCTTAACTGGGTACAACTTATGAACTCTTACAGTTGTACAGAGTGTGGACGTTGTACGAGTGAGTGTCCTGCAAACCAAACAGGAAAAAAACTAAGCCCTCGTAAGATTATGATGGATACTCGTGATCGTCTTGAGGAAGTTGGTAAAAATATAGATAGCAATAATGGCGTGTTTGTACCAGATAACAAGCAGTTGCTAGATGATTATATCACAAAAGAGGAGCTTTGGGCTTGTACTACGTGTAATGCTTGTGTTGAGGCTTGTCCTATAGGTATTGATCCATTGAGTATCATTGTAGATATGAGACGTTATATGGTGATGGAAGAAAGTGCAGCACCTACAGATTTAAATAATGCAATGACTAACATAGAGAATAATGGTGCACCGTGGCCGTTTAATCAGTTAGACAGAGGAAACTGGATCAATGAGGCGTAAACTTTTTATAATAGTAGGAGTGTTTTTTTTCGCTTTCGCGAAAGCGCAAACCCCTACAAAAAATTATAAAATAGATAGTTTACAGTTTAAGATGTACACACGTCTCTTCGTAGGGCCGCAGTTACAAGTAGATAGTATTACCGTCAAAAAGATATTTTGTGATTGGTGTACAGAGACCCAGATGCAAGTCTTAAGAGATGAGGCAATGCGACAATCTATGATAGAGCGTCACAACCCTCGATATAAAAAACCTGGAGAGCATAGACTGGCCCTCTACGTAAGATTTAGTAAAGAAGATTTTAAAAACCTAAACAATACCAATGAATAAAGAAGACGTAGACAAGCTATTAAGCGAAAAGCTAGAAGACGGAGAACACGTAAGTCCAGTACTTCCAGAAGGTGTTAAAAATTATCTTATTGATATAGATGGTACCATTACAGAAGATGTTCCTAATGAGGAGCCAGAGCGTATGGGTACTTGTGAGCCTTTTCCAGATGCATTAAAAACGCTTAACAAGTGGTATGATGAGGGGCACATTATCTGTTTCTTTACTTCAAGAACAGAAGAGCACAGAGATGTAACTACAGAGTGGTTAAATCGTCACGGGTTTAAATTTCATAGCCTTTTGATGGGGAAACCTAGAGGAGGAAATTATCACTGGGTAGATAATCACCTAGTTAAAGCAACACGCTACAAAGGTAAATTTACGGACCTAGTAGAGAAGAAAGTGACCATAGAGGTCTTTGAAGATTAAATTATAATTAGATTACATAGTAATATACGCATATGAGTGAGACACTTAAAGTACCCACAATGGCCGAATATCTGGCGCAAGGAAAGCAGCCAGAAGTACTCTTTTGGGTAGGTTGTGCAGGGAGTTTTGATGACAGAGCAAAGAAAATTACAAAAGCATTTGCTCGTATATTAAATAAAGCAAACGTAGATTTTGCAGTTTTAGGCGCAGAAGAAAGTTGTACTGGAGATCCAGCAAAAAGAGCAGGAAATGAATTCTTGTTCCAGATGCAGGCAGTTACAAATATTGAAGTGCTTAATGGTTATGAAGTAAAAAAAATAGTAACGGCTTGCCCGCACTGTTTTAATACACTTAAAAACGAGTATCCATCACTAGGTGGAAACTATGAAGTAGTACACCATACACAGTTTTTAAAATCACTACTTGATGACGGTCGTCTTACAGTAGAGGGAGGTAAGTTTAAAGGAAAGCGTATCACCTTCCACGATCCTTGCTATTTAGGACGTGCAAATGGAGTCTATGAAGCACCTAGAGAATTACTACGTAAACTTGATGTAGAGCTTGTAGAAATGCGCAAGTGTAAGACTAATGGTTTATGTTGTGGAGCTGGTGGGGCACAGATGTTTAAAGAGCCAGAGCCAGGTAATAAAGATGTGAATATAGAGCGTACAGAGCAAGCACTAGAGGTGAAGCCAGACGTGATAGCAGCAGGATGTCCTTTTTGTAATACAATGATGACAGATGGTGTTAAGAATAAAGAAAAGGAAGGTAGCATCGAGGTAATGGATGTTGCAGAGATGATTGCTTCTGCAGAAGAATTGTAGAGCACCTGTCATTTCAAGAAATAAGTAGTGCGGTTATGGTATCGTTTTAACGTGCACTTTAATATCAATTTATTTTCAAAGCGGATGTAACATCCGCTTTTTTTACTTTTAAATAGAATAGTATGCTTGTAGATTTTAATTCACTTTCAGACACATCAAGAATCTGGTTATACCAGTCTGATCAAAAATTTACAGATGAGCAAGTAGCTCAACTAGAGAAAGATTTGAGTACATTTTTAACTGGCTGGACAGCGCACGGAGCAAGTCTTAAAGCAGGTTTTGAAATAAAATATAATCGTTTTATAGCCATAGGCCTTGATCAAACAGAAGCTGCCGCTAGTGGATGCTCTATAGATAGCCAGGTGCGATTTATTATATCATTACAAGAGGAGCTCGGTGTAGATCTTCTTGATAAAATGAATGTGACTTATTATCAAAATGATCGCATACATTATAAAACACTTCTTGATTTTAAAAAAATGATCAAAGATGGTGCAGTAGGTAAGAACACTATAGTGTTTAATAATCTAGTAGCTACTGTAGGTGAGTATAAAGTAAACTGGGAGATTGCTGCAAAAGATAGCTGGCATTCTCGCTTTCTTAAAAAAGGAAAATAGCTAGTCTCTCTTAGTTCATAAGATGTTGTTAAGATTTCTAATTTTTAAGAACAGGGTTACAATAAACCCCCTATTTTTATATTAGTAATTAGAAAGCGCTTCTTGGCGTTATTTTTGATTTCTACAAGACAACTTAAAAACTTAGACTATATGGCGTTTACACGCAATCTTACCATACTATTATTTCTTTTATTTACCACCTTTGCTTTCGGTCAAGAGCGATACCCCTTATATGCAAATGATATTGTGGCTCAACGCGCTTGGGTTGATTCTGTTTATCAACAAATGACTCCAAAAGAGCGAATAGGTCAACTATTTATGGTGGACATATTCTCAAGTGATCCTCAAGTCAAGATAGATAAAATCAAAAAGCTCATTAAAGAAGAGCACATAGGCGGTCTCATCTTTTCCAAAGGTGGCCCTATGCGACAGGCAAAACTCAATAATGAGTTTCAAGCAATGTCAAAAACAAAACTGCTCGTGGGTATGGATGCAGAGTGGGGACTTGCAATGCGACTAGATAGCACATATGCTTTCCCTTGGAATATGACACTTGGTGCCATACAAGATAATAATATTGTAAAGAAGGTGGGGAGACGCATAGGCGAGCACTCAAAGCGTCTTGGTGTACACATTAACTTTGCTCCTGTAGTAGATATAAATATCAACCCTGCAAATCCTATTATAGGTAACCGCTCTTTTGGAGAAGATAAAATAAATGTTACAGAAAAGGCAATTGCCTTTATGGAAGGAATGCAAGAGGCGGGTGTATTAGGCAGTGCAAAGCATTTTCCTGGTCACGGAGATACAGATAAAGACAGTCATAAAACGCTTCCTACTCTCAATTTTACAAAAGAGCGACTTCAAGGTGTAGAGATGTACCCCTATAAACCTATTATAGAAAATGGTATTGCCAGCATTATGGTAGCACACCTCAATGTACCAGCACTTGTGCCAGAAAAAGGTGTACCCACAAGTATATCACCTACGGTGGTTACAAAAATACTCAAGGAAGATTACCTCTTTCACGGTTTAATATTTACAGACGCCCTTAATATGAAAGGCGCTGCAAACTTTAAAGAACCTGGAGATATTGATCTCGCAGCCTTTAAGGCAGGTAATGATATCTTACTTATAAGTGAAAATGTTCCTTCGGCTTCCGCCAAAATTTTAAATGCATTACAACAAGGTGAGATTACAGAAGAGCGGTTAGCCCATTCTGTTAAGAAAATACTATATGCAAAATACAAAGTAGGACTACATAATTATACACCTGTCACAACTAAAAATCTAGTAAATGACCTGAATTCTAGATATGATGATATCGTATATAGCGAGGCAATCGAAAATGCAATTACTGTTACAAAAAACAATAATAACGTTATCCCAGTTACAAATATTGATCAGAAAAAGATAGCTTATGTAGGTCTTGGTGATGATGACGGTTCGGCTTTTAAACAGCAACTACGCAAGTATGCTTCTATTGAAAATATTACAACAAAAACCCTAGAGGCCACTCAAGAAAAACTAACCGATTTTAACTATGTGATTATTGGTTTTCATAGATCTAACGCAAACCCTTGGAAGTCTTATAAGTTTACAAAAGAAAACATACGCTGGATTAAGGAGATAGCCAAAACAAAAACGGTCGTATTAGATCTTTTTGTGCGTCCGTATGCAATGCTAGACTTGCAAGACACACAAGATATAGAAGCGATAATACATAGTTACCAAAACAGTAAACTAGCACAAGAAAAAAGTGCACAGCTCATTTTTGGAGCAATCCCCAGTAAAGGAAGATTACCCGTATCGCTAGGGGAGACACCTATACGCACAGGGTTACAGTCTGGAACCTTAAGAAGAATGTCTTACGGTATACCAGAAGAGGTAGGTGTAGACTCAGACACGCTCAATATTAAGATAGACTCTCTTGTTAATCTAGGGATTAAAAGAGCAATGATGCCTGGAGCACAGGTGCTTGTAGCGCGCAGAGGTAAGGTGATTTATGATAAAAGTTTTGGTTATCACACCTATAATAAAAAACAACCTGTACGTCCAGAGAGTATGTATGACATCGCCTCTATGACAAAAATTCTTGCCTCATTACCGCTCTTAATGGAGCTTGAGAGCGAGGGAAGTATCGATCTAGAAGACAAGTTAGGCACGCTTATACCAGAACTAAAAGGTAGTAATAAAGCAAACATAACACTTAAGAAGGCCCTTTCTCATTATGGTAGATTCAAGGCGTGGATTCCGTTTTACGTGAGCACGCTAGACTCGGTTACAAAAAAACCGCTAGATGATTACTACAGCACCTCATACTCGCCTAATTATAATATTAAGGTGGCAGAGAAGATGTACCTGCGCACTGGATATACAGATACCATCATAAAGAAAATAGCCGACAGTGACTTACGCTCTCGCTTATCTTATAAGTATAGCGACTTGCCTTATTATCTGATGAAAAAATTTCTTGAAGATTATTATGGTAAGAATCTTCAAGAGATCACAAGTAGTCATTTTTATAACTCAATAGGAGCAAACTACACTGGATATAGGCCCCTTAGAAAGTTTAGAAAAGAAATGATTGTACCATCAGAAAATGATACCTACTGGCGCAATCAAAAAGTACAAGGATATGTACACGATATGGGAGCAGCGATGCAAAGCAATATGGGTGGCCACGCCGGGTTGTTTTCAAACTCAAATGATGTAGCAAAGTTGATGCAAATGTATCTTCAAGATGGTTATTATGGAGGCAAACGCTATTTCTCAAAAGAAACAATGGACCGCTTTAACACCTGTAATTATTGTGATAATAAAGTGCGCAGAGGTGTAGGCTTTGATAAACCACAACTTAGTGGTGGAGGCCCTACTTGCGGTTGTGTGCCTATGACGAGTTTTGGACATAGCGGTTTTACAGGGACTTACACCTGGGCAGACCCAGAAAATGAGTTAGTTTACGTGTTCTTATCTAACAGAACATTTCCTACTATGGAGAATAGAGCACTTATAAAATCAGGGTTGAGAACCACCATTCAAGAGGTGATTTATCAATCTTTAATTGATTAAATTTGTAAGGCTATGAGCTACTTGTACTACTTATAAAGTGTATGAGTCCGCTTTCGCGAAAGCCTAAAAAGAAACAACCCAAAAAACCGTACTATGAAAATTGCAATTGTCTGTTACCCAACCTTTGGAGGAAGTGGTGTAGTAGCAACCGAACTTGGAATCGCTTTATCAAAAAGAGGTCACGAGGTACACTTTGTTACCTACAAGCAGCCAGTGAGACTTGCATTGCTTAATGACAATATTCATTTTCACGAGGTAAATGTACCAGATTATGCGCTGTTTCATTATCAACCTTACGAGCTTGCTTTGTCTAGTAAGTTAGTACGTATTATAAAAAAAGAGAGCATTGATATCTTACACGTGCACTATGCAATACCACACGCATATGCGGGTTATATGGCAAAAGAAATGCTCAAGCAGGAGGGAATAGAAGTGCCTATGGTAACCACACTTCACGGTACAGATATAACTCTTGTAGGGAGTCACCCTTTTTATAGACCAGCGGTAAGTTTTAGTATTAATAATAGTGATGTTGTTACCTCTGTTTCAGAAAGTTTAAAGCAGGATACACTTCGCTTATTTGATATCACAAAAGAAATAGATGTGGTGCCTAACTTTATAGACTATACCGCTGTAGATGATAGTTTTACAGACTGCCAGCGCAGCCTTATGGCAAATGAAGATGAGCGTATAGTAACTCACATAAGTAACTTTAGAAAGGTAAAGCGTATCTCAGATGTTATCGAAGTGTTTTATCGATTACAACTTGAGATTCCTTCTAAGCTTCTTATGGTAGGTGAGGGGCCAGAACGTGAAGCGGCAGAGCAGCGCGTGAGAGAACTAGGTATAGAGGAGAAAGTACGATTTTTAGGTAATAGTAACGAGGTAGATAAAATACTTTGCTTTTCTGATCTTTTCTTACTGCCATCTGAGGCAGAGAGTTTTGGGCTTGCAGCGCTAGAGGCTATGGTAAACCGTGTACCAGTTATTTCAAGTAATGCCGGTGGTATACCAGAAGTAAATGTAGATGGTGTAACAGGTTATTTAAGTAACGTAGGTAACATTGCAGATATGGCTCAAAATGCTATACGCATACTTGAGGATGATGCTACCTTGGAACAGTTTAAAACTAATGCCAAAAAAGAAGCGGCCAAGTTTGATATTCAAAACATTGTACCGCTTTATGAGGAGTTATATGAAAGAGCTTTAGTAAAAGCTTAGATTTCTCTTAAAAAAGGTATCTTATACCTAGTGCTACATCAAACTCAAGACTATCATCAAAGTCATTAAGTATTGCTATCTCTGGTCTAAAATCTAGAGAGAGTAGCAGTGGGAAGTCAAACCTATATTCAATTCCGATATCACCAGCCGCGTTGAGAAAAAACTCACTGTCGTTATTATCAAATCCAGGAAAATCTTCGTCTACATCAAAAGATCCTACAGATGCACCTGCTCCGGCATACCAGTTTAAGCCACCATCTATATTCCATACCCACTGATAAATACCTGTACCTTTTATAGCATCAAAGTTATTACCCGTTCTCCACGAGAGGCCTAACTCTAGTCTATTATTCTCACTTAGTGCTCGCTGGTAGTTTACCTCTGTGCTAAAACCGTTATTATCGCCTAGTCTTAATCCTATAGCATTTGGAGAGATCTCTTGCCCTATAGCCGTTGCGCTAATTCCTATAAAGAGAAGTAGGGTATATATTGTATGTTTCATAGTTATTTATTTTAAGTGTAAAATTATTAAGAACACTACCTCTATAACGTTAACGACTGCATAAAATTTTATCTATTTTTATCCCTGTGAAAATATTATTAAAAAAATTACAGGCTCAATTAGAAGGAGAACTTTACTATGATAACCTTCATAAAACTATTTATGCGACAGATGCATCTGTATATCGTAAAATTCCGCTAGCTGTTGCTCTTCCTAAAACAGCGCAGGATATTAAAGTTTTATGTGAGTTTGCTTTACAAAATAGCATCACACTCATACCACGCACCGCAGGAACATCCCTAGCGGGACAGTGTGTAGGAGATGGGATTGTGGTAGATGTGTCAAAACACTTTACAAACATTATCTCTTTTGATAAAGAAAAGAAACAGGTTGTTGTACAGCCCGGAGTGATACGCGATGAGCTTAATTTATTTTTAAAGCCTCACGGCTTGTTTTTTGGACCTAATACATCTACTGCAAACCGCTGTATGATAGGGGGTATGGTAGGTAATAACTCTTCCGGAACCACCAGTATTCAGTATGGCGTGACCAGAGATAAGACGGTAAGACTTAAAACTATATTATCTGATGGGAGTGAGGCTACTTTTGAGAATTTAGATGAAGTACGCTTTCGCGAAAAGTTGACACACACCACCCTAGAAGGAAGTATATACAACACAATTTATACATCTCTAAAAGACGAGGAGTCAAGAGCAGAAATTGCAGCACATTTTCCAAAACCAGAGATACATAGAAGAAATACGGGCTATGCCCTAGATTACTTGGCACAAATGAACCCTTTTCACGTAAGTGGAAAAGATTTTAATATGTGTAGTTTACTCGCAGGAAGTGAGGGTACGCTTGCTTTTACTACAGAAATCACTTTACAACTTGACGAGTTACCTCCAGCATATAATGTACTTGTAGCCGCGCATTTTGAGGATTTAACTAGTTGTCTTAAAGCTGTTGTACCTGCGATGCGTCATAATCTCTTTACCTGCGAGATGATGGATAAAGTGATTTTAGACTGTACAAAAAACAATCGTGATCAGCTTAAAAATAGATTTTTTGTAGATGGTGATCCGGCAGCAATATTAATGCTAGAAGTTTGTGACCATACACTAGAAGGAGCAAGAGCACAAGCAAGTGCTGTTATTACAGATTTACAAAAGGAGCAAATAGGTTATGCCTTCCCAATACTAGAAGGACCAGAAGTAGCTCAAGCTATAGAGTTGCGTAAAGCAGGCCTGGGGCTCTTAGGAAATATAATAGGAGATAAAAAGGCTGTAGCTTGTATAGAAGATACGGCGGTGGCTCTAGAAGATCTAGCGGCTTATATAGATGAGTTTACCGCTATTATGGACCGTTATGAGCAAGATGCAGTGTATTATGCACACGCGGGCGCTGGAGAGTTGCATTTACGACCCATACTTGATTTAAAGAAAAAGGAAGATGTATCGCTCTTTAGACAGATTACTACAGATGTAGCGCATCTGGTTAAAAAATATTATGGCTCAATGAGTGGTGAGCACGGTGATGGTATTGTACGTGCAGAGTTCATACCACTTATGGTGGGTAAAAAAAATTATGAGATGATGAAAGCAGTTAAGAGTGCTTTTGACCCTCATCATATTTTTAATGCCGGAAAGATAATAGATGCTTTCCCTATGGATCAAAATTTGCGCTATGAAGTTGGTCGTCAAGAACCAGAGGTAGAGACGCTATTAAATTTTAATGACAATCAAGGAATACTACGCCTAGCCGAAAAATGTAATGGTAGTGGTGATTGTAGAAAGATGCCTAGCGCTGGAGGTGCTATGTGCCCTAGTTATCGTGCGACTCGTGATGAGAAAGATACAACTAGAGCGAGGGCCAATACCTTACGTGAGTTTTTAACAACTTCAGAAAAGGCAAATAAGTATAATCACAAGGAACTTAAGGATGTTTTTGACTTATGCCTTAGTTGCAAAGCGTGTGCAAGCGAGTGTCCAAGTAATGTAGATGTTGCTACGCTCAAAGCAGAGTTTGAGTATCAATATCAAAAATCTAATGGGAGTAGTTTACGCACCAAATTATTTGCGCATAACACAAAGATTAATAAGCTAGGAGCTGTAGCTCCTAGGTTTTATAATACAATGCTAGCGGTAACTGGTGGTGTTGCAAAAGCCACTTTAGGTATTGCAAAAAAGCGTAGTTTGCCTAAACTTGAGGTGTTTTTAAATCCTCAAGAGAGTAATGTAGCTCGCTGTACTAATTTGAGTACTCCAGCTATATCCAAAACTAAAGTTGTTCTTTATATAGATGAGTTTACACAATATCTAGATGGATCAATAGCGCAAGATGCTGTTGTACTTTTAACTAAGCTTGGATACGACTTGCAGGTAATTACAAACCACGATAGTGGTCGTTCTTACATCTCAAAAGGATTTTTAGATGAAGCAAAAGTTTTGACAAATAAAAACATTGCGGCGTTTAAAGATATTGGTGATGATACTGTTATAGTGGGTATAGAACCTTCGGCGTTGCTTACGTTTAGAGATGAATATATTCGACTGGCAGATGACGTAGAGATAGCAAAACAAATAGCTGCAAAGGCTTTTCTTATAGAAGAGTTTTTACATAATGAAATTAAAAAAGGAGTAATTACTGCCGAGCAGTTTTCCGCGAAAGCGAAAAAACTCAAAATACACGGGCATTGCCATCAAAAGGCACTCTCATCTGTATCACACACATTTGCAATACTTAATTTACCGGTAAACTATGTGCCTACCATTATACCATCTGGCTGCTGCGGTATGGCGGGCAGCTTTGGGTATGAGAAGGAGCATTATGAAGTGAGTATGAAGGTAGGTGAGCAAACCTTATTTCCCGCAGTGCGTAAGGCAGGTAATGACACTGTTATAGTTGCAAACGGGACTAGCTGTAGACATCAAATAAAGGATGGTACACAGCGTGTAGCTTTACATCCTGTTACGGTTTTAAGACAAGCCCTTAATTAATCATCACCAGCGACATCATAAGTAGTAATCACTTGATTAGTAAAACTAGAAGCACTCTCAGGAAATGGCAGTGTTACACCAAAGCTGCTTAAGTCCTCAAATTCATATTGAAAATCTAAATCAGAATTTACAAGACCAATATTTTGAGCATAGGTGTTTGTAGTTATGATAACATCTTGTGACTCAAGAAGTGTTACTTGTACACCTAATATAGATGCGCTTATAGTAGCATTAATAGTAAGTGTTGCTGTCAGAACACGTGGGAATGTCACTCCATTTATACTACTATTTTCTATTGTATTACCACTAGTAGATGTAACAAATGCATCTATAGTAACAGGGATTCCTTCTATTTCTTGAGTAATAGTTTGTGTAATCTGGTCAACTTGTGTGCCTGCTGTCGTAATTGATTGATCATATAATTTTATTACTGGTATAAGCAGCGAGATATTATTAGTCTCATCTAGAGGTATAGTAACTTCTCCAGAGTAACGTAAGGTACCTTCACTTTCTACAAGTCCACCAGCAGCGATAAGATTGGTAATAAAGCCTGCGCTATCTACATTTGACTCAAAACCTGTAAAGCTTGTTCCATTAATTTCGGTGAGTCCTATTACCTCAAGATTGTCTTGTGTAGTATCCATATCATCTGTGGTGACGTCATACTGCCAGTTATCTCCAGTGGTTAAAGAGTAGTAGCTATATACTGGAGCATCTTCCATCTGGTCCTCACTCTCACCCATATCTGTAGTGCTCTGAGTATCCTCATCTGAGTCACTGCAACTTATAAAAGTTATAAAAAGGGATAAGGCGAGTAGTGTGTGAAATTTCATAATGTACTTATTTGCTTTAAAACAAATATAGTAAACAATGCCTTGCTGCTATTTTAGAACATTAGGTAACAACGCGCTAAGATCATACATAGGGTCTAAAGCTTCTTCAACGTAAGAGGTTTTATCAAACTCTGCTCTGTAGTTTTTGAGACTCCACTCTTTATCGTGATATTCTAGGTATGTTAGATTTTCAATCCAGTCTCCACTATTAAGATATAAGGTACTTCCTTTATGATTTTTTACCTTACGTATAGCAGGCTGGTGTATGTGGCCACATATTACATAATCAAACTTGTTTTCTATAGCAAGATCTGTAGCCGTGTTTTCAAAATCGTTTATAAACTTAACAGCTCCTTTTACACTATTCTTTATTTTTTTAGAAAGCGAGTATTTCTCTCTTCCCATTTTTACAAGCCATTTATTAAGTAGTCTATTAAATAGTATTAAAAAGTCGTAACCCCATCCGCCTAGTTTTGCAATCCACTTGGTGTGCTGTATGGAGACATCAAAAACATCTCCGTGAAAAAACCACGCTTTTTTACCATCTAGGTTAAGTACTAACTTGTCTATGAGATGGATATTACCCATCACAGCATCGCTAAATTTGCGAAGCATTTCATCGTGATTACCCGTAATATAATAGACCTTGGTACCCTTTGAGGCGAGTGTGATAATCTTTTTAATAACCTTAAGATGCTCTTTTGGGAAAAACCGTTTTCTAAACTGCCAGATGTCTACAATATCACCGTTAAGGATAAGAATTTCTGGTTTTATTGAGTTTAGATATTGAAAAACCTCTGTAGCGTGACAGCCGTAAGTGCCTAAATGTATGTCTGAAAGTACAACTATTTCTACAGGTCTCTTCAATGTATCGTTTTGAATGCAAGTTCTTTATAAAACATAATGTAGTTGTTAATAAGCGGTTAAGTGCTCAAAAAGTTTTTGTTATGATTTTTGAGCTACTTTAATTAATCATTAAGTGAGTTATTAGTTTTTGATTATGAGCTTTTCAATTTACATTTGTTGAAAACAAGTACAATGGCTGGTAATACCTACGGAACTATATTTAAACTCACCACTTTTGGCGAGTCTCACGGTAAGGCAATAGGAGGAATCATAGATGGATGTCCTGCAGGTCTTGAGATAGATTTTGATGCAATACAAAGAGATCTTGATCGTCGTAAACCAGGACAATCTAAAATTGTAACCCAGCGTAAGGAGCCAGATACGGTAGACTTTTTATCTGGTATTTTTGAAGAAAAGACTACAGGGACTCCTATAGGTTTTCAAATTGTAAACACAAATCAGAAATCTAAAGATTACGGTCATATAAAAGACACCTATAGACCAAGCCACGCAGACTATACGTATGATAAAAAATATGGTAACCGCGATTATCGTGGTGGTGGGAGATCTTCGGCTAGAGAGACTGCGAGTAGAGTAGTAGCTGGGGCGATTGCAAAGCAATTTTTAAAAGGCATAACCTTTCACGCATTTACAAGTGCGGTAGGAGATCTATCTATGGATACTCCATATCAAGAACTTGACTTTAATGAGATTGAAAAAAATGATGTGAGATGTGCTGATCCCGCTTTCGCGAAAGCGTGTGAAGAAAAAATTAAAGTAATTAAAAAACAAGGTGATACCATAGGAGGTGTTATAACTTGTGTGATACAAAACGTACCTATAGGGTTAGGAGAGCCTGTGTTTGATAAACTACACGCAGAGTTAGGTAAAGCTATGCTTTCTATAAATGCTGTAAAGGGCTTTGAGTATGGAAGCGGTTTTGAGGGAGCAAAGATGAAGGGCTCAGACCATAACGACCATTTTAATAATGACGGTACCACAAAGACCAATCTTAGTGGTGGCGTACAAGGCGGTATCTCAAACGGGATGGATATTTATTTTAAAGTAGCGTTTAAGCCTGTAGCTACTGTAATGCAAAAGCAAGAAACGATTAATGCCGCTGGAGAAACTGTAGAGATGCAAGGTAAAGGGCGTCACGATCCTTGTGTAGTCCCTAGAGCGGTGCCTATAGTAGAAGCAATGGCAGCACTTGTGATTGCAGATTTTGTACTACGAGATAAATCTGTTAGATTGTAGCATAATTTATTTATTTAATAAAAAGCTCACTTACTAAAAAGTAGGCTTTTGTATAAACTATATCGATATAGCGTGGCTTTACGTCGTGCCTAGTAAATATTAAGACCTTTATGAAAAAACTTGCGTTACACTGGAGAATATTAATAGGAATGGTTTTAGGAGTTGTTTTTGCTCTCATTATGACAAATTTTGAGTGGGGAAAGGACTTTGTAAGTGACTGGATAAAACCCTTTGGGACCATCTTTATTAACTCTTTAAAGTTAATTGCAATACCATTAATACTTGCCGCGCTCATCAAAGGAGTGTCAGATCTTAAAGATATATCTAAGCTCTCACAGATGGGAGGGCGTACTATAGGGACGTATGTTGTCACTACGGTTATTGCAGTGTCTATAGGGCTTGTTTTAGTAAATATTGTATCTCCAGGTAAATCTATCTCAGACGAGACGCGTACAGAGCTTGTAGAAGGTTATACAGATAGTACAAATAAATATAAAGAAACTGCAAAGGCACAGAAAGAAACAGGACCATTGCAGGCTCTTGAAGACCTTGTACCACAAAATATATTTTCGGCAGCGACAAGTAATCGTAATATGCTGCAGGTAATCTTTTTTGCAGTATTCTTTGGCATAGGGCTTATTTTAATACCTGAAGAAAAGAGTAAGACGGTAAAAAGCTTTTTTGATGGTGTAAATGAAGTGATACTTAAAATGGTAGATCTCATTATGCTCGCAGCACCCTACGGTGTGTTTGCACTTCTTGCAGCCCTTGTGGTAGAGTCGCCTAATGCAGATCTTTTTAAAGCCCTGGGCTGGTATGCATTTACGGTTGTACTTGGTCTATTGTGTATGATAGGCGTTTATATGCTCATCGTTATCATCTTTACAAAAAGAAGTCCAGCATCATTTCTTAATGGTATTTCTCCAGCACAACTATTAGCATTCTCAACAAGTTCTAGCGCTGCTACATTACCAGTAACAATGGAGCGAGTTACAGAACACTTAGGTGTAGAGGAAGAGGTGGCTAGTTTTGTCTTACCTGTAGGAGCGACTATCAATATGGATGGTACTAGTTTATATCAAGCAGTAGCGGCAGTATTTATAGCACAAGCTTTTGGTATGGATCTTACACTAGGTACACAACTGGGTATTATAGCAACAGCAACACTGGCTTCTATAGGTAGTGCTGCAGTACCTGGTGCAGGTATGGTAATGCTTGTGGGTGTACTAGGTTATGCAGGAATACCTGAGGCAGGACTTGCACTTATTTTTGCGGTAGATAGACCTCTTGATATGTGTCGTACAGTAGTAAATGTGACTGGTGATGCTGCGGTATCTATGGTAGTTGCAAAGTCTGTAGATAAGCTAGGTGATCCTAAGGTAAAAGACTGGGATGACAACTACAAGGGATAGAAGCGCTAGCTTTTATTTGTCATTATCAATATCATAATTTAAGAAGGTTTATTGCGTCGTTTTTTGCGAGTCTAGTATTGTAGTTTTAGGAGATTTTCTCCTTGTATTCTGTACTTTTATAGTCACTAAGATGATTGTAAAATAATGAAGAATATAAAGACTATTGCTTTTGATGCAGACGATACTCTATGGGTAAACGAAACTTTCTTTAGAGATGCAGAACATACTTTTTGTGAACTGCTAAGCGATTATATAGACTACGATAATTGCCAGAAGCGTCTTTTTGAAATGGAGATGCGCAACCTAGCACTATATGGTTATGGTATCAAGCCTTTTACATTATCACTAATAGAATGTGCGCAAGAGGTGTCTGATGGGAAAGTTTCTAATGCCATTATAGGCGATATTATAGATCTAGGTAAGGATATGCTCAACGCGCCTGTTACCTTACTACCGCATATAGAAGAGGTGCTAGAGGAGCTATCAAAGCATTACAAGCTTGTAGTTGCTACTAAAGGTGATTTACTAGATCAAGAACGTAAGCTCGAGAAATCTGGTCTGTCAAAATATTTTCACCACATAGAGGTAATGTCTGATAAACAACCGGCAAATTATCTAAAGCTTATAAAACATCTAGATATAGACCCTACTTCATTTTTAATGGTAGGGAACTCTTTAAAGTCTGATGTGTTGCCGGTGCTTGAGGTAGGTAGTTATGCGGTGCATATTCCTTTTCATACTACTTGGGCTCACGAGCAGGTAGATATAGAAGTGTCTCACGAGCGTTTTAAAAGTCTTGAAGATGCTAGGTCTTTAAGTTCCATTTTATCTTAGTTTTATACGAGTAGATTAAAAATATAAAAATAAAAACCTATGAATTTTCACACACGCAAATGGATTAAACCAGAAGACTTAAACCCAAATGGAACTTTGTTTGGAGGAAGGTTGTTAGAGTGGATAGATGAAGAAGCTGCATTATATACTATAATTCAGATAGAGAACCCTCGATCTGTCACAAAGTATATGAGTGAGATAGATTTTCGCGCAAGCGCAAAAAAAGGTGACATTATTGAGATAGGTCTTGAGGCTACTAAGTTTGGGACAGCATCTGTTACTCTTAAGTGTGAGGTGAGAAATAAAATGACACGAGAGACTATTATTACTATAGAACGTATTGTGATGGTAGGACTAGATGAAGAAGGTAAGCCCCAACCACACGGTAAGACAGAAATAGAGTATGTAAAAAATAGACTAGGTGCATCTACAGAGTAGAGAAGGTAATTCTTCTTAAGAATGGGTTAACTCTTATCGGTTGCACCTATAAATGAATATTTTACGTTTAGTTTTATTGTGTCAAAATGATGCTTTACTAAATGAAAAAACTATTACTACTTGTATTACTTATTATTATCACATCTTGTGATGAGGGAGATGTCGTCTCTACCGAAACTATTGCAGAGGAGATTACAAGAGGGGCTGTTTTAAGAACGCAGGAGTACATAAATAATGACTACTTAATTACAGATCTACAAAGCGATTTTCACGTTGTAATTGAAGAGCAAGATCTTGAAGATGGAGACTTGCTAGATGAGGTTGAGGTTTATATACAGTACATAGGTAATACTTCGGTCACAGAGGCACTTTCTACACAAGAGGTATTATATGATGTTATACCGGCTTCAGATTTTTATGAAGGCGAATTTGGTTTACCTCGATATGAACTTAATATATCATTTCAAGAGGCACTTTCCTTTGTAGACTTACAGCTTAGTGATGTTGCTGTAAAAGATCAATTTATATACAGGCTTAATTTAAAACTTACTGATGGTAGAAATTTTACCACAGGTACTTCTAGCTCTATAATAATCGCTTATGATACGTTCTATAGTTCCCCATTTCTTTATACTATTAATGTAGTATCACCCATAGATGATACGGCATACACGGGGGTGTATGCCGTAGAGTCTATACTGGATGGACCAGCCCCAGATGGAGAAACCTTTGTAGATTGCTATACGGTAGAAATTACAAAAGGGCGATCTAATACCACAAGACAATTTTATGCCTGGCATTGGAGGTATCATAGGGGAATAGAGCAAAAACGAAGATGGGAGTTTAATATAGTGGGAGATGAGATTGTTTTTGGTAAAAATCAGCTGTCTTCACCAGAAGGTTATTGCAGCTCTACAGCGCCTATTTTACTTGGGCCTGATACAGAAAATGGGAGTGCAGATATTGTAGATGATACTGTTTTTGAACTCTGGTTTGTAGAGGGCTACCTTAACTTTGATGGTGGTTGTGGATTTAACACCGCACCATCTAGATATAGATTTACAAAACAATAAATTATGAAAAAAATATACTTTATAATCTTAGTAGGCATTTTAACAACCTGTAGTGATGACGAAAAAGCGATAGAGGTTGTTACTGAGGAAATAGAACGTGGTGCCGTGTTGAGAAACATCACTCGTATTCAAAACAATTTTGAAGCAGGAGATCTTACTAGTGCATTTGCTGTAGAGATAGAAGAGCAAGATGAAGAAGATGGAGCATTGTTAGACTTTGTACGAGTTTATACAAAGTATATAGATCGTGACGTGTCAAACGGAAATGACACATCTCCAGAGATTATACTTAAAGATATTGAAGCTTCAAGCTTTACCACAGGACCAGTGGGTTTACCTAGGCACACATTAAATGTGAGCTATGAAGAGACTGTCACTTCGCATAATCTAGATTTAAACGCAATTCAACCAGGAGATCAGTTTGAGGTAAGGCTAGAGGTTTTCTTAACAGATGGTCGTAGTTATAGTAATGATAGTGGCTCTGCTTCTATACTTACAGACTTTTGTTTTTTTAAATCCCCATATCGTTATGTGATTAATGTGATAGAACCCATCCCTGATGCAGATTTTACAGGCACCTATTTTTACGAAATTATAAGTGATCAAGATGACACGGGTGTAAATGCTGAAGGCTTTATTACTATAAATAGTACCTCTATGTCTAACGTACGTTATATGCCATTATATACAGATGCGTTAGAATTTACTATTGCTGGAACTTCTATTTATCCAAAAATTTATGGATCATATAATGGTTTTTGTAGGGACTCGACTTTTCATATTCTTACAGGGCCAAGTGATACGTCCTTTGGACAAGTAAACTTAATAGATGATACCGTTTTTGATATGACTATCGTGATAGGTTATGAAGGTTGGGATGGACAGTTAGGAAATAACGTGAGAGAGTTTACTTATAGATTTACAAAGCAATGATATGTTTACGCTTTCGCGAAAGCGTAATACCCAATTGTTAATATTATCTAAATTAAATTAACTCCCAGCAGTCAATTCTTATTTTCGAGTAGAAATACACTATCGATGAAAAGAATACTACTCCTTTGTTTACTAGCCACTTTTTTTACAGCACAAGATTCCTTTGCACAAGGCAAAAAAACACGCCGTAAAAAATCTAAAAATAAGACTGAAACGAAGGCTCCAGAAGAAAAGCCAGATAAGAGTGGTTTTAAACCATACAATAAAGTAATCACAAAAGAAGCGGTTACAGATTCTGGATTATTTCAAGTACATAAAGTTAAGGATGAGTTCTTTTATGAGGTTCCTTTCTCACAGCTTAACAAAGATATGCTGTGGGTAACCCGTATTGCTCAAATTCCTAATGGATTAGGGGGAGGTTATATAAATGCTGGCTCAAAGACCAATGAGCAAGTAGTGCAGTGGGAGCGTTTTCAAGATAAAATACTTATTAAAATTAAATCGTATGCCAGTGTAGCAGATAGTACAAAGGCGATAAGTAATTCTGTACGTGTAAATAATTATGAGCCTACACTCTACGCGTTTGACATCAAGGCTTTTGATAAAGACTCTACAGCAGCTGTTATTAATGTAACAAAGCTATTCTCGTCTGATGTAAAGGGTATAAGTGCACTATCTGGTCGTTTACGTAAACAGTATAAAGTAAAAAAACTAGATGCGAGTCGCAGTTTTATAAACAGTGTTAAGAGTTTTCCAGAAAATATAGAGGTAAAACAAGATTTTACATATGATGCGGCAGAGCCACCTACAGAGAGGGCTGCAGAGAGTATAAGCCTTCAGGTAAACCAGTCTATGATATTACTGCCAAAGCAACCTATGCAACCTAGATTGTACGACCCAAGAGTAGGCTTCTTTACAGTAAAGCAATATGATTACGGTAGTGAGGCGCTCAAGGCAGATCAAAAAACATACATACGTCGCTGGAGACTAGAGCCTAGTGATGTAGAAGCATATAAGCGAGGAGAACTTGTAGACCCTGTAAAACCTATTGTATATTATTTAGATCCTGGAACGCCAGAGTCACTTAAGGAGTATATAAAACAAGGTATAGAGGACTGGCAAAAACCGTTTGAAACAGCAGGTTTTAAAAATGCCATTATAGCAAAAGATGCTCCTACACCAGAAGAAGATCCTGAGTTTAGTCCAGAAGATATACGTTACTCTGTAGTGCGCTATGTAGCCAGTACAACTCGTAATGCCGTAGGCCCTAGCGTGTCTGACCCACGTAGCGGGGAGATTATAGAGAGTGACATTATCTGGTATCACAATCACTTAAGAAGTTATAGAAACCGTTATTTACTAGAGACTGGTGCGGCAAACCCAAGCGCACGCACACTAAATACTCCAGAAGAGGAGATAGGGGAGATGATGCGTATGGTGATAGCTCACGAGGTAGGTCACGCACTTGGTTTTCCTCACAATATGGCGGCAAGTTATGCATATAATGTAGAGTCATACCGTGATGGAGCATTTACTCAAAAAAATGGTATCGCAGCGAGTCTTATGGATTATGCTCGTTATAACTATATCGCACAGCCAGGAGACACAAACATTCGCTTTGTGAGACAGATGGGACCTTATGATCACTATGCTACAAACTGGGGTTATAGATGGATACCAGATGCTACCTCACCGTTAATGGAGAAAGCAACCCTTAACCAGTGGATTCAAGAAAAAGCTGGAGATCCAATCTATAAATTCGGGAGACAGTCTAGTAGCTTTGACCCACAATCACAAACGGAGGCGATAGGTAATGACCCTGTAAAGGCAAGTACGTATGGTATTAAAAACCTACGCTACGTAGCGCAAAACTTACCGTCGTGGACATCTAGCAAAACAAACGATTACCAAGACCTAGAAGAACTCTATGGAGAACTCATAGGGGTGTATAGTAGATTTGTAGGTCACGTGGTGACTAACGTAGGTGGCGTATATGAAAACATCAAAACTCCTGCACAGGGAGGCGTGGTGTACACGCACCTAGATGAAGCATCACAAAAGGAATCTATGCAATGGTTACAGAATAACCTTTTTGAAACACCTATCTGGCTTGTAGACCCTGCTATCTTACAAAATATAGACCACGCCGGTTATGCAGAAAAAATAAGAAGAACACAATCTAGATACTTAAATAGACTTTTAAGTTTTGATAGATTAGGGAGATTAATAGATGCAGAGACTACACAGACAGAATATTATAGTGCTCTAGAGATGCTTTCAGACCTGAGGTCTGGTATCTGGTCTGAGACAAGAAGAGGTGCTTCTGTAGATATCTATCGTCGTAACTTACAGCGATCATACTTAGATCGTATGGCGTTTTTAATGACAGATGAAGGGCCAAAATCAAGATCTGGAAGACCAGGTTTTGAGGGAGCTTTACGTTATGATATAAGCGCATCAGATGTAAGACCCCTTGTACGTGGAGAGTTGCAAAAACTTAAAAAGATATTAAGGTCAGCGCGCAATGCAAGTGTAGATACAATGACTAAGTACCATTATGAAGATGCAATTGCACGTATAGATCAATTACTTGATCCAAAATAATTACTCACAGTCAAAGTCTATGTCGAGCACTTTTAACCCGTAATTTTTTGCGTCATAGTTAAAGTGCCACCATTCGGTACGTATAGGTGAAAAGCCAAATTTTTTCATCACAGACCACAGCTGTTTTCTATTTGCCGTAATGGTATCGTTATGTGGGTGGTCTATATGAGCTTCTTTTCCAAAAAAGTCATAGTCACTACCCATATCTAGCTGCGTGCCGTCCAGCTTTACAATGGTCATATCTATTGCAGCACCACGGTTATGTATAGACCCACTACCGTAAGGATTGCCCACGTAGCCAGGGTTAGGGTAAATCTCCCACATCTTTTTTTGTACAGAGAGTGGGCGATAGCAATCATATAGCTGTATCATATACCCTAGCTCGCAAAAGTAGTTATTTGCCTCAACGAGCGCCTCTGCAACCTCTGGTATAAGGAGACACTGCACACAGTCGTAAACGGTTTGTTCTAGAAAATTATCATCTGTAGCATAGCGTACATCATATGAAAATTTTGAATCAAATTCGGCTATATTAACCAGCGGACTTTTTTGATCGCTTTGCATTGCAAGAAAAAAAAGTGCTGATAGTACTAAAAAAAACGTGCGATATATCTTCATACTGGAAAATTACGATTAATTTGGTTTTTTACGCTTTCGCGAAAGCGTAATTTTAATAATACAATGCTCCTTAATGATTGATTTACCTAAAATTGAAACCAAACGTCTTGCTGTAAAGCTCACTGCTAGAGCCGAAAAGCTTGTTAAACAAGGGCACCCTTGGGTTTTTGATAATAGTATTGCAAAACTCAATAAGGAAGGTCAAGCTGGAGATCTTGCCATTCTTTTTGATAACAGGGCAGATAAGGTGTATGGTATCGCTCTTTATGATCCAGATTCACCCATACGTCTTAAGGTACTAAGTAGTACCCCAGCTACTGCAAATGAAGCATTTTTTAAGGATAAAATTCAAGTAGCTTTTAAAAAAAGAGCTAAACTCTTACGTACAGATACTAATAGTTATCGACTTCTTTTTGGTGAGAATGATGGTTTTCCTGGTCTCATTGCAGATGTGTACGATAACGTGATTGTAGTAAAAGTATATAGCGCTATCTGGTTTCCATACCTAGAGATGGTATTACCCCATTTACTAGCTATTTCTCATACTGAGATTATGGTGTTAAGGTTGAGTCGTAATGTGGGTAAAGGCAATACTTATGGTCTTACAGATGGACAGGTGATACACGGCGTACTTAAAAACGACGTTGTCACTTTTGTGGAGCACGGTGTAAAATTTTCGGCAAATGTGATTTATGGTCATAAAACAGGTTACTTTTTAGATCATCGCAACAACCGTAAGCGTGTGGGAGAACTTTCTAGAGGAAAGAGTGTGCTAGACGTTTTTAGTTATGCCGGAGGATTTTCTGTACACGCGCTTGCTGGTGGAGCAAAAGAGGTAGTGAGTCTTGACATAAGCGCACAGGCGCTAGAAGTGGCCGTACAAAATGGAAAGTTAAACCCGCATAAGGGTACGCATAAAACGATGGCTATAGATGCTTTTGTGGGATTACAGCAACTTATAGATGAGCAACAGCAGTTTGATATTGTTGTGATAGACCCGCCTAGTTTTGCAAAAAGTGCGAGAGAAGTGCCTACTGCTAGAAATAGTTATGCAAGACTGGCACAACTGGGAGCGCAGCTCACTAAGAGAAATGGGTTACTGGTACTAGCATCTTGCTCTTCTAGAGTTGAGGCTCAGGTCTTTTTTGATATATGTGAGGCACATATAAGAAAGTCTAATAGAACCTTTAATGTAGAAGATAAAACCTACCACGACATAGATCACCCTATAGGTTTTCCAGAAGGTGCTTATCTCAAATGTGGGTACTACAGGCTTAATTAATTACACTAAAAATAAACATATGCGTTGCCTACTAGTTCTTTTTATATCGATAGCTATACTTTCTTGTAAAGAAGAAAAACCGCTTGTAGAAACCACTATAGAAGATGTAAATTTTATCCCCATACCTAATGAGGTAAAAGCGCACCCGTATGGTTTTCTTTTTGATATAGAAACAGTAATAGTAAGTGACACGCTCACAGAAGTTAGAAATGTGGCTAGTGATTTTAAAAAGTACTTTAAGGCAACACCATTTTTAAAAGAAGCCGTACAAACCACCCAGAAAAAAGAAAATGTTATCTCATTTTCTCTGGTCTCTCCAGATAGTATTCAATCTGAAGAGGGTTATGTGCTAGACATAACGCATCATAAAATTGCCCTTGCAGGATCTACAGAAGCGGGACTTTTTAAAGGTGTGCAAACATTAACCCAGCTACTTCCAGACAGTCTAATAGCTGCTAAGCGTATGGATAGTCTTGTTATACCGGGTATACGTATTGTAGATGAGCCTAGATTTGCATATAGAGGGATGATGCTTGATGTAGCCAGACACTTTTTTACCGTAAACCAAGTAAAGCGTGTCATAGATCAAATGGCGTCTTATAAGCTCAACAAGCTACACTTGCACCTTACAGATGATCAAGGATGGCGTATTGAAATTAAATCTTGGCCCAAACTTACAGAGATAGGAGGAAGCTCATCTGTACGTGATGAGAGTCCAGGCTTTTACACACAAGAAGATTACAAGGAAATTGTGGCTTATGCACAAAGTAAATATATTACGGTAATTCCCGAAATAGATATGCCAGGTCATACTAATGCAGCTCTTGCATCATACCCAGAGCTTAATTGCAATGGCAAAGCGACAAAACTTTATAGAGGTATGCGTGTAGGTTTTAGTACGCTATGTGTAGATAAAGATATCACGTATAAGTTTATAGATGATGTAATAAGAGAAGTAGCAGCAATAACTCCTGGAGAGTATATACATCTAGGCGGTGATGAATCTCACGTTACTTCAAAAAAGGACTATAATATATTTTTGCACAAGGTTTTTCCTATTGTAAAAAAGTATGGTAAAAGTGTTGTGGGCTGGGAAGAAATACAAAGTGCAAATATAGATAGTACCTACGTAATACAGCACTGGCAAAAAGAAGCTACCGCTCAAAAAGGAATCGATAAAGGGGCAAAAGTGATTCTCTCACCGGCTAAGAAGATGTACTTAGATATGAAATATACAAAACTGTCTCCCATAGGTCTTACTTGGGCGGGTATGGTAGAGGTAGATAGTGCTTACATCTGGCAACCGTCTTCTATATTTAAGGATATAGATACCTCGCAATTACTAGGTTTAGAATCACCATTATGGGCAGAGACAATACAAACATCAGACGATATTGAGTATCTGGCCTTTCCTAGAGTTATAGGACACGCAGAATTAGGCTGGAGTAATCCAGCAAATTATAATTGGGATAATTACCGAGTGAGATTACAAAAACACTATGCTAGAATGGATATATTAGGTGTAAACTTCTATAAATCTCCACTTATTAATACTTCTCTTAAGCAGTAGTTTTGCGATCATCATATTTTAGTTGCTCACTTATAGCCCATTTTACAGCTTCTTCTAAATCAAAGAATTTTTTAATTTTTGATTTGAAAAATAAACGTTCTAGTAAAATATTAGATCGTTCTTGCTGGCTGTATGAGACCACAGCAAAAGCACTAATAAAGTTTTTAGCTTTAAAAAACTTAAGCCAGTCTTGAGGAACAAGTGAGTATGGATGTACTCTGTTAGAAATATAAGCTATCTTTTGACCTACCCCATAGTATGACTCTGCAATAGCAATAATTTCTTGAGCCATCTCCCAGTCAAACAACACCCCTTCTTTAACTTCTGATATGATAAAATTATCAAAGAAGTAAAAAGTGCCATTATCTAGAATATAGATGTCTTGTAATTCGTAATTAAGATTTGATTCGGATACTAACATATGTCAAAATTAAATCTTTAGTAATAATCTGAAATTTAAAAATTTATGATGAATGTGTCAATAGATAACAAGATTAAAAAACCCGATAAAGTGCTATAAATGAGTAAAATATTGTGTTATTCACAGCCACTAGTGAACCCTGTTGCATCAAAAGAGGTTTGAACAATACCATCTCTGTCACCAGTTATGACTTGTATAATAAGATCATTATCACCACTACCATCACGTTTTGGGCTACAATATTCAAAAAGATAGAAACTATTTGCCTGCCCAGCGACTCCGTTTGATATGTCATTAAAAACAGCTTCCAGTTCGTTACTATTTTCGGCAAAAGCGCTACCCGTTTTACCTATAGCTGTTAGAACCTCCTCATCTATTTCTGAGCCTAAACCTATGGTAAAAAAACTTATATCTTCTCCGGCGTTACTTACAGCATCTAGTGCTTCTTGCTCACTATATCTAGCAGCTTGATCTGTTCCATCTGTAAATATTACGACAGATGCAGCTGCAAATAAATCTTCATTTTCTAAGGTATCTACTATATTTTCGGCATTTGTAGCTGCTTTTATTACAGCTCCATACAAGTCTGTAGAGGGGTCATTACTTATATCATCTGTAATGCCATCTATAGCCTCTTGAAGTTGAGTAGCGCTCGTAGTGAGTGGTTGCAACTCGTGTAGTACATCTTCTCCATCAAACCAATAAATAGCCATTTTAAAAGATTCTGTAGGTACGGCTGGCATCACATTAGTAATAAAACTGGTAGAGGCCTGCTTTAATTCTTGTAGACTTGAACTCAACACGCTATTACTTAAATCAAGAACAAGGAGTGTATTGTTTGAAAATATTTGAGCATTAGGAGATATCGCGGCAGATGCTTCTGAGCTAGAAATCTCATTATAACAATCATCATTACGACCTTGTTCAAATATGGTAAAGTTAGAAGGAGTTAATCCGGCCACAGGGCTTCCATCTGTGCCATTTACTTTAAAAAATACAGAAACCTTAGAGGGTAAGGTTGTGTATGATTCTTGAATTGTAATATCTAATTCTTGAGTGCCTAAGTTAAGACAGGCTATGCTATCATCACCACCTCCGTCATCGTCTCTTGAGCTACAAGAGGTTAAAATTGAAATACTTAAAAGGGCAAAAATTGCGATGTATAATTTCATAATTATTCATTTGGGATTGATGCTTAGAGAACGTCTTACTTTTCTATTTATTTCTTCCATTCTGTAATGTATGCATCTTTTTCACTATTCAATTAAGGGCTAATGAGTTGTAAATATTTTATATTTGAATGTTGGTAAAAGTGATTACGCTTTCGCGAAAGCGTACTAATAGTAACTAATGGCACACTTTGTGTAATACCCTAATTACATAAAGTCATATTGTAAAAACGTATTACATCCCTTGAAAACCTTTTCTCCCATAACGTTATCTCTCATTGTAGCATTGCTACTTGTATGCGTTACAACCACTGCCACAGCACAGATAGATGCGCCCAGAGCCTCTATAGAAATAAAAGGAGAACAACCCAATGAGGTGCCTACAGAGGTTTTTATGTCACCTACAGCTCCAAAAAAGGATAACACGATCCAGTCTGGATCTCTTGTTTTTAAGAGTAAGATAAAGTTAAGCGACCCTTTTGCTGCAAAAGAAAAACGTGAAATCAATCTTATAAAAGGAGACGATTTTGCAAAAAAAGACTTTAGTGCACTTGAGAATAAAATGAATAACTCAAATGCAAAAGATAAAGAAAAGTTAAGGCCAGAGTATTATAGAGATCAATATCTAGGAGATTTTAAAAGTGGCTCTAAGTTTGTAAACTTTACATATCGTGATCACGGTACTGTAGATGGTGACCTTGTGAGTGTAAGCGTTAATGGTACAGTGGTTCACCCCCGTATCTTTTTAGAAGGAGAGTTTCAAGGTTTTTATCTTGATCTTGTAAAAGGGTTTAATAAAATAGAAGTAAAGGCTTTAAATCAAGGTTCTGTAGGAGCAAATACTGCACAGTTTGTGATGTATGATGATGAGCGACAGGTCATCTCGTCAAACGCTTGGTTTCTTGCTTCTGGATTTACCGCTACCGTTATTATAGTAAAAGAAGAGTAATCTACTCCTCAAAGGATTGCATAGATACCAGTTTGTGGTACATTCCTTTCTGATTTATTAATTCTTGGTGTTTTCCTTGTTCTACAATTTCACCTTTTTGCATAACCACAATCTCATCTGCATTTTGAATAGTTGAGAGTCTGTGAGCAATCACAATAGAGGTGCGATTCTTCATCATATTTTCTAGTGCCTTTTGCACGAGACGCTCACTCTCTGTATCAAGAGCAGAGGTAGCTTCATCAAGTATCATAATAGGCGGGTTTTTAAGCACTGCTCTCGCGATAGACAGTCGCTGCTTTTGTCCACCACTTAGCTTGTTACCACTATCACCTATATTAGTGTCAAGACCCTCTGGAAGCTCTTTTACAAACTCCCAAGCATTTGCAATTTTAAGCGATTCTATAATTTCCTCATCTGTTGCAGTTGCTTTACCTACAATCATATTATTGCGTAGTGAATCGTTAAATAGAATAGCATCTTGTGTTACAATACCTATATTTTTTCTTAAGTCTTTAAGAGACATATCGCGTATGTCTACTCCATCTACTGTAATATCACCAGACACAACATCATAAAAACGGGTAAGTAGGTTTGCAATGGTACTCTTACCAGAACCAGACTGGCCTACTAGTGCAACTGTTTTGCCTTTTGGGACGTTAAGTGTGAAATTCTTAAGAACTAGTTGTTCTTCATACTTAAATGAAATATTATTAATTGCAATAGCCTTTGCAAAGCCTTCTACCGGTGTTGTGATGTCTTTATTTGTAATCCTATTTTCTGTTTCAAGAATTTCTAGAATACGTTGCGCAGAGGCATTACCACGTTTAACACTGTAACTAGCTTTAGAAAATGCTTTAGCTGGCGTTAATATCCCATAAGCGAGTCCCATAAATGCAATAAAGGTAGGGCCATCTAGAGTTTCTTCTGTAAGCACCATATTACCACCAAACCATAGTAAAACACCTATCACCACAATTCCTAAAAACTCACTTGTAGGCGAGGCAAGAGCCTGGCGTTGCATCAAACTGTTTGCATAATCATTAAAGCGCTTTGTGCTCGTGTTAAAGCTATTTTGAAAACGATCTTCGGCATTAAAACTTTTTATGATTTTGAGTCCGCCTAGAGTTTCTTCTAGTTTTGATAAAATCTCTCCTTGCTCACGTTGCACACGGTCAGACTTCCTTTTGAGTCTTTTACCTATAAGTGATATTACAAATCCCATAATAGGTATAAACGTAAGTACAAATACTGCCAGCTGCGGGCTGAGTAAAAACATAGTTCCCAGCGCAAATATGATGGTAAGAGGCTCTCGTACAATGAGCTCTAGTATGCTTAAAAATGAATGCTGTACCTCCTGAACATCTGATGTGACACGAGCAATGGTGTCACCCTTTCGTTTTTCTGTAAAGTATGCCACAGGTAGTGAGACAATTTTCTCATACATAGCATTTCTAATATCCATCAAGACGCCATTTCTTAAAAAGGTAATGAAGTACATCGCTAGATAACCGAAAAGGTTTTTGAGTAAGAATACCGCAATCACAAATCCTATCATTAGCGTGAGGGCTTGCACTTTATCATCTTTTGCAATTTCTGTGACATAATATCCCAGAGAGTCTTCCATAAAGTCTTTTGCTTTGAGAAGGCCGTTCCACTCTGGTTTTTCGGTAACTGTTTTTGTTTTATCAAAAAGGACCTGTAGCATAGGTATAAGTGCTACAAAACCTAAGGTGCTAAATAATGCATAAAAGACATTACAAATGATATTGAGAATCCCATATCCCTTGTAAGGCATTGCGTAAGAAATAATCTTCTTAAAATATTCCATAAAGTATGTGTGCGCTTTCGCGAAAGCTAAAAAAGTTTATACCCCTAATGCAGTTTTTATACCAGCAATGCGATTTTCTAGTATAGCAGAAACACTGTCATACTCTCCTAGTGTAGTAAGCGGTGTATGAACGCTTATATAAAATTTGATTTTGGGTTCTGTACCACTTGGTCTAGCAGCTACTTTACTACCATCTTGAGTGTAATAAATAAGCACGTTAGACTTAGGTATGTCAATGGTAGTAGTCTTTCCAGTGGTTAGATCAAGTGATGTAGACGCTTGATAATCTTCTACGCGCGTCACCTTACTGCCATTTATTTCTTGCATAGGGTTCTCGCGTAGGTCTTTGAGCATTTGTTTTATTTCGGCTGCGCCAGATTGTCCTTTTTTAACAAGTGAGATAAGCGTTTCTTGATAAAAGCCGTGCTTTAGGTAAAGCGTTTTAAGTTTTTCAAATAGTGTTTGTCCATTTTTCTTTGCTTCGGCTGCAATGGTACAAGCGAGTAGGGTAGCAGTTACGGCGTCTTTATCTCTCACAAAATCACCTACCATAAAGCCAAAGCTTTCTTCACCACCACCTATAAAGTGTTGTTGTGGGTAGTCTTCAATCATTTTTGCTATCCACTTAAAGCCAGTAAGTCCAGTTTTACATTCTACATTATAAGAGGCAGCAAGTACATCCATCATAGGTGTAGATACGATTGTACTCCCTACAAATGGTTGTGGGTGCTGGTTTGCGCTTTCGCGAAAGCGTTCTAAAAGATAATCTGTCATTAAGATCATAGTCTGGTTACCGTTTAAGATGGTAAGTTTACCATTATCACCTCTTACAGCTATACCCAGGCGATCACAATCTGGATCTGTACCTATCACGATATCTGCTCCTTCTTTTTCTCCTAGCTCTAAAGCCATTTTAAGAGCAGCAGTCTCCTCTGGGTTAGGAGATACCACAGTAGGGAAGTTACCATCTGGTATTTCTTGTTCTTTTACAATAGATAGGTTTGTAAAACCAGCCTGCTTTAAAGTGTCTGGTACTAGTGTTATAGAAGTCCCGTGTAAAGAAGTAAATACGATACCTAAATCTTCTTTGGTTTTATTGTCAAAACCAAAAGATACCTTTGCAACACTTGCGTCTATAAAAGCTTTATCTACTGCGGTGTCAATACGCTCTATGAGATCATCATTACCCTTAAACTTTATATCACTAAAGTCCAATGCATCTATGGTTTTAATTATTGCAGCATCTTGTGGTGGCACTAGTTGCCCTCCATCTTGCCAGTATACTTTATAACCGTTATACTCTGGTGGGTTATGACTCGCAGTGAGCACGATACCACAGTGACAGTTTAAGTGTCTCACAGCAAAGCTAAGCTCTGGTGTAGGTCTCAGGTCTGAAAATAAGAAAACCTTAATGCCATTTGCCGAAAATACATCTGCTACAACTTGTGCTAGTTCTTTACTATTGTGACGACAGTCATAAGCTATGGCGACACTTATTTGCTCATCTGTAAACTGAGTATATAGGTAGTCTGAGAGTCCCTGAGTGTTTTTACCTAGGGTGTACTTATTAATTCTATTGGTTCCTGCGCCCATAACACCGCGCATACCTCCTGTACCAAATTCTAGATTTTTATAAAAACTATCTGCTAGCTCCTCTGGGTTATGAGCTATGCTATCTTTAATGCTTTGCTGTGTCTGTGCATCAAAAGTGTCAGTAAGCCAGGCATTTGCCTTTTCTAAAATTGCAGGATCGTGGTATACCATAATATTCTATTTGTTAGAGTAACAAAAGTACGGTTTTGTGTTAATTTTTATCGGGAAATACCAATTTCTCATAAATAGATTTGATATTTGAAAGATGCCACTTAAAAGTCTGACATTATTTTTTCTGCTATTTACCACTGTTGCGTTTAGTCAACTAGAGGCATCTAAATGGTATTTTGGTAATGGGGCAGGGTTAGATTTTTCTGAGGGTTGTGCAATGTCTTTTAATGGTAGTGTTATAAATACCATTGAAAGTAGCTGTGCTATTAGTACTTCACTAGGGGCATTACTCTTTTATAGTGATGGTCGCACAGTGTATAGAGCAGACAACCAGATAATGGAAAATGGAGAGGAATTGCTAGGAGAGTTTTCTTCTACAAACGGAACATTGATTCTACCTGCACCTGGAAGTTTCACCCGATATTACATATTTACAGCAGACGCTGCTCAAAACTATTTTGTTAATGGCGTGGGTAATGGTATTAATTACTCAATTGTTGATATGAATGCTGGAGGAGGAAATGGAGCTGTTATTGAAAAAAATGTCAATATCTTAAATCAAGGTTCTGAAAAACTTACTGCGGTTAAAAGTCCCAATGGCTACTGGTTGCTTACTCACTTTCAAAATAGCTTTTATGCATATCCCGTTACAGCAGCAGGAGTGGGGACACCAGTTATTACAACTATAGGACCAGATATTTCAGATTTTAGAAACATAAGGGGAGCTATAAAATTTTCTCCAGACGGATCTAAGGTTGCTATATGTCATTCATATTTTGAGCCAGTGCTCTCTGGAGAGTTATTATTATATGATTTTAATATAAATACAGGTGTTCTAAGTAACGAACAATTACTAGGAAATGACGTGGTGTACTACGGAGCGTCTTTTTCTCCTAACTCTCAAGTATTGTATACCTCAGGTAAAGTTCCAATAAATGGAGGCCAAGAGACCGGTAATTCTCGCATATTTCAATATAACCTTCAAGCTGCAGATATACCTGCATCACGTATACAACTAGCAGATTATCTATCAAGTCCATTTGTTAATCTTGCAGGGTTGCTGCAACTAGCTATAGATGGTAAATTGTATCATAGTTTTAGTGGGATACGACTCTCTGCTATATCATTACCAAATAGAGTGGGTGATGATTGTAATTTCCAATACAGAGCAGTGGGGCTAGGTCTTAATACCTCTTCATTAGGTTTGCCTCCTAGCAATGAGGAGTATTTTAGAAATATTATTGAATATGAAAACCTATGTGGAGGAGATAGTACACTATTTAGTCTTAATACACCTCAAATTATAACAGGCGTACAATGGAATTTTGGTGACCCAGCATCTGGCATTGCAAACCAAAGTACTGAGCTGGCCCCTTCTCACGTTTTTTCTGATGTAGGTACATTTACAGTCACGGCTCAAGTTACTTTTGCATCTGGAGAGGTTGAAGTTTATAGAGTTATAGTAAAGAGTATTGTAGCGCCAGACCTTATGCCTGGTGAACTATTTCAATGTGACGTAGATGGTAACATTGATGGAATTTCTCAATTTAATTTATTTGATGCTCTTGATGTATTATTTATACAAAATACAAACGTTACTGGTGGTGTTAACTTGACTTTTTACGAAAGCGAAACAGATGCAATACTTGCTCAAAATCCAATTACAAACCCAACAAATTATGTTAACCTCTCTAATGGTCAAGTAATTTACGCTAGCATTGCCCCATCATTAGACTGTGCGCGAACTACAGAAGTAACTTTAAATGTAGATTTAGGTGAGCCTCTAGAGGATATAGAGCTGCTTGTATGTCCATCTGTAGAGGGAGAAAACTCATCGGTAGTACAAGTAGAAAACATTCTCGATGCTTTACAAGATATATATCCCAATACTCTAGTACGGCTATTTGAATCTCTAGAATTTGCAGGATTACAAACTAATGAAATTGTGGGTTCTGTGTTGTTTAGTTTTAATGATCCTAACATTTTGTATTATAGACTAGGTGAGCCAGATGAGTGTATAGGTATAGGTAAAATTATGATAACACTTAGTGACCCCCTAGACTTAGAAAACCAAGAACTCGTGGTTTGTTTTACAGAAGAGGGCACTATATTAGAGGGGCCAGAAGGGTTTATGGAGTATGAGTGGAGTACTGGAGAGACCACAAAAGATTTATTTATAACAGAAGCTGGAGTTTATACACTAGATGTCACCTTATTTGCAGGTTGTAGTGGTTCACTATACTATGAAGTTGTAGCAGGACCTCAGTTACAAGTAGAGGTTAACGTTAATGACTTTTTACAGAGCAATACAATAACTATAGATGCTTATCTGGCAGAGGGAAATATTTATTACAGTATAGATGGAGGTAGTACTTTTAGTACGTCTAATGTGTTTGCAGATTTGCCTCCCGGTATCTATCAAATTGCAGTGAGAGATGAGGTGGGTTGTAATTATATTACAAGAGAGGTAGAAGTAAGGGGTGCACCTAAGTTCTTCACGCCTAACAGCGACGGCTACAATGACACTTGGCACGTTATAAATGCTCAAAATTATCCAGGATTGACCGTAGAGGTATTTGATAGATTTGGAAAAAAAATGACCTCACTCACAAGTAACTCCTCAGGATGGGATGGTACCCACAACGGTAAAAAGCTAGAAACCAATACCTACTGGTATAAAATCACCTATGAAGAAAGAACTACATATGGTTTCTTTACTTTAATAACAAGAGGTGACTTATAGAGTTTCTTTTATGTGATATCGCTGCTTTTCTCTCTTTGTACGTAAGATGAGTTCTCCTATAAAACCAGCTATAAATAGTTGGATACCTATAAGCATAGATACAAGAGAGATATAAAACTGTGGTCTTTGTGTAATGAGCCTCCCTGCTTTATTTAAGAATAGCTTATCAATACCTAGATAGGCTGCAAAGCCAAAACCTACTATAAACATCACCACGCCCAGTGCTCCAAAGAGGTGCATAGGTCGCTTACCAAAACTACCTAAAAACCAAATAGTCAATAGGTCAAGAAAACCGTTTAAAAAACGTTCCATCCCAAACTTAGTCTCCCCATACTTGCGAGCTTGATGCTGTACAACCTTTTCACCTATGTTAGAAAAACCAGCATTCTTAGCCAGTACAGGGATGTATCTGTGCATCTCGCCATAAACATCCACCGTTTTTATAACTTCATTTTTATAAGCCTTAAGACCGCAGTTAAAGTCGTGTAGTTTAAGACCACTTGTTTTGCGAGCGGCGGCATTAAAGAGTTTTGAAGGTAAGTTTTTTGCAATTACAGAGTCGTAGCGTTTCTTTTTCCACCCAGAGACAAGATCATAATTTTGTTCTGTAATCATTTTATAGAGCTCAGGGATCTCTTCGGGGTTATCTTGAAGGTCTGCATCCATTGTGATAATTACATCACCTTCGGCAGCTTTAAAACCAGCGTGTAGCGCTTGTGATTTCCCAAAATTGCGATTAAAACGTATCGCTTTTATGTTGTTACGCTTTCGCGAAAGCGTACTTATCACCTCCCAAGAACCATCTGTACTGCCATCATCTACAAATATAATTTCATAAGAAAAACCATTGGAATCCAGGGTTTCTGAAATCCAATGGTGTAATTCATTTAGTGATTCTTCCTCGTTGAGCAGAGGGATAACAACAGATATTTGCATATGTATTTTCTAAGCGTCTGCGTGCGGGTTCTCTTTCTTTAATATTAATCCAGCTATAAGCGATATGATAAAACCAAAAAACAGAGACATCATTATAGCTACTGGTAACATAAAGCTAATCTTTGTGAAAGGCTCTTGAAAAGAAATAGATTGGTCTAATTGTGCATCACTCATATCTGGGTACATCTCGATTATTTGATCACGAGCCGCATCTAGTGCAAGTTCAGAATAATTAGGTTCTAGCACTTGGGTGAGTATAAGAAGCCATATACCTCCTAGTAGTGCTGCTATAAGTGATACGCCAAGTCCAATTTTTATCGATTGGCCAAGCTTCATAAAGCCACCATTACCTTGTTTAAAAGCTTTTAGAGCCATTACGATTATAATGATTGTAATCACAAAGTTTAAAACACCTAGTGACCAGTGTGGTGCAAGAAAATTATCTGTGACATAAAGTACAACATTGAAGAGTATAGATATTACACCAAGTACGACACCGAATTTAATCATTACATCTTTGATAGTAGTCGTGTTTGTAGTTTCAATTTTCATAATAGTATGATGGTTTGGTTATGGCTAGTTAGTACACAAATATACGATATCGTTACATCGAGCCTATAAAAATCGTAACTTCGTATAATAGGTGAGAATTATTTTAAATAATAGTTGTAGTTTTTTAAAAATTATGTAAATTTGCACCTCGAAAAATCGAATATTAAAGCACTGAATTAAGATGAAAGCAGGAATACACCCAGAAAATTTTAGAGTAGTAGCATTTAAGGATATGTCTAACGATGAGGTGTTCTTAACTAAGTCTGCTGCAGATACAAAAGAAACAATTGAGATAGAAGGAACTGAGTATCCTTTAATCAAACTTGAAATCTCAAGAACGTCACACCCATTCTACACTGGTAAAGCTAAGCTAGTAGATACAGCTGGACGTATTGACAAGTTCAAAAACAAATACGCTAAGTTTAAGAAGTAATTCTTATACTTTAATTTATAAAAAAAGCCTCCTTATTCAAGGAGGCTTTTTTTGTGCAAAAAATTAACATATTAAGCACAATAATATTTTTCTATAGATAATAGTAAAAATAACGCAACCTACAGGCAAATAGTAGTCTTATAGGTATAAACAAACATTCAATAATCATCAATTAAATTTTATCTATGAAACTATCACACATAATACTCTCAATTTTTGCACTTCTAGTTTTTGCTAGTTGCGATAATGAAGATGTAGACGATTTAAATCAAACCACAACAGCAGATCTTATTGCCGAAGAATCAAATCTTTTTGACCTTTTAGATCAGGTAGTAAAAGATGATCCCAATGAAGTAGACATTACGTGTATAGACTTTATATACTCTTTTATTGTAATAGTGTATAATGAAGACTTGCAGATAATATCATCACAAACAGTATCTAATGATGGAGAGTTTAGTACTATACTGAGCAATATTGAAGCAAATCAGTTTATAAATGTCAGTTTTCCTATCACGAGTGAGCTAGAAGACGGGACTACTTTTCAAGTAAATAATAAAGAAGAGCTAGAAGCGGCTATACTTGCTTGCAAGGCAGAAGAGGAGGAAGAACTCATAAATGAGTGTACTGGGTTATTCCTAGAGTGCGTATGGGAGGTAGCATTACCAGATGATGTAGCTTTTAGTACATATACAAATGCTGTATTTGATAATGAAGATGATGGTACTACAGATTTATATTACAGAGGAGTCTCTTATAATGGTACTTGGACGGTCTATCTAATAGAAGGTGAACTTCATATAAACATTAACCTTCAAGGTGAAGGTGATGTGCAGTCTGCTTGGAATTTTGATTGGAAAACAGTCATCCAGAGTAACGACACTATGACAATTACAAATGATGAGGGTGTCTCCTTTGTGCTCAATAAAGAATGTGATGAGGCAAACTATTGTAAAACGTTAGACTTTGAGAGTTGTATTATAGATGGAGAATCTTCATTTACATTATCAGATTATGATGATTGTGTCATAATTATAGCGGCACCACAACAAGAAGTAGATGAGGTTACGGGTGAGGTATCACCACTAGTAGAGTGGGATATTACCTACTATGATTCTCAAAGTGATGCAGATGCTGCAATTAATATACTTGCAGATCAATATATTATAAGTGCTACAGCGGGAACTCAAGTAGTTTATGCCCGTATTGAAAACCCAGAAACACTTGAGTATACAGTTGCTACTATAAACTTAATTCCAGAAGATTGTGAGTAAGCGAAGCTATCGCAGTACTGAGTAAGCGATATATATGATATGGCTATCTTTATAGGTAGCCATATTTTTTTGATTCTTTTTTCTAGAATCTACATCTGTTAATCTGTGCAAAACCGCTTCAAATTCTTAAATTTGCAACCTTTACATACTACCAGAAAACTATGTTTGATAATTTAAGTGATAAGTTAGATAAAGCCCTCCACGTCTTAAAAGGACACGGAAGCATTACAGAAGTAAATGTAGCCGAAACTCTTAAGGAAGTACGTCGTGCGCTTATAGATGCAGATGTTAACTTTAAAACTGCCAAAGAATTTACAAATCGTGTAAAACAAAAGGCACTAGGATCTGACGTATTAACGACTCTTCAACCGGGTCAATTAATGGTTAAGATAGTAAAGGATGAGCTTACAGAGCTTATGGGAGGTGATGCTGCAGGCATAAACCTTTCTGCAACTCCGTCTATTATCCTTATGTCTGGGCTGCAAGGTTCTGGTAAAACAACCTTCTCTGGTAAACTGGCAAACTTTCTTAAAACTAAGAAAACTAAAAAACCACTTCTAGTAGCTTGTGATGTATATCGTCCAGCGGCAATAGACCAGCTACACGTAGTGGGAGACCAGATTAAGGTAGATGTATACTCAGACCGTGATGAGAAGAATCCTGTAAAAATTGCTCAAGATGGTATCGCTTTCGCGAAAGCAAACGGTCACAATGTAGTAATCATTGATACCGCAGGTCGTCTAGCAGTAGATGAGGCAATGATGAAAGAAATAGCAGATGTACACACTGCTATACAACCACAAGAGACACTTTTTGTAGTAGACTCAATGACAGGTCAAGATGCTGTAAATACAGCAAAAGCCTTTAATGATATTCTTAACTTTGACGGAGTTATACTTACAAAGTTAGATGGTGATACACGAGGTGGAGCCGCAATCTCTATAAAATCTGTAGTAGATAAACCTATTAAGTTTATAGGTACAGGAGAAAAGATGGAGGCTATAGATGTCTTTTATCCTTCTCGTATGGCAGACCGTATCTTAGGTATGGGAGATGTTGTCTCACTAGTAGAGAGAGCACAAGAGCAGTTTGATGAGGAAGAAGCTAGAAAGCTTCAAAAGAAGATAGCAAAGAACCAGTTTGGTTTTGACGATTTCTTAAAGCAAATCCAGCAAGTAAAGAAAATGGGTAATATGAAGGACCTAATGGGTATGATCCCAGGTGCCGGAAAAATGCTTAAGGATGTAGATATAGATGACGACGCTTTTAAACATATAGAAGCAATCATACACTCTATGACACCAGGAGAACGTGAAAACCCTTCTACTATAAATGCAAGTCGTAAAAAACGTATAGGAAAAGGATCTGGTACCTCTGTACAACAAGTAAACCAGTTGCTCAAGCAGTTTAACCAAATGAGCAAAATGATGAAAATGATGCAAGGCGGCGGTGGCCGAAAGATGATGCAGATGATGAATCAAATGAAATAGATTATAGATAGAGGCATCCTTAAAGGATGCCTTTGCTCTTTTATATACCTAACTAATCAAAATAATAAGTAGTCACTTATGGTAATTCTCGACGGTAAAAAAACCTCAAACGACATTAAAAACGAAATCAAAGCCGACGTTGATAAGATGAAGGCAAATAACGAGAAGGTGCCTCACCTTGCTGCAGTAATTGTAGGTAATGATGGTGCTTCTCTTACTTACGTGGGTAGCAAAGTGCGCGCTTGTGAGCGTGTAGGCTTTGAGTCTACTATGGTGCGTATGCCTAATACCACTAGTGAGATAGAGTTGCTAGATAAGATTGAGGAACTTAATGATAATGATGATATAGACGGTTTTATTGTACAGTTACCATTACCACCACAAATTAATACTCAAAAAGTACTACTAGCAGTAAACCCAGATAAAGATGTAGATGGTTTTCACCCTACAAACTTTGGAAAGATGTCACTAGATATGAGTACGTTTATACCTGCAACACCATTTGGTATATTAGAACTTATGGATCGTTATGGTGTAGAGACTAAGGGTAAACATACTGTGGTTATAGGTCGTAGTCATATAGTAGGAAGACCTATGAGTATCCTTATGGGGCGTAAAGGTTTTCCAGGAAACTCTACGGTGACTTTAACTCACAGTCACACAAAAAATATAACTCAGATTACTTCACAAGCAGATATTATTATCACTGCATTAGGTGTCCCTGGTTTCCTTAAAGCAGAGATGGTAAAAGATGATGCAGTAATTATAGATGTAGGTATCACACGTGTGCCAGACGAGTCTAGAGAGAGAGGGTATTACATCACAGGTGATGTAGATTTTGATGCTGTAAGTAAGAAAGCTAGTTTTATTACCCCAGTACCTGGTGGAGTAGGACCTATGACTATTGCTATGTTGCTTAAAAATACATTACTAGCAAGAGAGCGTCACAGAGCAATGTCTAAAAGTAAATAATTAATTATGCTTTGCTGCCCCAAAAAATATGGGGATAGCAATCATAAGCATAGTAGCAATGCCCATTATCGTTACAATCCAGTTGTAACGCTTTGTAAACAGTCTAGATATTGCATATATTATAATGGTCGCAATGCCTATAATGATAGGTATGTAAACAATAGACTGTGAAGACTTCTGTAGCGTTCCATAATCGCTGTATGATAACATTAAGGAACTTAGAAATATAAAAAAGCCCAAGGTGATTAGATTCCACTTTGGGCTTTTGCTTTTTTGACTAAAACTCATATTAATTGTATGCTTTTACATCTGTAAAATAGAGCCTAAAACTACCATCTTCACTTTTATGATCTGTAGCAATCTGTAAGCCATTTATATCTTCATAGCCTTCAAAAGTGGTAATCATAGACGGCTCGCTAGCATTTGCTTTTCTAAAAACCCACTCTGTGATACGGTAATCATCACCGTAGTAAAAATCATAAGCATCTCCTGGTGTATAACCACCTTCATCTCCATAAAGTAAGGTAAGTTTATGACTACGCTTTCGCGAAAGCGGACTCATAACACTATCATTTACAGTTACTGTTGTTCCTTCATCCCATAATATCTGGTAAGGTGCTAGTAGCCAGTATTTGTCATTTATAAAACCTTGGTCTGCCGCCATTGAGGTACTGTCTATGCTTGCACGATTGTAAGTAACGGTATCGCTGGCAGCGGTCATTGTTACTTCATTTTGTTTTGGTTTCCAAGACCAAGAACGCTTTGCAACGGTACTACCACCGCGATCTACATTAAAGGTAAAGTCTAGTTGTGTTACCTTATCCCAGTTTTCTATACCGTTTGCATAAGCAATTTTTTCGGCTTCGGTAGTGGGAGTAAATGTTACTTCTGCTTCATCTTGAGTACCTGTTGCTGTTTTTGAATTTTCATTACAACTTATCGTTATAGCAAAAAGAGATAGTAATGCGATGTATTTTTTCATAGTGGTAGTTATCTGGTTCAAAAATAACCAAAAAAAAGCCCCATACATAAGGTATGGGGCTTTGATAGCTGTAGTGTACCTTATTCTACTATAAGAACGTTATCTGTAGCTGTTTTGTTAAGTGGGCAGAAGTATACGTACTCACCTTTTTTAAGTGTAGTTGCGTTTGAGCTACCTGTCGTATTGTTGGGTACAACGGCAGTTACATAAGCTGTTTTAATGTGATTTTCTGGATTTGAAATGTCTTTACCTTTTGGTACTAAAACAAACCCTACATCTGTACCTACATTGTTATTTGCAATAGAGAAGGTGTAAGTTCCCTCATTTACAACAATTTGTTTTTGAGTAAACTCACCTTTAGTTTGCTCTAAGGCAATAACTTTTGTAGGAGCGTCTTTCATCATTTTATCTTGCGCTTGTGCTGCAAATGTTACAGATAAAAGTAAAACGAACATTGAGATTAATTTTTTCATAGCAATTTTTTTTTTTTGATTTTTAGCCTTCAATTATGAAGCTTTGTTATTAATAATCTCTTTGACGCTGGTTTTACAATGCACTTACAAGTTTTATAGAACTTTAAGAGTGAAACGCTGTAACCTATTTAAAATGAGTGTATTTAATTTTTATTTTTTTAAATGTAAGATCCATAACAGGTGTTTGTATCGTATAATGATTGTAAATGCTATTTGAGCGTATAAGGTTTCGTTTATAATAGAATAATAAATAGCCATCATTATCTATACCCTCCTCTGGATAACAAAAGGTCTTAGCACAATATGCTAAGACCTTTTCTAATTTTAAACCATAAAAAAGCCTTTCTTATTATAGAAAGGCTTTTTGTTTATATGTTTAGATGATTAGTCTACTAAGTTCTCAACATCGTCTACTGCATTTTCAACAGCATTACCTACTTTTTCTCCAGTTGTTTTTTCTCTACAGCTAGAAAATGAAAGTGTAAATATGGCTACGGCTACTAGTGTTAAAAATTTCTTTGTCATAATGTTTGATTTTAATGGTTACTTGTTTTTTTTTTTGATAATGTTCTTCTACATAAAAAGGAAGTTGTCATTCATTATCTTGAATTAAAAGTACATTGGTTTTTGAGCAACCTGTTTCGACTTAACGATATTTAACATCAAAATCATAAAAAAAGAAAAAAAACGCTAGCAAGGTAAATGCTAGCCTTATTACTATCTTTAATTTTGAGACGTTAGATGTAGCGACCATTTTTTTACACCTGCTTGTAGTTTATTTGCGGCTCTATATAACTGCTTTGCCCTTTTGTCTTTAGGTTGATACAAGTCCTCAAGGGTATTACATAGAGATAATATCTTTTCTACACGTTCTTCTATGGTGTTTTTAAAAAACAATTTTTTGCCATAATCTACTGTAATAGAAGCTTCGGCGATGGTCATAGGTAATGATAATGCGCTGGTAGAAATATTTTCTGTAAGGTGTGCAGCTAGCTTTCTTTGCTTCAAGCATCTCCATTTACTGGCGCATAAATTGTTTTTAGACAGCTTTCGCGAAAGCGTAAAAAACGCAACAGCATCTCTGTAAGCTGTGCACTGAGATGCGTCTTTGTGGTTTGCGATTTGTATGTCTTTTAAAGTAAGCATTGTGAACGTAAAAATACAAGCTTGCTTTGAGATGCTTATTTATTTTTTTAAGTTAATAGCTAGTATTGCTTAATAATAAGTGTATTTTTAACTATAAACTTTAAATACTATGATTGATTCTTTAAATAATCGCATTTTACAATGTTTACAAGAGGATGCTAGGCAGTCTAATACGGCTATAGCAAAAAAGGTGGGCGTGAGCTCTCCAGCAGTGGGTGAGCGCATACGTAAAATGGAAGATGCAGGTATTTTACAAGGGTATAAAGCAATAGTTAATCCAGAGGCAATGGGCTATCAACTTAAGGCTATAATAACAATACGAGCATTTATGGGTAAGCTTAAGCCATTTATAGAAAATGTAAAAAAATGGGAAGAGGTAGTAAACTGTTATCGTATTACTGGTAATGAGAATATAGTGATGGAAGTTGTACTACGTAACCAGAAGCATCTAGAAGAGCTTATAGATAGAGTGATTACCTATGGCGAGTCAAAAACCCAGATTGTATTATCTCACGTAGTGTCTTATAATCCTATTGTTAAATAAGGTCATCATCATCTCCATCATCCCAGTCGTCTTCTAAGTCTCTTAAGAAGGACTTACTGTCAAAACTCATTGTATCTACAGGATCATCATAAGATACTCCAGGTGGATTAAATAATCCCCAGCGATCTATGATAAAGTTTTTTGTACTAAAGGATTGCACCCACTCTGCAAAGAGTGGTCTAAACTCTTCGACTGCATCATAAAGTAGTTCTAAGTACTCTGCTTCTTTATAACCAGAGGCTTGTAATCCCTTACTATCTGTAATAATTTCTTTTGCTGCTTTACGTATAATGGTTGCATTTTCCATTTTATGATCATAAAGATCAGTACTATCTGCTGTAGCGATTTCTGACGGAATAAGAAGTGCATTTTCCATCATTTGTCTCGTGTATCGTTCGTACAATCTAAGCTTATAGTGAGTGCTAGGATGAGGGTCGTCAAGGTGTATGCCCTCTATAATATGCTCTACAAGGTGCAGTATTACAAGAGCTTGTTTAAAAACAGGTAGTTTTCGCCACTCGTCTAGTTCACTGTTAAAACGTTCATCTTCGTCATTTATCATAAATTGGCTAGTAAAGTTGGTAATATTAGATCCAATCGGTGATAATTACCTAGAGGTTCCTTATAAATGTACGGCTTATTTGGCTTCTAAGTTTCTTGTAATGCCGTATGTAGGGTACTTTTCGACAAGTAGATATAAACACCCGATGAGCGGATAGCTTTTTCTATTTTAAAAAGTATTTGTACGTATTGCGACACAGTTGTAACTACTTTATTTACCTAAATATGATATCCTGCAGCTCTCTTGAGTAAAAAACACAACAGATTAATACTGTTAAAAACTCCGTTATTTTTTGTCGAATTATATAGCCGGTATCTTTGTATAATTATGCTATTTTTGCCTATGCAAAATAACGTTCTCATCTTAGACTTCGGGTCTCAATATACGCAGTTAATAGCACGACGTGTGCGTGAGTTAAATATCTACTGCGAGATTAAACCATTTAACAATCAACCTAAAGATCTGTCTTCTTACAAGGCTGTAATCTTATCTGGGTCTCCACACTCTGTACGTAGTGAAGATGCACCGCATCCTGACCTTTCAGAGATAAAAGGAAAAAAACCATTACTGGGTGTATGTTATGGAGCGCAATACTTAGCACAATTTTTTGATGGAGAGGTAGGGCAGTCTAACACACGTGAGTATGGTCGTGCAAAACTGTCTATGGTAGAAGAGGGTGAGACCTTTTTAGAAGGAGTATCTACGGGTAGTCAAGTATGGATGAGTCACAGTGATACTATAAAAAAATTACCAGCAGGAGCAAAGCGCATAGCCTCTACCCACGATGTAGAAAATGCAGGGTATAAAATAGAAGGTGAAGACACTTATGGTATACAGTTTCACCCAGAGGTATATCACTCTACAGATGGGAAGAAAATATTAGAAAACTTCTTAGTAAAAATCGCTGGTGTAGCACAAACCTGGACACCAGATGCCTTTGTAGATACCACTGTGGCAGATCTTAAGGATAAACTTGGAGAGGATCGCGTGATACTCGGTCTTTCTGGAGGTGTAGATAGTACTGTTGCAGCAACACTACTACATAAAGCAATAGGAAAAAACCTGTATTGCATCTTTGTAAATAACGGTCTATTACGCAAAGATGAGTTTACTCAAGTACTTAAACAGTATGAAGGTATGGGACTCAATGTAAAAGGAGTAGATGCTTCGGCACGCTTCTTGGAAGCACTTGAGGGAGAAAGCGACCCAGAGACAAAGCGTAAGGCTATAGGTCGTGTTTTTGTAGAAGTTTTTGATGATGAAAGCAAGCTTGTAGAAAATGCCAAATGGCTTGGGCAAGGTACCATCTATCCAGATGTGATAGAGTCTGTAAGTGCAACAGGAGGTCCTAGCGCTACCATAAAATCTCACCACAATGTAGGAGGTTTACCAGATTATATGACACTAGAGGTAGTAGAACCTCTTAGAATGTTATTTAAAGATGAAGTGCGTAGAGTAGGAGCAAGTATGGGATTATCTCCAGAGCTTTTAGGTAGACACCCTTTTCCGGGACCTGGTCTAGCTATTAGAATACTTGGTGATATCACTGCAGAGAAAGTACGCATACTACAAGAGGTAGATCATATATTTATAAGTGGTCTTCGTGAGTGGGGATTATATGATAAGGTATGGCAAGCAGGAGCAATGCTTCTCCCAGTAAACTCTGTAGGAGTAATGGGTGACGAGCGTACCTATGAAAAATGTGTAGCATTAAGAGCTGTAGAGAGTACTGATGGTATGACGGCAGACTGGGTAAATCTTCCTTACGAATTTTTACAAAAAGTGTCTAACGATATAATTAATAAGGTAAAAGGCGTTAATAGAGTAGTATATGACATAAGCTCTAAGCCACCAGCCACTATCGAGTGGGAATAAAATATGAATATGACTAAATATATTGCAGCAATAGCGGTTGTTTTTTGTTTCGCTTTCGCGAAAGCGAACTCAACCACAGCAGTTTCAAAAGCATCTAGTAACTTTTTTCAAAAATTTATATCTCACCAAGTAAAAGGAGGTGAGACTGTAAAGGATATTGCAAAGAAGTACGGTATAGGTGAGAAGGAAATCACAAAGCTCAACCCAGATGCCAAGAAGGAAATTTATGATGGTTTAGTTCTTATTTTACCAGCCTCTTCACAAGTAACCACGCAAGTTGTAGAACAAGATAATCTTACCTTTAAGACACATAAAGTAAAACGTAAGGAGACGCTTTATAGCTTATCAAAACGTTATGGTGTTCCTCAAGATGTTATAAAGAGATACAACAAGCGTTTATATAGTGAGACACTTAGAAAGGGGGATAAACTACGTATCCCAACTAACTATAAACCAGAAATAGTTACCGAGTCTGTAGTATCACTTCCAGAGTCTACAACAGCCGCACTAGAGCAAACCACACATAAGGTAATTGCAAAAGAGACTAAATACGGTATTGCTAGAAAGTACGGTATCACAATAGCAGAGCTAGAGCAGGTAAACCCACAAGTAAAAGATGGTCTTAAAATAGGCGATGTGATTAATGTGCCTAAGGCAAACTTTGCAGAAAGTACTATTATTAATAATGAAAAGTATGCTTTTTATGAAGTTAAGAAAGGCAATACAATGTATAGCTTGCTACGTTCTTTGAACCTTGAAGCAGATGAACTTTTAACACTTAACCCAGCACTAGATGAAGGTCTTAAGGAAGGTATGATACTTAAAGTACCTAAGGGAAGTCCAGGATCAGATAATCCTACACCTGCATATGGCGAAACCTCTGCGCAACCAGAGGTGATAATGGTACCTGGAAAGAAAGGTAGTCTTGAAACTAGCCTAACAGATTTTTCGACAAAACGAATAGCGGTAATGTTACCTTTTGGTGTAAACCGTGTTTCAAGTGATAATATAGAGACTAATGAGGATTTACTTAAAAATGATCGTATACTACGTTTATCATTAGATTTATATAGCGGTATCCTTATGGCTGCAGAAGATGCAAAAAAGTTAGGTATATCTGCAAGTATAGATACTTATGACACAGCATATAACCGTAAGGATGGGAAGGCAGTAAATGCTAGAAAAGTAGAGACTATTATACAGTCTAATGATTTTAACGGTGTAAATGCCGTAATAGGACCTCTTTTAGGAAGTAATATAGATCGCGTTTCTTCTATGTTATCCTCGCGTAATATTCCTGTAATATCCCCTATATCTAATAAGGTAATCGGGCGCGGTAATATATTTGTCTCAAAACCTAACGATGTATTGTTAAGAGACAAAATGCTATCATTCCTCAAAGAAAATGGAGAGGGCAAAAATATTGTCATTATTGCAGATGCTAAAAACGGAAGTACAAAATCTAAAATTAAGGCACTTTTTCCAAATGCTAAGACTGTTGCACCTAGGTCTGGAGATAAAGGCTACTTTTTATATCCAGATGATATCCCTAGTCAACTCTCAGACGAGCTTGAAAACTGGGTGTTCTTAGAGTCTAACGATGTACCATTAATAAGTAATGTTACGACTAACCTAAATGCTCAAGTGGGGGTTCGTAAGATCGTATTACTCACAACAAATAGAGGTAGTGCATATAATAGTGACGAGATACAACACGAGCACTTAAAAAATCTTTCATTTCACTTTCCATCAGTAGAGAAGGAGTATAAGTATAAAGATGTAAAAGCCTTTGTAGATAATTATGAGACTAAGTATGGAGTGAGCCCAAGTAAAGAAGCCATACGTGGTTATGATCTTATGTATGACACACTACTACGTCTAGCTTATGCTCAAGACTTATATAGAGCAGCTTCTTCTGGTGTAGAGACAGACTACATAGAGAATAAATTTAAGTATGATAGAAGAGGTGCAGGTGGTTTTTCTAACCAGGCAGTGTACTTAATAAAATATACAGACACGTTGCAACTTGAAGAAATCGTGACAACATCTTTATTAGAAGACTAGTTGAAGTTGATTATAAACTATAATAAAAGGGCGATTGAGTTATCAATCGCCCTTTTATTTTTTTATGTAGTACAATCTATAATCCACCGTTGGCCTGTAGATCTTGAATACATAAATCATCAAAATCTGGTATGCTTTCTATTGAGCTTGTATTAAAGGAATTTGTTACTGTCTGAAAATACATAAGGCAGTCCTCTACATTGCAATGTCTAGTGTTATCTGAATCTTCGTGACCAGATAAATCTGGCGTTCCCGTATTTACAAGACCAAATATGTGTCCAAACTCGTGACGTATAGTAGAGGTCTCTATAAGTGTTCTATTAATAGGTGTAGTAGAGTTATTTGCCAGTTCAATAAAGGTTTTCTCATAAATAACCATAGACGTATTTCTATACGCAGAGCCTAGTACTACAGAGTTACCACTGTCTCCCTCGCTGCGCTCGTCAGAAAAGAAAAGCCACACGCCTAGTTCATCACCATTGTTAAACACCGTTCTATTCGCATCCTCAATAGCTACTATCTCGTTTATATCATAAGGTCCAGTTTCATCTGTTGTTATAATAGATTCTACCATTGTAATACCGTCTGGTTTATCCAGTCTTTCTTCTAAAAATGGTAAGAGTAAATCTAGGGTTTGCTGTGTAGGTCTAAAACCTTGTGGGTAAGCTATCTCTACACGCATACTTGTAAAGTCCTCACTAGATAGTAGTTCTGCAGCAGAGCTTCCTAGAGGTTGTTGGTTTGCGGCATTTTCATTTGTTTCTGGAACAGTTGTTGTATCATCGTCACTACAACCTAAAGCGATAGTAAGGATAAGGATTAAAAATGTGAGATATTGTGAGGATTTCATATGTTATATGTTCTATATTTATCGCTATAATTTAATCGTAAAAATGATGAAAAAATTACTTTTAGCCATATTTTTTATTTCTTCTCTGACTATTCAGGCTCAAGATACTAGTTATCACGAAGATGTACTTGCTTATTTTAAAGTAAACGGAACAGAGGCACAATATAGTAATGCTACAGATGGTCTTTTTGATCTTCTTAAAAAGCAATACGAAAGTCAGAATGTGCCAGAATCTGTATGGACAGAGCTTAAAGCAGACTCTCCAAAACAGGTAGAGCGTGTATTAAATATGCTAGTTTCTGCTTACAGAGGGACATATAGTCACGAGGATATCCAGAATATGCTTGCCTTTTATGAAACAGGTACAGGTCGCCAGTTACTTGCAGATAGAACAGCGCTAGATTATGAACAGCAAAAAGAAGCTTCTGTATTTTACAATACACCTACAGGACAAAAAATATTAATGGCAGAGCCAGATATCGCACAAAATATAGGTGAGATTTCTCAAATATGGAGTAGAGATTTATATCGCTCTATGGTAGATAAACTTGCCGAAAAGGGTTACTCTATGTAAGCGATAGCCTTGCAAGATAATCATAATGATCACCTTCAAAAATGAGCTCACACTTGAGCTCATTTTTTTTTGCATACCACTCAAGCTTTGCATAATCTAGATATAACCAGTCAAAAGTGTCTCCCTGCACACCCTTGTAACTCATACTGTAAGTAACTTCACCATAATAATCACGATGGGTGTCTACCCAGAAACCACCATCTTCGTCTTCAAACATATAGACAATATCAGAACCATCTATGAGAATTTGCCCTTCAGGCGATAGTAGTGATTTGAGATGTTTTAAATAGCTATCTATTTTTTGCACTTTTTCAAATATTCCCGTACCGTTCATTAGTAATAGTAGCGTGTCGTAAGTGCCCTTGTGATCAAGTAAAGCCTCGTGTATAGAATTTTTAAGACCACGCTTTCGCGAAAGCGTAACAGCCCCCTCACTTATATCAAGACCAGTAACATCAAGGCCTTGCTCTTGTAACCAGAGACTATGGCTACCAGCACCACTGCCTATATCAAGTATTTTACCTTTAGAAAGTTCTAAAGCTTTCTGTTCAAGTAAAGGCATTTCTTTAAAATCTCTGAATAGATAAGGAACGGGTATCACATCATCTTCGGCTATAGAGGAGTGTACCACAATATCTTCTGTATACTCATCATTCATAAAATCAAGAAGCGCTGCCCCAAAAATATCTACCTTTGTACCCATACCTTTATTATTACCTTTGCGCGATGGAAGAAGTATTAAAAAGCCTCCCACAGCTGGCCAAAGATAAGCAGAATGAGAACAAAAAATTCTTTGCAAAGCTGCGCAATAAACCGCCAAAAAAACTTGACTACATAATGCAAGAATTGCACGAAGAGGAGTTTGAAAGAACAGACTGCCTTACGTGTGCAAATTGTTGTAAAACCACAGGACCTTTATTTACAGATAAGGATATACAGCGTATTTCAAAACACTTCAGAATGAAGGAATTTGATTTTATTAAAACTTATTTGAGAGTAGATGAAGATAAGGACTATGTACTGCAGGAAACCCCGTGTACCTTTCTAGGAGCAGATAATTACTGCTCTATATATGAGGTGCGCCCTAAGGCTTGCAGAGAGTTTCCGCACACGGATAGAAAAAAGTTTCAGCAAATCTCTAAGCTCACGTTAGAAAACGTAAAAATGTGCCCAGCTGCCTTTAATATCGTAGAAGAAATGAAAAAGCGTATTAAGTTGTAATAATATAACTTTAAAGCTATAAAGCCTTTGCAATTTCCATACCGCCAAAGACCGCAAGTATCCCTAGCGCAAAACTAGCGATAGCATAAAGTGCAAAAGTCATAAAGTCTCCAGATTTAAGAAACACGTGGTTCTCATAAGCAAAGGTTGAGAAGGTCGTAAACCCGCCACAAAATCCTGTAGCCAGTAGCAAGGCTGTATTACTAGAAAGCGAATTGTTTTTAAGCGCCCACCCTAAAATGATACCTATAAGTAAACTACCCAGCACGTTTGCAGCAAAGGTCCCATAAGGTATTCCCGTTGTTGTGCTGTTAAGGTATTTACCTAATAGATATCTGGCTACACTGCCAGTGCCACCACCTATAAAAACGAGTAAGAGCGATTTCAAATTGGTTTATTTTATATCTTCTATAGGTACATAAATCTCTGTCACCCAGTTTGCAGGGTTAGGGTGATTTTGAGGATCTGTTACGTACACCTCAAATGGCTTTTCGCTTGATAATGTGTATCCTTGATCTTGTACATATTGCATCGCTGTTGCCCAGGCTTCACCTAGGTTAACATAATTGCCACGTAAGGTTGCCTTTACAGCAGTAACCGTAGGCATATAACCACTAAAGACGTTTGCATCACCTGCAACAATTATTTTTTCTCTTACCGGTAGGGCATTAGTCATAATAACATCACCATTATCTAGCGTCTCATTATATATAGTAAATGGCATCCCACTTATTGCGATGTTGTTTTCATTCATAAAAGCAGTAATACCACCATAATTCTCACCCATTATTTGAGAAACTTTATTAGCCTTTGCAGAGGTAGTTCTATAAAGGTAAAAACCGCCGCTGTATTGCGTGATACCATCTACATTAACAGTGTATTTTGAGATTTCTTTTCTGGCTGCAGCTTCCAGTCCTGTAAGCCCTTCATCATACATCGCCATCATATCACCATCAAAGTCCATACCTGTGATGGCATAGTACACCTTATCCATAAGTGTATGCTCTCCTTGTATACCCCAGGTAACGATGGTTGCTAGTTCTGGTGTAGTTTCAAAAGTCCAGTAAACCTCTGGCTTGCGCTCTCCACCTGGAGTTTGTAAAGTCATATCCTGTTTTATAGAAGTATGAGGTATAGCCTCTGTGGTAGTCATACTACCATCCATCTCACCTTGCCAGCTGTATGAAGCACCCTCGCCAGATGTTTTATCTGCATAGTTAAAAACCATTGTAGGCTCTTCTTTTTTCCAAGGTCCCCAGTCTTCCCACGTTTTATACTCGTTTACAATATCATAAATCACCTCTTTTGGTGCATTCATCGTGCGTGTAGATTCTATTTGATAAGTGCCGTCTTGTGTACCAAAATAAATAGCACCTCCTATAACTACGATAAGAATAAGAAAAAGGAAGAATTTTAAAAATTTCATTGGTGATGTTTTGGTTTATGGGTAAAGATAATAAAATTCATCGTGTGGAATTTCGTTATATTTACGACCATTATTTACACAAAACATATGAAATATAAAGGAGTATACGCACTTGCCATTGCCGCTATGGTAGCAATAGGATGCGCAGAAGACAAGAAGGGTGATAACGCTTTCGCGAAAGCGGAAAAAACCGCCACCACAGACTTTGATTTTACAGTAGGTCAGTTTGCAGATATTAAAATACTACGTTATCAAATACCAGGATTTGAAGATCTTACACTAAAAGAGCAAAAGCTAGTGTACTATATGACACAGGCTGGTCTTGCTGGTCGTGATATTATGTGGGCTCAAAACTACAGACATAATCTTGCTATTAGAGAGGCTCTTGAGACTGTATATACATCAGATAAGGTTGAAAAAACAGGCGAAGAGTGGGCGCAGTTTGAAACATACCTAAAGAGAATCTGGTTTGCAAACGGGATACACCACCACTATAGTAATGCAAAGATGAAACCTGCCTTCTCACCAGAGTATCTTAAAAAAGTGCTTGCAGAGAGCGGTGCTACGCTGGAAGGTGAAGCTTTTGATGTACTTTTTAATGATAAAGACAGCAAGAAGGTAAACCTCTCTAAAGATGCAGATATTGTACTTGAGAGTGCGATAAATTTTTATGGCCCAGATGTTACCACAGCAGAGGCAGAGCAGTTTTATGACGCCATAAAAGTAGATGCAAATGAGCCTATAGAAAAAGGACTTAATACACGTCTAGTAAAAGAAAACGGAAAACTTGTAGAGCAAGTTTATAAAAGTGGCGGTCTTTATGGAGAGGCGATAGATAATATTATAGGATGGCTAGAAAAAGCAAAAACTGTTGCCGAAAATGAGCAACAAGAAAAAGCCTTAGGATTACTTATCGAGTACTACCAGACGGGAAGTCTAGACACTTGGGATGATTACTGTATTGCCTGGGCAACTTCTACCGAGGGAAATATAGACTGGATAAACGGCTTTATAGAAGTATATAATGATCCTAAGGGATATAAGGGATCTTATGAAACCATCGTACAAATCAAAGATTTTGATATGTCAAAAAAGATGGCTGTACTCTCAACAGAGGCACAATGGTTTGAAGACAACTCACCACTTATGCCAGAGCATAAAAAAGAAACTGTAAAAGGTGTTTCTTATAAAACAGTAATTGTTGCTGGTGAGGCCGGAGATGCATCACCTTCTACACCTATAGGAGTAAATTTACCTAACAATAACTGGATACGCCAGACCCACGGTAGTAAGTCTGTATCGCTAGGTAACATAATAAACGCATATAACAATGCGGGAAGTTCTGGACGTCTTAAAGAGTTTGCACACGATGAAGAAGAGATTGCGCTAGAGGAGCAATATGGTCAACTAGGAGATAAACTTCACACAGCGCTACACGAAGTAGTAGGTCACGCCTCTGGTCAAATTAATAAAGGAGTAGGGACACCTAAGGAAACACTTAAACGTTATAAGTCTACCATAGAAGAGGGTAGAGCAGACCTTTTTGGGTTATACTATCTTATGGATCCAAAACTTCAAGAACTAGGTCTTGTAGAAGACTGGGAGAAAACGGGTAAGGCTGCTTATGACGGTTACATACGTAACGGTCTTATGACGCAACTTATACGTTTAGAACTTGGTGATATGGTAGAAGAAGCACATATGGTAAATCGCCAGTGGGTGAGTGCTTGGTCTTACGAGCGCGGTCTAGAAGATAATGTGATAGAAAAAGTTACTAGAGATGGTAAGACATACTATAACATAAATGACTATGTAAAGCTGCGTGAGATTTTTGGAGAACTTCTTAGAGAGACACAACGCATCACTTCTGAAGGAGATTATGAAGCTGCAAAAAATCTTGTAGAAGATTATGGAGTACAAGTAGATCAAGACATTCACAAAGAAGTGCTTGACCGCAACAGCCAGTTTAAAAGCGCACCTTACAGCGGTTTTGTAAACCCAGCTATTGTGCCTACTATGGATGGTGAGGAGATCACTGGTTTTTCTATCCAGCAGCCAGAGAGCTTTGAGTCACAAATGCTAGAATATGCATCTAAGTATGGATCACTAAAATAGTGTTATAACGCTTTCGCGAAAAGTAAAAAGGCTCTCTTTCAACATTGAAAGAGAGCCTTTTTTAATTCATAAAATAAAGAAAGCCCCACCGTATGAGAAGTACAATGGAGCTTATCTAAACAAAGTTTTGAGGGATATTATAAATCTCTTAATACTCTACTTACAGCGTGTATAACGCCATTTGTAGCCTGTACATTTGTAGCAACTATTGGGTTCTCACCATTATCTGGATCAATTGCCGCTGCAGGATCTGCCTGTATAGTAATATTTGTACCGCCTAGTGTTTCTACCATCATTCCATCAAGACCAGCAAGATCTTCTGCTCTTACATTTGCTCCAGCAATAACGTGTAGTTCGAGTGTAGCAGCGAGTGTAGCAGTATCAATATCATCTAGAGAATCTACACCAAGATCAGTAAGTAAATTTTCAAAAGCCGTGTTTACGGGAGCAAGCACAGTAAACGGCGCAGGATCTGTTCCATTAGGAGTTTGTAAAGCACCTACGTATCCAAATGATGCATCTGCAGTAAGCGCTGATACTAATGTAGAAAAGTTAGGATCTGCCGTAGCAAATGTTGTTACATCTGGTAACCCTATTACAGTATCTACTACGTGTACAACACCATTTACTGCAACAATATCTGCAATGATTACATCAGACCCACCGTTAAGAGTAACACCGTTATCTGTATTAATATATAAGCTTAAAGGTGCATCTGCCTCACCATTAAAGGTAGCTGCAGTATTTACATAACTATTAGTAAGTGTCCCAGAGATGGCAACTGCGCCAGGTACCACGTGGTTAGATAATACTTGTGCTAGTACATCATTATCTACATCTTCTAGTGCTGCACCATCAAGAAATGTGTCAAACGCATCATTAGTAGGAGCAAAAACTGTAAAGTCTTGTTCTGTGTCGCTAAGTAGTGTTGTAAACGCTGTGTTTCCCTCATCTGTGAGTGCCGCAACTAGTGAGGTTAATGCAGGATTTGTTGTGGCAAATGTTGCTATGGTAGGTAAGGCTATTACCGTATCTACAGCGTGTATAACACCATTATCAGTTTCAATATCTGGTGTAGTCACAGATGATTGACCATTTAGAACCACCCCATCTGTTGTGTCTACATATAAACTAATATTAGCATTAGAAGAAGGCTCTGTTGCGAGATTTGTTACATAACCCGTTGTTAGGTCTGTAGATGTAAGCGTCGTGTTAAGAACGTGATTAAGTAGTACTTGTCTTAGTACGTCTGTATCTACGTCTTCTAAGGCTGCTCCGTCTAAGAAGGTTTCAAATGCAGCATTGTTAGGGGCAAATACTGTAAATGTTCCATTACCAGCAAGTGTTGCATCTAGATCTGTTTGTTGAAGTGCAGCTAGTAAAGAACTGTAGTCCTCATTTGCTGCAACAAAGTCTGCAATAGTGTTGCTTTCTCCTTCGATAATATTTCCATTATCATCATCATCATCACACGATACTGAGACAAATAGCGTTAAAGCAAGAAATGCTAGTTTTGTAAGATTAAATAAATTTTTCATAGTTTGTAGTTTTTGTTTAGTGTAAAACTAAAATAGATAAACAAAAAATAATCCCAATAAATAGTTAAAATGTCAAAATTAACAGTTTGCTTATTCCTAATTGTAGTTCATTTTCAGTGTGTTACAGCCGCTCAAGAAATTAATCAATATGACGCTGCTGGAAAGCGTCACGGCGAATGGCAAAAAACCTATGAGAGTTCAAAACAATTAAGATATACTGGATCTTTTAACCACGGTAAAGAAATAGGCGTATTTAAATTTTTTGATTCTAGTGGTGGCCATCCCACTGCTATAAAAGAATATACGACAGATTCACCTTTTGTAGATGTTACTTTTTATACAACAGAGGGAAAGAAAGTAAGTTCAGGTAAGATGAAGAACCGTAAAAGACAAGGTGAGTGGCTGTCATATCACCAAGACGGCTCCACAATTATGATAAAAGAGCAGTATAAAAATGGGCTTCTTGATGGACAGCGCAATGTCTTTTTTATAAGCGGACTTCCGGCACTTGTCGAGCAATATGTAGATGGAAACAAAGAAGGAAAGGCTAACACATATACAGAAGAGGGAAAGGTGCTTAAAAGTGTGACCTATAAACAAGATAAGCTAGAAGGGCCAGCCATCTTCTATAACGGTTATGGAGAGAAAGAAGTAGCGGGTAATTATAAGAATAATAGAAAACACGGCCTCTGGAAGTATTATAAAAATGGTCAAGTAGACAAGGAGATTAAGTATCCTCGTAATAAAATAGGCGTACAATAGTACTGTTCTGTAAGGAAATCATAGCAGTTACTACTACAATAGACTAGAGTATATAAGTAGTTATACAGTGCGTATAAAAGTAACATTTTGTCATTCTTATAATGGCTTGTTATTTCGTAATTTTGCGCCACAATTTTTTTAAGTGTTTCTAGGCACTTTATGCGAGTCTCAAAAGGGACTATTGAGTATACAATATCTAAGTAAAAGTTATGAAAACGGTAGTAGTAGGTCTAAGTGGAGGAGTAGATAGTAGTGTTACAGCATACTTGCTTAAGGAGCAGGGATACAATGTGATAGGCCTTTTTATGAAAAACTGGCACGATGACTCTGTAACAATCTCTGACGAGTGCCCGTGGCTAGATGATAGTAACGATGCGATGCTTGTTGCCGAAAAGTTAGGAATCCCTTTTCAAACGGTAGATCTTAGTGAGCAGTATCAAGAACGCATTGTAGATTATATGTTTAGAGAGTACGAGATGGGTCGCACGCCTAATCCAGATGTTCTATGTAATCGCGAGATTAAATTTGACGTGTTTATGAAAATTGCACTTTCACTGGGTGCAGACTACGTCGCAACGGGACATTACTGTCAGAAATCATCTATAGAGGTAGATGGTAAGACAGTATACCAACTTATCGCTGGGGCAGATAATAATAAAGATCAATCTTATTTTTTATGTCAGCTATCGCAGGAGCAACTGGCAAAAACGTTGTTTCCTATAGGCTATTTACAAAAGCCAGAGGTACGTGACATTGCACTGCAACAAGAACTCGTTACTGCGGGTAAGAAAGATTCTCAGGGACTTTGTTTTATAGGGAAGGTACGTCTGCCAGATTTTCTTCAGCAGCAGCTTAAACCTAAGGAAGGCGTTATCGTTGAGGTGCCAGAAACCGTTATACCCGAAGTTGCGGGTGGGGATAAGGCTAGTAACGCTTTCGCGAAAGCGGAATTAGAAAACCTTGTAAAAAAACCATCATATACCGTAGCCGAAGGAAAAGTAGTAGGGAAGCATCAAGGGGCTCATTATTTTACCATAGGCCAGCGCAAAGGACTAGGCGTAGGCGGAACGGTAGAGCCACTCTTTGTAATAGATACAGATGTAAAGGATAATGTGATATACACCGGTCAAGGTAAAAACCATAGAGGTTTATATCGTAAAGGACTTTTTGTAAAGGAAGAAGAGATACACTGGATACGAGAAGATCTTACACTTGCGGTAGATGAGACAATGCAGGTAGAGGCACGCATACGTTACCGTCAACCTCTTGAGAAAGCCACTTTATATAGAGTAGATGGGGGTATGTATGTCATATTTGACAATCCGCAAACAGCCATAGCCGAGGGGCAATTTGTAGCCTGGCATCACGGTGAGGAGTGTCTTGGTTCTGGGGTTATTTCGTAACTTACGTACGAAATCCTACGAGCCCTGGCTCATAAACTATGTCGCTATGAGATCCCTATTATTTTTAAGTCTACTGTTTGTATGCTTTTACACAAATGCCCAAGAGGCACAAGATGCCTGGGTTTATTTTGTAGATAAAGAAAATGTCACCCAGAGCCTAGAAAACCCAATAACAATACTCTCACAAGAAGCACTTGATCGTAAAGAACTACACGGTGTTATTATAGATGAGCGTGATGTCCCTGTGAATGAAAGTTACATTACTGAGATAAAATCACAAACAGGCATTACAGTGCTTGCAAAATCAAAATGGATGAACTGTGTACACGTACGTGGTACAGAAACCCAGATAGCAACACTAGAAAGCCTACCATTTGTTAGTGCCATTGAGTATGCAAATAAGAGTATTACCAGAGCTGCGACACCATTACTTTTTTCTAAAGAAGATCCTCTCCAATCTCAAAGTAGAGTAGTTTTTGAGTATGGGGCGACAGATAATCAAGTTACTATGCTATCGGTAGATGAGTTACATCTACAAGATTATACAGGTGAGGGGATGGTTATAGCCGTTATGGATTCTGGTTTTCCTGGAGTTGATGAAAATGAAGGTTTTGCACGATTGAGAGACGCAGGAAAGTTACTGGATGGTTATGATTTTGTAAGTAGAGAAGATAATGAGTTTGCATTTTCAAATAGCAGTCACGGTACACGAGTGTTGAGCGATATTGTAGGGTTTGTAGAAGATGAGTTTGTGGGAACAGCTCCAGATGCTGCTGTATATTGTTTCCGTACAGAAGATGTAGCTAGTGAAAATCCCGTAGAGGAGTCTTACTGGGTAGAAGCAGCAGAGCGAGCAGATAGTCTGGGTGTAGATGTTATAAATACCTCACTAGGCTATCGCACTTTTGACAATCCAGATTATGACTATACGTATGAAGATATGGATGGCCAGACTACCTTTATATCGCGCGGCACAAATCTCGCTTTTGAAAAAGGAATGCTTGTGGTAACTAGTGCTGGTAACAGTGGTAATGGGATGATAAGTGCTCCAGCAGATGCTTTTGGATCTTTTACGGTAGGAGCTGTAGATGAAAACGGCGATTATGCGAGTTTTAGTAGTATAGGTCCTTCTAGTGATGGTCGTATCAAACCAGATGTGGTTGCAAAGGGTGCTGGTAGTGCTGTGATAGATCAAAATAATAACATAACTACAAACAATGGTACGAGCTTTAGCTCACCTATAATGGCGGGAGCTATCACAAGCTTTTGGCAAGCAAACCCGCAACGTACTAATGCAGATGTTATGCAAATAGTGAGGGAGTCTGCTTCTCTATACACGAACCCTACGGCACAGCTTGGGTACGGAATACCAGATTTTGGCGCAGCACTAGATGATTTATTAACTCTAGAAGATTATAATAATAAGAGCACGTACCAAATCGTGCCTAATCCTGCCTCGGAGATTGCGATGATAGTATTTCCTGAAGATGTAAGCAAAGTAGATGTATATATCTATGATATTCTTGGAAAACTCGTAGCAACAAAAATAGTAGAGTCTCAGGCAAGTTATCTACCTATAGCAAATCTAAAAAAAGGAGTGTATCTCATACAGATTAATGATGGTACCACGCTCATTACACAAAAATTTATAAAGTCCTAATGAATAGAATTACTTCGTTATTTAAAATAAAATATCCTCTTATACAGGGAGGAATGATTTGGAACTCGGGATGGCGTCTTGCTAGTGCTGTAAGTGACGCTGGCGGTCTTGGTATTATAGGTGCTGCTTCTATGTATCCAGATGTGCTTGTAGAGCACGTTGAGAAGTGCAAGAAAGCTACAGATAAACCTTTTGGGGTTAATATACCTATGTTGTACCCTAACATAGAAGAGCATATGAAGACTGTAGTAGACTATAAGGTGCCTATTGTTTTTACAAGCGCAGGTAATCCAAAGCTTTGGACTAAAGAATTAAAGAAGCACGGTATTAAGGTTGTACACGTAGTAAGTAGTGTGAAGTTTGCACTAAAGGCTCAAGAAGCTGGTGTAGATGCCGTTGTAGCCGAAGGTTTTGAAGCGGGTGGTCATAATGGTCGTGAGGAAACAACAACTTTTACACTCATCCCTATGGTAAAAGATAAGATAGATGTACCTCTTATTGCAGCTGGTGGTATTGCTACGGGTAGAGGTATGCTTGCTGCAATGACACTAGGAGCAGATGGTGTACAGGTAGGAAGTAGGTTTGCAGCAAGTGATGAGTCTAGCGCGCATCAATTATTTAAACAAGCCATTATAGATACTCAAGAGGGAGATACGGTATTAACTCTTAAAGAACTGGCGCCTGTAAGACTTATAAAAAATAAATTTTATGAAGAGGTAGCAGCATTATATACTACTGCACCTACTAAAGAGCAACTAGTTCAATTATTAGGTCGTGCAAGAGCAAAGAAAGGAATGTTTGAGGGAGACCTAGATCAAGGAGAACTTGAAATAGGACAAATATCTGGACTTATAAATGACATAAAACCTGCTGCAACTATAGTGAGCGATATGATAGCGGAGTATACGGAGGCAAAAAATGCATTACTCAATTTTGATAACTGGTAATACTACTATTATAGATTAGAGAAAGGCCAACAATCACATTAGATAGTTGGCCTTTTTTTATTGGTTTTATACACCTTTGAGATGTATTAACCTTGTTATTTACTAGTTGCTCTTTTTTACATATTTTGTTACAATAACAACTTGCTGCCCTTGTATTCTACCTTCTATATGCTCTGCATTATCGTGTACTAGACTTATGTTTTTCATAAACTCTCCACGCTTTGCTGTAAAGTTTGCTCCTTTTACATCAAGATCTTTTATGAGCACGACGCTATCACCATTTGCAAGGCGTGTACCATTTGCGTCTTTGTGTATTACTGTATTCTCATCTTCTTCTATATGCTCACCTGTGGCTTTTGCCCACTCTAAGGTTTCTTCTTCTAAATACATCATATCAAGAAGATCTTGTGGCCAGCCTTCTTTACGAAGTCTAGTAAGCATACGCCACGCCACGACCTGTACAGCTGGTACAGTACTCCACATACTATCATTAAGACAGCGCCAGTGATTTACATCTACCTCCTCAGGATTTTCTATCTGAGTAATACAAGTCTTGCAAGCGAGTATATCTTCTTCTTTAGGAACTACTATAAAAGGGGAGAGGTCATACTCATTACTACAAAGTTCACAAATGATGGTACGTTTATTAAGTTCTCTTAAGCTCACGGCAATTAGTTTTTATTGATAAAAAGAATATGTAGGGTAATAGCGCGAAGAAACAAAATTTAGCCGTAAGCTAGTTATTCCTTTCGCTCTTTTTCTTGCTCGTAAAATTCACGTCCTAATTGAGCGAGAAAGGGAATACCTATTTGCTCATACTCATAAGTGTCGTCATTAAAAATTTGATTGTCATTAACAAGTATGGTGGCAGAGATTATAAAGCGTATATCATTTTGAGTATCCTCAATATATGCTGTTTCTGTAAGCGTGCCGTATGCAAACCCTACTTTGTTATAGATATGTATATTATCTGGGATGGGCGTTGTTACGTCTCCATACATAAAGAATTTTACATAGCTGTCGTAGTATTCTTCTTGATTATACTTTGCATCACGCGGGAGCGTTTTCATAGCCTTAAGTACTCTTTGTCTTGATGTTTCAGATAATTCAAACTTTTTTGAGGTTTCAAAAGAGTTGGGGAATACCAGACTTTTTACAAAATGATGTTGCTCCTGTAATGGGAAGTGATTTTTTAAACCAAAATCCATAGGCTCATTTACAAGTTTTCCATTTTCAATATAGCCCAGTCCTTTTTTATTACCTACCACATTGTTAGCAATGAGGTCTTTATCTTCTTTATTTGTGATAATAATACTTTCGGCTGTATAGCTTGGGAAAAATTGAATTGTTTTTCTAGCATTAACTGCTGCTTCAGGTGTAGCTAGTCTATGTTGTATGGTAGTTTGTGTGTAGCCTTTTTCGCGTAAGCGGGAGTTTATATAATCTCTACCTAGTAATTCATAAAGACGGTTATAAGCTTTATTATCGCTTACGGCAAAAATCTGTCGTAGATCATCACTTATGCTATGCAACTCCTCATCACCGTCTATGATGTAAGGTGTATCTAGGGTTATATCTTCTCTAGCATCTGCATATTCTGCGGCGAGTACGGCAACTGGAAGTTTTACAGTGCTTGCTGGGTAAAAGTAATTTTGTTCATTGAGTCCATAACTGTAATCTGTAAACTGCACTTCACCACTATCTGTGGAGTCAATCTGAGTAAAAAGAATCTGGACTTCGTATTTGTCTATACTATCTGTAACCCTTGTGATAAGCGGGCTAGATGAGTTAAGGGCTTTCTCTATGGGTGTAGAGCAGCTTGCCACAAATAAACATAATATAAGTACATATCTCATATTATAAATGTAGTTAGTATTCATAAAAAAGACCAGCTTAAGGCTGGTCTTTTTATAAAATATATCATTACTATTCTTCTATGAGAACTTGATTTGCAATAAGATCATCAAAGGTCTCTCGCTTGCGTATAAGGTGAGCTTTACCGCCTTTTATGAGTACCTCTGCAGGTCTGTAACGGCTATTGTAATTACTTGCCATCGTAAAGCAGTAGGCACCTGCGTTATCAAAAGCGAGAATGTCTCCTTCAGAAATTTCGGCGATGCGTCTGTTGTTTGCAAAGGTATCTGTCTCACAGATGTAGCCTACCACGCTATAAAAGCGCTCTCTTCCGTTAGGGTTGCTTATGTTGTGTATCTCGTGCTGGCTACCGTATAGCATAGGTCGTATAAGATGGTTAAAACCACTGTCTACTTGGGCAAATACTGTTGAGGTAGTTTGCTTTACTACGTTTACCTGTACTAGAAATTTACCAGACTCACTTACCAGAAACTTACCTGGCTCAAAGGTGAGGGTTAATGGTTTTTTATACGCTTTCGCGAAAGCGTTAAAACGTTTCCCTAATTTTTCTCCTAGCTCCTCAATATTGGTTTCTATATCTCCTTCTTTATAAGGCACTTTAAAACCACTACCAAAGTCAATAAACGTAAGGTCGCTGAACTGCTTTGCCGTCTCAAAAAGGATTTCTGTAGCATACACAAAGACATCTATATCTAGTATATCACTACCGGTATGCATATGTATACCGTTTATATTCATACCCGTATTTTCTACAATGCGCAGTACGTGTGGTAACTGGTGGATACTAATGCCAAATTTACTATCTATATGTCCTACAGAGATATTTGTATTACCTCCTGCCATCACGTGAGGGTTGATACGTATACATACAGGTGTCTCTGGGTGTTTTGTCCCAAACTGCTCTAATATAGATAGGTTATCTATATTGATTTGCACGCCCATTGCTGCTACTTCTTCTATTTCTCCCAGAGATACCCCGTTAGGAGTAAAAATGATACGATCTGGTGTAAAGCCAGCCTTAAGACCAAGTTGCACTTCTTGTATAGATACCGTGTCAAGGCCTGACCCCAGTCCTTTTAAGTGTTGAAGAATAGACAAGTTACTTAACGCTTTTACGGCATAGTTAAGGCGTAACTGTTTTACACTTTTAAAGGCGTTTGTAAGTCTATTATATTGTGCTGTAATTGTGTCTGCATCATACACATACACAGGGCTTCCGTAGTTTTTTACTACGTCTAAGAGGTCTTTATTAGTCATCACTTTATATTTAAAGTAAAATTAACTGTCTTCTATAAATAGAGAGAATACTTTTGTTGTAAATGTTGAACAATAAGGTTAAAAAATGTTCATTATATAACAGCCTGCATAGGCTTTTGTACATTTCAAAATAAAAACAATGACTACAGCTGTTTTACCTATGTTTCCTCTTGAGATGGTTGCCTATCAAGGTGAGCTACTTTCTTTGCATATTTTTGAAGAGCGATACCAGCAATTACTTAAGGACTGTGAGGAGAGTAATATCACCTTTGGGATTCCTACTTATATTAATAACACCTTATCTTATGGCACAGAGATGCAGGTAATGCAGGTTGTAAAGCGATACCCATCTGGGGCTGCAGATATTATATGTAAAGGACTGCGTGTGTTTAAACTAGTGGACTTTTACAGCACGCTAGGTAAGCGGCTCTATGCTGGAGGTGAAGTGGTATACGTACCTTTTGAGCATAATGCATCTCTAGATCTCAAAAAAGAATTTGTAAAACTACTTACTACATTTTATGACTTACTTGATGTAAAAACACCAGAGGTTGCTGTACAAACTATAAGTGCTTTTAGGTTTGCACAAAAAATGGGACTCAATATGCAGCAGCAATATGAATTATTACAAATTTCTTCAGAAAGTGATTGTTTTTATTATCTCATAGCACATTTAAAAGCAGCTATACCTACACTTAAATCTGTAAATAGAACAAAAGAGCTTATTAAACTAAATGGACATTTTAAAAACTTTGATCCATTAGACTTTAAAGATTATAAGTTAGAATAGGTTTTTCTTATTGAATATACAGGATTATAATAAAATGTCTGATAAATTATCAAATCCTTAAAAATGATATTTTCTTAGCATTTTCTTAATAGTCACTTTACACTCATCTTAATGTAATTATTGACGTTAACGGGGCTAATCTCTACCAATTTACTAGATTAATCACGACTCCATATCCCTTGAAGTTGTTGTTAATCAGATTGTTAAAATTCAATAAAGGATTTCCTTTATTGAATTATTAATAATGCAATAAATAACATAGTTATATGATAAAAATAGTTACGAAAACGTTGTAGTCTTGATTATTGGCAATTATTAATGTTAAAATAAGTTAATTTTGGATCATATATTAATCCTAAAATATGCAACCCAAAATGAAAAATCAATTCAAATTTAGTGCGATGGCACTAGCACTAGTAGCGGTATCATTTACCTCTTGTGAAAAAGATGAGGCAGATGCTATTCAAGACGATCAAGCAAATGTAGAAGTAGTAATCGAAAACAATCGTGTTGAGGTTACAGATCAAGCTATTATTGATCAAGTGCGTGGTATGGCTATAGATATAGCTGCTATCACAAAAGGAGATTTCCACCTTCCAGATGGTACTGTAGAGCAGCGTATCTACATAGGTGATGACATTGTTACTACAGAGAAAGAACTACAACAAATGCAGGTTAACGACAAGCGCCAGTTTAGAACTTTCAATCTAGTAACTGGAGCAAACAGAACAATAGACATTATAGGTTACACAGGTAATGATCAATTTGGTCTTACTAATAAAGGTAGAACAGCTTTACAGTGGGCAGTAAATAACTTTAACCGTATCTCAGGATCTGCGCTACGTTTTAGACTTACGTTTGGAACAAACTTCTCAAACAGCGATATGGTTGTTTATGATAACTCTGCAAATAACTCTGGTTCTGGAGGTGTAGCAGGTTTTCCAGATGCACAAGGACGTCCTAATAAATTTGTACAGATTTACAACCTTGAAGGTTCTAGTACAAATGTTAATGAGCACGTAATTACACACGAGATAGGTCACTCTATAGGTTTCCGTCACTCAGATTACTACGATCGTCAGAGCTGTGGTAGCGGTGGAGGAGAGTCTGCAGGATCTACAGGTGCTGTGCAGTTACCAGGTACTCCTACAAGAGATTTTGACTCAATAATGCAAGCTTGTTTCTCAAATAATGAGGATGGAGAGTTTAGCAGCGCCGATGTTACTGCTTTGCGTGCTATGTACTAAAGTTTAAGGTTTTCAAATTTAAATAGTACCTAAGCAAAACGCCCTATCTTTTTTAGATAGGGCGTTTTTATTGTTGGTTATTTTTACGCTTTCGCGAAAGCGTAATTCTCATCCATAGGTCATCTCTTATTTATGCATCGCACCTTTTTCAATGCCGATAGATGATTTTTTTATAAATGCACGTATATCGTCATTTGCCTTGATTAAGTCCTCATTACGTAAGTACATCATATGTCCAGATCTATAACCTTTAAAGCTTAATCTATCTGCTAGTTTACCGCTAGCATTAAGCTGCCACATCACATACTTAGCATTAAAGTAAGTCGTAGCACCGTCATAATAACCGCTCTGTATCATTACATTAAGGTTAGGGTTTACACCCATCGCTCTGCGTAGACTTGGTCCTGCATTATTGTTTGATCTGTCCCAAGGTCGTACTGGGCCAAACATATTATAAGATAGATCTGTCTTTAATCCTAGCTCTTGGCTATAGTAGTAATTTATCGCTGGAGTAAATGAGTGTAACCACGAGGTGAGCTCGCAATTATAATCTGGTCGGTCTCCAGATTCTTTTACATCCATTCCCTTATAGCGAGAGTCTAGTCTACCTATAGTAAGGCCATCACGATCTCTTAAGAGATCTTTCCAGAAGTAGTTAAAGGGTACTTCAAGATTGTTTTGGCGTATAGTTTTTTCAGAAAGACCAGAATAATATGCCATTTTTTTGATTGCAGCTTCTTTTTTTGATGCATCTAGGTAACCAGACTTTACAATAAGTGGCAGGAGTTCATTTACAGCATAGTCTTCACTTTCGGCTAGTACTTCTGTAAGGTCTTTTTGTTGTAATGCTGGTGGTAACATATTATGGTACCAGGCAGCCGCAGTAAAATATGGAAGCCTGTTTGCTACTTCTACAGGACCGTCAAAGTCAAAACCTATTTCTGTAGGCGATACAAGTATCACTCCATTTATAAACATCCATTTACTGTCTTGAAGCTCTGCGGCAAGTCCAGAAACTCTTGTTGTACCGTAGCTTTCTCCTATAAGAAACTTAGGTGATCTCCATCGATTATTTCTTGTAACAAAAGTGTTTACCCAGTCTGCTAGGTATTTAATATCTGCATTAACGCCAAAAAATTGTTTCTTATCTGGCATTTCTCCTTTCTCATTAGGTAACATTCTACTGTATCCTGTATTTACAGGGTTTACAAAAACAATGTCTGCCACGTCAAGTATCGAGTTAGGATTGCTTTTTATACCGTAGGGTTGTACAGGGTAGCCCTCATCATCTATCTTTAAGATGCGTGGCCCTGTGTATGCAATGTGCATCCATACAGAGGCAGAGCCTGGCCCTCCATTAAAAGAGATTACTAGTGGTCTCTCTTGATCATCTTTTATATCAGACCTTTTATAATAGGTGTAAAGTAGACTAGCTACTGGTGTTCCTTCTTGATCAAAAACGGGTTGAAACCCTGCAGTTGCTATATAAGGAATGGTTTTTCCCTTTATGGTGGTGGTGTGTTTTGTGACAATTGTGGTGTCTACCGGGACTGGGATTTTTTGAGAATACGCTTTCGCGAAAGCGGAAACAACAAGCAACCCCGTTAATAGGTGTTTGAAATACATATGTTGGATATTTTGGTTGTGGCTCCTAAAATACCAACTGCCATTCTATTATTTTAAAATTGGGAAATTTTTAACGTGGTAGTAAGGGGAAAATAAACAGCGTGAGAATAAGTGCAGAAGCAATCGCAATGGCAAAACTGAGCATTGTGCCTATTAGTACGTATTCGGTTTTAAGGTAATCACCATCTTTAAATCTTAAGATAGATTTTGCGGTAATTAAAAAGCCTACAGCGCTAAACTGGCCGATAATAATAAGTACAAGCACGAGCCAGCGCTCTGTGATACCTATGAGTCTACCTGCATTAGGTAAGTCTTGTGACTTCTCTGTAAATGATACAGAGAAGAGGGTGAAAATTTCTTTAATAAGGATATTAGCCGGCTTTGTACAAAACAGAAATGCGGCTACTAGGCTTATGTATTTTAAATGTAGAGTATCTATAAGTATAGGTTGCCACTGTAACAATTGCACAAAGGCAGTACTCACTAGCGCGTATATAAGAATGTGCAATAACTGATCTATAAAAAAGGCTCCTTTATATAGTCTTTTACTAGCAAGCATTTGAGGTTTAAAACCGTCTATCACCCAGTGTAATCCTGCTATAATCAAGGCTACAGGAAGAAATCTATAATCAAAAGAGAGTAGGTAAGAACACACAAAAACGATTAATATATGCCACTTGAGATACTTACTTTTAAACCCCTTTTTTGCCTTAGATTTTGCTGTTTTCTTAGATTGAAAGGTATAGTCTGCCAGTAGGTGAGCTATAGTCTGTAGGGTAATTAACGTGATAATTTCCATTAAGTAAGTGCGCTTAAAAGATGAGAAAAATAACGAATAGATTTATCCATACCGTTCCACCCAGAGGCGGTCGAGTGCTGGTTTATAGATGACTGACTCACAGATAACTGCTTTGCAATGATCTTCTCACTGTTACCCATAATTTTTAAAAACAACACTTCATTTTGTCTACTTGTAGCTCTGGCGAGCAGGTGATCTAGCAGTGCGAGTATGGTTTCTATATTAAAGGTGAGATCTTTATTTTTTGAGCTAAAGAATAGCGTGTTTTTTATAACCATACGCTCCTTGTTGTGTGTGCTCTCGTCGCTTATAGCGCGACCACTTCTATAGATGGCGTCGCCATCTATGACATTATTTGCAATGTCAAAACGATCTAAAGTGCCTAGACCCATTGCGAGACGTATACTGTACGTCTGGAATACTTTTGATCTGTTATTATCTGCTTTTTCTTCTATTTCTAGAGACTTAATAAAAGTCTTTATAGCAAGCATCACAGAGAGTCCATTTGCAGGATCTGGCACTACACACTCTAGGTAGTCACCCTTTATGAGTCTAGAGAAGGTGTCAAATTTTTCTTGAAGCTGGCTAAACAGTTTGTACAGTGATTGCTCAAGAATTTTCTTTTCATCTGTACTTAAACTTGTGTAAGCAATGAAGTCTCCAGAGATAACGATATGTTGTTTGTCTTTCACTTAGATGGTTTAATTATTCAAATATAAGCATATTTACTTATAATGCATATTTATAAGTGTATTTACTTATAAAAGTATTTTATAAGTTTTTTGGCTTATAGATTAATCTTTGTTACGTACGACTGCTCCGTTTTTAATAACAAGCCAGATATCTTTTGTTGCATTTGTATCCTCAAGTGGGTTGCTATTAAGTACTACCAAGTCTGCAATACCTCCCTTAGAAAAGGAGTATGAAGTCTTATTTAAAAAACGCGCTCCCTCATACATAGCAGTAAGCGCTGTTGCAGGTTTAATATTTGCTCGTGTAAGTTCTTTAAGCTCTCCGTGCAACGACGGCCCAGGGTAGGTATATGAATTGTAAGCACCACTATCAGAGCCAGCAAGGAGAGTGACTCCAGCGTCATTAAGTTTTTTGGCTAGCGTTAAGAAGAATACTTGTAAATCTTTTCGGCGTTGTATTGCTTCTGGAGTAGCGTTAAGTGCTTCCTTTATAGGTCGCGATAAAATCTTCTTCTAGCAGCGCTAGGTATGTATCATTACTGTGATCTACCTCGTCCATATAGCTCAGAATGTCGCCTATAAAAAGGGTAGGAGTGACATATACATTGTTGTCTTTGAGTTTTTTAAAAGTGCGCTGCGCGGTATCCTCATCATAGGTTGCTATAAGCTGCTCCATACTATTCCAAAAGCCTAGTTTACCTTCTTTTATTTGTGCTGTGATTTCTTTTTCTTGAGATGAGCAGCCCTTTAAGATGTAATACAGATGCTCAATGTTGTCTATGCCCGCATCTATAGTTTCATCAAGGGTGACGGTAAATGGCATATGTCCAGAAGTTATCATACCGCGAGACTCTGCTTGTTTTATAATCTCTAGGTACTGCTCTCCAGATAGTGTACTGTCATAAAGCTTTACATAATCTACATTTATAGATTGTAATGAGTCTAATGCTTTGCTTATCTCATTGCTGTTAGAAACACCTATAGATCCTGCCCAGCGTGCATTTTTTCCATCTAGCTTAGGTCCAGAAGTATAAATTGTAGGACCTATGCGTGTGCCATTTTGTATCTCTTTGTTCCACTGCTGTACTTGTGGTGTAAGATCACCACCTGCATCTCTTACAGTAGTGATACCGTACTTTATAAACTGCTTTAAAAAAAGTTCGTTTTGAGTAATCAGTTTAGATCCTCCTCTAAAATGTGTGTGATTATCCCAAAACCCAGGTAAAATATACTTGCCACTTCCATCTATTTCCTTTGTGGCAAATAAGGATTTTGAAGTGTCCAGTGGGTCAATCTCGGCTATTAATCCATCTTTAATATAAACTGTGTAAAGATCGCCATCACTTATTCCTTTCTCATTTATAATCGTGATGTTCTTTATGGCGAGGTCATAGGTGTTTTGAGTAGTTTGCTCTTGACAAGCGTTTAGAATACTAAGATTTACAAAAGCAATTAAATAGTAAAAGCGTACAGATAGATTCATATAATAGGTCTAGATACTAGGTGAGTTACGCTTTCGCGAAAGCGTAATTAATCCCCTAAAACTACAAATTATACAGCAACCAAAACATTTTTATGACTCCAAAATAAAAGTTACATTGCGCCATTAAACCATTATAAATGACTACCGAAAATCTACAAATTATATCAGATATGATTGCTATGGCAAAAGCAGATAGCCACTTGCACGAGCGTGAATATCACTTTATACTCGAGGTTGCAAAGCGTCTTGAGATATCTAAGGAGGCGGTAGATGAGCTTATTAAAAATCCGCTGCAGGAAATGGTTTTTAGTACAGAGTTACAGCGCATCACACAGTTTCATAGATTATTGCTCGTAATGAATGTAGATGAGCAAACACATTTTGTAGAGATTGATGCCCTTAGAAATTATGGTCTCAAACTAGGTATACGACCAGAGGCGGTAGAACAAATACTAGGGGAGATGGGTAATTATGATGGTAAACTTATACCGTCAGAACGTCTTGTAGAAATCTTTAAAAGATTCTACAATTAATAAAAAGCGACAAAAAGTCACTATTTAAATTTTAAAATGTGTCATAACGTCATAATTTTAGTGTTGGAACTGAATTTGTCTATAGCTGTACAAATTTGAAAACAATTTAAAAATTATAGTTATGACATTAGTTAGAAAAAATACCGCACCATACTTACCATCTGTTTTTGAAGAATTACTTAACACAGACTGGCTAGGAGGGAGAACAAACACATTTACAAACGCAACACCTTCTGTAAATATTATAGAAAAAGACGACGCGTTTGAGCTTCACGTAGCCGCTCCGGGCTTAAAGAAAGAAGATTTTAATATAAACCTTGACAATGACTTACTTACAATCTCCTCAGAAATTAAGAAAGAGGAAGAAGTAAAAGAGACAGCAAAATTTACTCGTAGAGAGTTTAACTATGCTTCTTTTAAACGCTCATTTAATTTACCAGAATCTGTAGATACGGCAAAAATCACAGCAAGTTATACAGATGGTGTTCTTGCGGTTTCTTTACCTAAGCGTGAAGAAGCTCAAGTGCAGCCTTCAAGATTAATTGAGATACAATAATAAATTTGGTTGGTTAGTTTGAGATGGGGTTCCCGCAAGGGAGCCCTTTCTTTATTTATGCTAGTTCCTTAATTTGCTCTTGGTATACTTTTATCTGGTCTCTAAGCTTTGCAGCCTGCATAAAGTCTAGCTCTTTGGCAGCAGCTTCCATTGCCTTTCTAGTGCTTCGTATTTTCTTCTCTATTTGTGGCTTAGTAAGATACTCTTCTGCATCTTCGGCAGCGAGATTTACGAGCTCTTCGGCTTCAATTTTGTAAGTTTCTTTTCGCGTAAGCGCATTATCAAGACTCTTTCTAATAGCCATAGGAGTGAGGCCTTTTTTAGTATTATAGTCTATTTGCTTCTGGCGACGGTAGTTACTATCATCTATGGTTTCTTGCATAGACTTTGTAATCTTATCTGCATACATAATAGCCTTGCCATTTACGTTACGTGCGGCACGTCCTATGGTTTGGGTAAGTGATCTGTTACTACGTAAAAAACCTTCCTTATCTGCATCAAGTATAGCTACCAGTGATACTTCTGGTAAATCTAGACCTTCTCTAAGTAGGTTAACACCCACAAGTACGTCATAAACGCCTTTACGTAAATCTTGCATTATTTCTACACGCTCAAGTGTATCTACATCAGAGTGTATGTAGCGGGTACGTATGTCTATACGGGTGAGATATTTTGTAAGCTCTTCTGCCATACGCTTAGTAAGCGTGGTGACAAGCACGCGCTCATTGCGCTCTGTGACTTTGTTTATTTCTTCTATCAGGTCGTCTATCTGGTTAAGAGATGGGCGTACTTCTACTATAGGGTCTAAAAGACCTGTAGGACGTATAATTTGCTCAACATAAGTTCCTTCAGACTTTTGTAATTCATAGTCTGCTGGGGTAGCCGAAACATATATAACTTGATTTTGCATCATTTCCCACTCTTCAAATTTAAGTGGGCGATTATCCATCGCGGCAGGTAGTCTAAAACCATATTCTACTAGGTTTTCTTTACGACTCCTATCACCTCCATACATCGCACTTACTTGCGAGACCGTCACGTGACTCTCATCTACAACCATCAAGTAGTCATCTGGAAAGAAATCTAGTAGACAGAAAGGTCTTGTACCTGGCTCGCGACCGTCTAGATATCTTGAGTAATTTTCAATACCAGAGCAATAGCCTAGCTCTCGTATCATTTCTAAGTCAAAATTTGTGCGCTCATCAAGCCTTTTTGCCTCTAGGTGTTTACCTACTTCCTCAAAAAAGCTTACCTGTTTAGTAAGATCTTCACCTATTTGATTTATGGCTCCTTGCAAGACATCTTGTGAGGTAACAAACATATTTGCAGGATAAATACGCAGGCGAGAGTACTTCTCAATCACCTCTGCAGATGCTGGGTCAAAAGCCTCTATCTCTTCTATCTCATCACCAAAAAAGTGAACTCTAAAAGCCATATCTGCATATCCCGGGAACACCTCTACCGTATCTCCCTTTATTCTAAAATTACCACGATTAAACTCTCCCTCTGTACGTGAGTAGAGTCCTTGCACGAGTTTTTTAAGAAACATCGTGCGTGCCATAACTTGGTCTTGCTTGATTTCTGTTATGTTTTTTTCAAACTCGGCGGGGTTACCTATACCGTATAAGCACGATACAGATGCAACCACAATAACATCGCGACGCCCAGAGAGTAGGGAAGTCGTGGTGCTTAGTCGCATTTTTTCTATCTCTTCATTGATAGAAAGATCTTTCTCTATATACACCCCAGAAGAAGGAATAAAGGCCTCCGGCTGGTAATAGTCATAGTATGATACAAAATACTCTACCGCATTATCTGGAAAAAATGCTTTAAACTCGCTGTATAATTGCGCTGCGAGTGTTTTGTTATGAGCGAGTATGAGTGTTGGTTTTTCTGTCTCTTGTATCACATTTGCGACCGTAAATGTTTTACCACTTCCGGTAACACCTAGTAGTGTCTGGTAGGTTTCGTTTTTATTGATACCGTCTACTAGTTGTTTGATTGCAGAGGGTTGATCACCAGTAGGTTTAAAGTCAGATTGTAGTTTAAATTTCAAGAGCAGCTTTTTTTATAAAATTACGAGTTTTTACGCTTTCGCGAAAGCGTAACTATCCCAATGAATTGTTATAAAGTATTTTAATTATGTTAAGCTACCGTGCTTCTCTAGTGCTTGGTCTAAGGCTGCTAGCAGAATAGCGCATCCTTCTATGATTTCTTCTGTTGTGATCGTAAGTGGCGGAGTGATGCGTATGGCGCGATCTTCAAAAAGTAGCCAAAACAATATAAGACCCGCATCTTGACAAGCAAGTATCACCTCAGAAGTAATTGCTGCCGAAGGGGTGAGTGCTGCAAGCATAAGGCCGCGTCCTCTTATTTCTGTAATATATGGGTGTACGAGTTGCTCGCGTATGAGTTGTTCTTTTATTAAGGTATCTGCTATAAGAGTGGTCTCTGTGATTTCTTGTAGTGTGGCTAGCGCTGCCGCCGCAATAACTGGGTGCCCGCCAAAGGTGGTAATATGTCCCAGTTTAGGATTATCTGATAGTAACGCCATTGTCTCTTGTGATGCAGTAAATGCACCTATAGGCATACCGCCGCCTAGCCCTTTACCTGTCACGAGAATATCTGGAACGACATCGTAGTGCTCAAAACCAAAAAGTTTACCTGTGCGCCCCATACCTGGTTGTATCTCATCAAGTATGAGTAGAGCGCCTACGTCTCTACATCGTTGTTTTACCTTAAATAGAAAGTCATTAGTAGGCTCTATAAAACCTGCACCGCCTTGTATGGTTTCTAATACAACTCCGGCTGTATGTTCGGTGATGCGTTCAAGATAGCGGTCACAATTAAATTTTATAAAAGAGACATCGCCTATCATAGGTCTAAAGGGCGCGGTGCGCTCTTCATTACTCATAAGGCTTAGTGCTCCATAGCTATTACCGTGATAGGCATCTACAGCTGCGATAATCTCTGTGCGCCCTGTCGCTCTACGAGCGAGTTTTATGGCGCCATCTATAGCTTCTGTACCACTATTTACAAGGTATGTACTCTGTAAAGATGGAGGTAAGTGGGCGGCAAGGAGCTTTGTGAGCTGTACGGCTGGAGACTGTGCATATTCTCCATACACCATCACGTGGGCATACTTATCTAGCTGATTGATAATTGCAGCTTTCACTCTAGGATGTTGATGTCCTAAGCTACAGGCAGAGACGCCTGCTACAAAATCTAAAAATTTCTTACCGTCTGTATTATATATGTAACTGCCTTCTGCACTTGCTACCTCCATCGCTAGTGGGTGAGGGGTGGTTTGTGCTTGGTATGTTAGAAAATCAGCTTTCATTGTTCAGTAAAAGCTATACTATCGCTGTCTTCTCCCAGCTCTGGCAGATGTAGGTCTACCGTACTGGTGTTTTGGTTGATTACCAGCGGCCTTGAAGTTTGCTTTCATAGTCTTGAGTTGCTCTCCTAGCATACCGTGCTTATCGTGAGCCTCTGCCTCTTTCATAAGAGTTTGTGCCTCACGTCTTCTATTTTTACTCATTGCAATACCTGCAAGACTTAATTTTGCCATAGCAAGATCTGCATCCATAGAGAGACCTAGGCTTATGGCTTTCTTAAAATATTTTTCGGCCTGAGTCATATTAGTTTGTGATACCATAAGTCCTTGTAGGTAATTATAGTATCCTTCTTGTTTTGTAACTAGAGCGCTGTTAGGGTTTTTAATTTTTGCAAGCCACTTTTGAGCTCCTGGGAAGTCTTGTTTACGTAAACGTAAAAAGGCAAGTAAGATAATTTCGTTTTTAAAATATAAGAATATAAAGATTCCCATAAGTAAGAGTAGCATTATACCATTACCTATTTCATTCTCTGTAAATTGCCATATTGCTGCTGCAAGAGTTGCTATAGCTAGAACGAGTTTGATGTTTTTATTAAACATAGATTATATTTAGACCGTTTGTTTTCTTATTTTTGCCCTATATACAGGCGGGAGCAAAGGTATATAAAAGGAGATAAAAAAAATTTATTTTTCCATTTGTAGAAGTAAAAACTTCTCGTATATTTGCGCCCAGCTTAGAAAGCTGTAAATAAAAGAAATTATAAGGCGGTCCTAACAAGACATTAAAGAAGATACAAAATGAGCAAGAGAACGTTTCAGCCATCAAAAAGAAAAAGAAGAAACAAACACGGTTTTAGAGAGCGTATGGCTTCTGTAAACGGTCGTAAAGTTTTAGCACGTCGTCGTGCTAAAGGAAGAAAGAAAATAAGCGTATCTTCTGAACTACGTCACAAAAAATAATGCATCTATTTGATGTAAATATATAGGTGTTACTTTTTTTAAGTAACACCTTTTTTTATACCCTTTCAGTTCATAATTTTAGATAATTCTAGAAAAACCACAGTAAATGCCTAAAAATAAAGACTTAAAATCGATTCTACTCATAGGTTCTGGACCTATAGTTATTGGTCAAGCGTGTGAATTTGATTATGCAGGATCACAATCACTAAGATCATTAAGAGAGGATGGAATTGAGACTATTCTAATCAACTCTAACCCGGCAACGATTATGACAGATCCCTCTATGGCAGATCACGTCTATTTATTGCCACTTACTACAAAGTCTATTGTAGAGATACTCAAAAAGCATCCTAATATAGATGCAGTACTTCCTACTATGGGAGGCCAGACTGCGCTTAACCTTTGTATTGAGGCAGATGAGAAGGGTATCTGGAAAGATTTTGATGTAGAGCTTATAGGTGTAGATATCGCGGCTATTAATATTACAGAAGATCGCGATCAGTTTAAAAACTTAATGCGTGACATAGGAATCCCTATGGCACCACAGGCAAGTGCAAACTCATTCTTAAAAGGAAAAGAGATTGCTCAAGAGTTTGGTTTTCCATTAGTAATACGTTCTTCTTTTACACTAGGAGGGGCGGGAGCATCTTTCGTTTTTGAAGAAGAAGATTTTGATAGACTCCTATCTCACGGTCTAGAAGTTTCACCAGTACACGAGGTGATGATAGATAAAGCCTTACTAGGCTGGAAAGAGTATGAGCTTGAGTTACTACGTGATGCAAATGATAATGTGGTTATTATCTGTGCTATCGAAAATATGGACCCTATGGGTATCCACACAGGAGACTCTATTACTGTAGCACCTGCAATGACATTATCTGATGTTACTTACCAAAAAATGCGTGATATGGCTATCCATATGATGCGCAGTATAGGTGACTTTGCTGGAGGGTGTAACGTACAGTTTGCGGTAAACCCAGATAATGAAGAAGAGATTATCGCAATTGAGATTAACCCACGTGTATCTAGATCATCTGCACTGGCATCAAAAGCAACGGGATACCCTATTGCAAAAATCGCTACAAAACTAGCGATAGGATATAACCTTGATGAACTAGATAACCAGATTACAAAATCTACATCGGCGCTTTTTGAGCCTACATTAGATTACGTGATTGTAAAAATACCACGTTGGAACTTTGATAAATTTGAAGGAAGTGACCGCACCCTAGGCTTACAAATGAAATCTGTAGGAGAAGTAATGGGTATAGGACGCTCTTTTCAAGAAGCCTTACACAAAGCAACACAGTCACTAGAGATTAAACGTAATGGTCTAGGAGCAGATGGTAAAGGATATAAGAGTTACGACCAGATTATAGACAAACTTACCCACGCAAGCTGGGACCGTGTATTTGTGATTTATGATGCTATCCAGATGGGTATCCCGCTTAAACGTATACACGAGATTACAAAAATAGATATGTGGTTCCTTAAACAATATGAGGAGCTATATGCAATGGAAAAAGAGATATCTACTTTTAAGGTAGATACGCTTCCGCGAAATTTATTACTCGAGGCAAAACAAAGAGGTTTTGCAGATAGACAAATAGCACATATGCTAGGATGTCTCGAAAGTGCAGTAACAAGCAAGCGAGATGAATTAAAAATAAACAGAGTTTATAAACTGGTAGATACTTGTGCGGCAGAGTTTGTAGCACAAACGCCATACTTTTACTCAACTTTTGAAAATGAAATGGAGCTTCCTGACGGAACTCGATTTGCTCAAAACGAAAGTGTAGTTTCAGACAAGAAAAAGATAGTAGTACTAGGTTCAGGACCTAACCGTATAGGGCAAGGTATCGAGTTTGATTACTGCTGTGTGCACGGTGTACTTGCTGCTGCAGAGTGTGGTTATGAGACTATAATGATAAACTGTAACCCTGAGACTGTATCTACAGATTTTGACACGGCAGATAAGTTATACTTTGAGCCTGTATTCTGGGAGCATATTTATGACATCATACGCCACGAAAAGCCAGAAGGTGTAATTGTACAACTGGGAGGGCAAACAGCACTTAAACTTGCCGAAAAGCTGGACCGTTACGGTATCAAAATTTTAGGTACAAGTTACCAAGCACTAGACCTTGCCGAAGACAGAGGAAGCTTCTCTACATTATTAAAAAATCTTGATATTCCTTATCCAGAATTTGATACAGCAGAGACGGCAGACGAGGCGCTTGCAGTAGCACAAAAACTAGATTACCCTATCCTAGTAAGACCATCTTATGTACTAGGAGGGCAAGGAATGAAGATTGTAATAAACGACGACGAGCTAGAAGAGCACGTTGTAGACTTACTACGTAAGATACCTAATAACAAACTCCTACTAGATCACTACCTAGACGGAGCGATAGAGGCAGAGGCAGATGCTATTTGTGATGGAGAAGATGTATACATCATAGGTATTATGGAGCACATTGAGCCTTGTGGTATACACTCTGGTGATAGTAATGCAACATTACCTCCATTTAACCTTGGAGACCTTATACTAGAGCAAATTAAAGATCACACTAGAAAAATTGCACTAGCACTTGATACAGTAGGTCTTATAAACATACAGTTTGCTGTAAAAGATGATAAAGTATACATCATTGAGGCAAACCCAAGAGCATCTCGTACGGTTCCATTTATAGCAAAAGCTTACAAAGAACCATATGTAAACTATGCAACTAAGGTGATGCTAGGTGAGAAGAAGGTAAAAGACTTTAACTTCAACCCACAGCTAGAAGGATATGCAATCAAGCAACCAGTATTCTCTTTTAATAAGTTTCCAAATGTAAATAAGAACTTAGGACCAGAGATGAAGAGTACAGGAGAGAGTATCTTATTTATAGATAACCTTCGTGATGATGCTTTTTACGATTTATACGCAAGAAGAAAGATGTACTTGAGTAACTAATTCAACTGCTCAAATTACAGTATTAAAAAAGGTCTACTCAATGAGTAGACCTTTTTAAGTTTATGGGGTTTTGAGTACGCTTTCGCGAAAGCGTAATAAACACTCTTAATCTCCCTATTATCTATTAAAGTGTGGTGATTGCTCTGGTACTACCTTTGTAATAAAGTACTTAGTATCTCCCCAGAAAGAGAAGGTCCCAAAGCGCTCGATATACTCAACCTTTACATATTGACCTTGATATTTATTAAGCGCCTCAATAGCTTCCTCTTCTTGATCTAATACCGAAAAGCTAAAGATTTGTGCTCCACTTATACCCTGGCTTATCTCACCTTCCCAAGTTTTAAAAATCACTCCTTTGCTAGAGAATTTTATGAGTTCGCCGGCGCGTGTTCCTTTACTGTAAGGGACGTAGTAAATGAAGGCAAACCAAGCAGCTGCCAGTAAAAAGATGGTAGTAAGAACTACAAATAGTATTTTTTTCATAATTATTTAGTCTAGTAAAGTTAGGTCATCATCTGCATTTGAACGCTTAATGATAGCTTCTGGAAGTGCTTTTTTTGCTTTGGCTCCCATTTTTTTAAGGCGTTCTACTCTTGTGATTAGGTTACCATTACCTTCTACAAGTTTATTCATAGCGGCAGAGTACCCACTTTTTGCATCATCCATCTTTTTACCCACGGCCGTAAGATCTGTTACTAGCCCGTGAAATTTATCATAAAGTCCTCCAGCTTGTTTTGCGATCTCTAGCGCATTTTGTTGTTGCTTCTCATTATTCCACATTGAGTCTATAGTGCGCAGTGTGGCAAGTAGGGTAGAAGGTGTAACGATAACAATATTTTGCTCAAAAGCTTTATTATAGAGTTCATTTTCGGCATTTATGGCAATGGCAAAAGCTGGCTCGATAGGTATAAATAGCAGTACAAAGTCTGGGCTTTCTATCTGGTAGATATCTTGATAGTTTTTATCACTAAGCTGTTGTACGTGGCGCTTTAAATCATTTACGTGCTGCTTTAAATGCGCATCTCTAAGATGTGGGTCTTCTTCATTTACAAAACGTTCATAGGCACGTAGGGATACTTTACTATCTACAATCATCTTCTTATTTGCCGGTAAGTGTATCACCACATCTGGAAGTACACGTTTACCCTCTTCTGTAGTAAAGCTTTGTTGTATAAAATACTCGCGGTCTTTTTCTAGCCCAGATTTTTCTAGCACACGCTCTAGTACAAGCTCGCCCCAGTTACCCTGCATCTTACTATCTCCTTTGAGCGCTTTAGTAAGGTTACTGGCTTCTTTTGTCATTTGCTCATTAAGCGCTGTAAGACCTTTTATTTGCTCTCTAAGGGCAGAGGTTCTATCTATTGCCTCTTTATTAGTTTCTTCTACGCGCTTCTCAAAGTTTTGAATTTTTTCTTGAAGCGGTTTTAAGATGATATCAAGGTTTTGTTTGTTCTGTAAAGTGAACTTATTAGACTTTTCATCAAGAATTTTACTAGCGATGAGCTCAAAATCTTTGGTAAACTTTTCTTGCAGCTGTTCTAGCTCTGCCGTTTTTTCTTCCATACGTTTCTCTAAGCCTTCAAAGGCTACGTTACGAGCGGTAAGTTCGTTTTGAAACTGATCTTTTTCTTCTCTAAGGTAGCTAAGTTGTTTCTCACTATCTGCGCGTAGCTGCTGGAGTTGCTCATTGTTTTCTGCGCGAAGTTGCTGCATTTGTGTCTCTACTTTAAGGCTTGTGTTTCTAGCCTCTTCTAGCTTAAGTTCTTCTTGACGCAAGCGCTCTTGTAAACCACTAAGTTCTCCCTTCTTTTTTAGATTTGAGATAAATATCCCTAAGAGCGTACCGCCCACTAAGCATATGAAAGCAATAAGAAAAAGTAATAAAGTATCATTCATACGGTAAAGATATAAAGAAGATCGTGCAATACGTATTTTAAAAGATGATGTTAGGAGGAAATTGTGAGTGGAGGGTATTCAAAACTGTACAAAGTTTTCAAAACTCACTACCACTCCGCCTCGGCAACAACCACGTTTGCCGGAATAGCTATGGCTACGTAATGACTTATACTTTTTGTGCTTTGAGAGTAGAGTGATAAGGTGTCACCATTCGGCTCGTGTACTTGTGGGTTGTAAAATTGTTTTCCACTCTTATTTGTGAGGTGATGCCTTGTATATAAGGTGTTGTATGTATAATCGTAATAACCGTGATCGCTTGCTTTCGCTTTAAGCGTATCAATGCTTGTGAGGTCAAAATCATCAAAAACCGCTAGCTTTCCATCTTTGTAAAATTTCAGGTATTTCTTGTAATTATATTCGGCTACTACATTGGTTTGATTGCTATCATATTTATAATAACTCGCCACGAGCTTATAAATTTTTGATGTGTCTATAATCTTATAAACTGCCTCTGTAGTAGTAGGGGAGGGTGTTTTTACGCTTTCGCGAAAGCGCTCTTCTTCACCCTTATAAGAGTGTGCAGAACAGCTAGCGAGCACCATAGCTACTAGAAATAATTGAAGAAAACGCATCGTCTTACTTTTTGAGAAAAAAGATACGGTTTTTACGGTCAAACCCCACATTATGAGATGGGAAGAGTATATCAAAAACTCCCTGAGCAATAAGTGCTTCTGGAGTGTCGTATAAGGCTTGTCGCTCTTTCATCACAATCATTTTATCACAACGGGTAATGGCATAATCTATCTCGTGTGTACTAAAAATGATGGTTTTACGCTCTTCTGTTGCGATTCTAGCTAGCAGGTTTAATATAGAGGCTTTGTGATGTAGGTCTAGATGTGTCATAGGTTCATCTAGCATAATTATGGGTGTGTCTTGTGCAAGTGCTCTTGCTATGAGGACACGCTGCAGTTGCCCGTCACTAAGCTCGTAGCACTTCTTGTCTTTAAGTATGTAGGTTTCGGTACGTTTTAAAGCTCTTATTATAATATCCTTATCTACCTCTGTGAGCGTGCCTAGCCAGTTTGTATAAGGCTGTCTGCCCAGTGCTACTAGCTCTGCTACCGTAAGGTTTTTTGAAATGGCTTGATTAGTCAATACAACACTAAGTTGCTGTGCGAGTGATGCTGGAGTTACTTTGGCAATTTCTTTATCATTAATATAGACAGCACCAGCAAGCGGTTCTTGAAGTCCAGCGAGTGTTCTAAGCAATGTAGATTTACCAGACCCGTTTATCCCTACTAGCGCTATGAGTTCTCCTTTTTTACAATCTATATTAAGATTTTTTGCAATAGGTGTTTCCTCACGATTATTGTTATAGCCTATAACAAGATCTTTTGTGCGGAGGGTGATATGATTGTTTATAGATTGCATTAAAAAAGAAGTTTCTTTTTACGAACTAATAACCATATCACTACAGGAGCACCCACCATAGCAGAGATAGCGTTTATAGGTAATGTGTACTCACTGTACGGCACCTGTGCTATTGTATCACAAACCAGCATAAGGATTGCCCCTCCTATAATAACGGCTGGTAATAGTATGCGATGATTTGCCGTAGGTATGAGCTGGCGTACTAAATGTGGTACTGCAAGACCTATAAAAGCAATGGGACCTGCAAAAGCAGTGATACTACCCGCTAGCAAACTTGTCGTAATAATAATGAGTAGACGCGACTGACTAAATTTTGTACCTATCGTACGTGCATATGCATCTCCTAATAGAAGGCTGTTAAGTGATTTAAGACAAAAAACAGCGCCCATAATCCCAATGACAAAACAAATAGAAAGGATGCCCACGCCACGCCACGAGACGTCACCAAGACTCCCAAAGGACCAAAAAACAAATCGTTGTAACTCTTCTGCTTTACTAAAATAGGCTAGTACACTTACTACGGCACTTGTAAGGCTTCCTACCATTAAACCTATGATAAGGAGCGCCATTGTATCTTTTATACGCGTAGCTACACCTAGCACCATAAGTAAGACTAAAAAACTTCCTACACTAGCCGATATGATGAGCCCCCATTTACCAGATAATAGGGTAGAGGATAGCCCCAGTGCCGTACCTCCTAAGATGTATAAAGCGACGCCTAGACTGGCACCACTACTTATACCTAATACAAAAGGCCCCGCCAGCGGATTGCGAAAAAGCGTTTGCATTAACAAGCCAGAAACCGCAAGACCTGCACCCGCAATAATTGCCGTAATAGCCTTAGGTAATCTATAATCTACGATAATATATAACCAAGATGTTTTTGACACATCACCACCCAGTAGTCCAGAGATAACCTCTGTAAAAGGAATGTTTACGGAGCCTAAACTTATGTTTACAATAAAACACAACACTAGTACAAAAACTAATATGCAAAAGGGTATGATGTAACTTTTATTACTCATCTAGCGGTGCAAAAAATGTAAACTCTTCTGTAATAAGCGCTGGGTGTAAGATTTTGGTAAGATCTCTTAAGACAAGGTCTGGTCTATTAGGCGCAAGTTCATAATATAATAAACCACCCGTTGCTCCCTTACTCTTTGCAAAGGTATAGACCTTCTTATTCTTAAATGCATCAAACTGTCCGTAGGCAGGGTTGTCACTTAGTAGTTTTGAATATGACGTATACTGCCCAGGTGCAATCCAGAAGTCTGCTTGCTGCCCTTTTTCCAGCACAGATTCTATACTCAGTGCAATACTTCCCACTCCCTCGGTATCTGCCCATAAGTATGAGCCTCCGGCATCTTCTAGAACTTTAGCCTGCCAGCTATCACCCTTAGGTAAATACCAAACGTCTTTATACATCGCACCACTTAAAATAGTAGGACTTGACGTTACAGATGCAAGTTGTTTCTTAGTGGCTAGATATTGATTTTTTATGGTGGTAAAAATGCTATCTGCCTCTTTTTCTTTCCCGTACAGAGCGCCAAAGAATTTGATCCACTCTGCTTTGCCTAGCGGTTCTTTTTCTACCCAGTCGCCGTTATAAAGCACAGGGATTCCTGCACGTTGTAGCGTGTTTACAGATTTGTTTTCTCCTTCTACACCAAAGGTGATAACTGCATCTGGATTGAGATTTATTGCAAGTTCTGTATTAAGCGATTCGTTTTGACCTAGCTCTGTAATGAGATCGTTTTCAATACGCTTTCGCGAAAGCGGACTCGACACATAATCAAGATTAGGAAAACCTTTTAGAGTTTCAATAACCCCAAGCATTTCTAACGAGGGGATGTGCGTAGTAGAGGTAACTACTACATTTTTTATAGGTGTTTTTATAATGGCATCTACACCTCGATTAGTAAGTAACTCGGTGAGGCTTTTACTGTTTTCTTCTTCTATAGAAGCTTGCAACCCTCCTTCTGGTACAAGGGCGTAGGTAAAGGTTTTATCTGCATTTGGGAATGCTTCTGTAACCGATAGCAATGTGTAGTTTTCATACTTTGTAATGGTAAAACCATCTGCATAGGTTACTGCTTGTGATGCACTCATTGTGGGAGTAACAGTCGTGACTTCTGGTTCATTTTTACAAGCTGTTACTAGAAATATAAGGCAGACTAAAAGGTGTAAGTGCTTCATTTGCCAAAAGTAGTATTAAAATAGCCAATGCCGCAAGAGGGCTTTCTTCTTTTTGATTTACTGCTAGGTATGGTAGTAATGTTATGTATATTTGCGACGAATTTTGGTTTTGATGCATCACACGGGTGCTGAAAATTAAAAGGGAATTCCGTATAAATCGGAAGCTGTTCCCGCAACTGTAAGCTAAGCCCATAAAGGGTTTGTTACTACTACAAAGCCACTGTCATAAGGTGTTATGATGGGAAGGTGTAACAAAAGCAAGCCAGGAGACCTGCCACTATTCATAATTAAAATCAAGCAACTTTCGGGTAAAAAGTTGGTAGATAGATGAAACATAGATTCCTTTTTATTGTTGTCGTGCTATACGCACTTACAACTGCCGCACAAATAGATACACTTCAAGTTTTACCTGAAGTAATACTTAGTGACTCAAAGTTAAAAAACCACAGCGTAGGTATAGCTCTTGAGAAGATAAGTGATAGCACCATACAGCGCTCGCGCACGGCTCTTACAGAGGTGTTGCGAGCAAATAGCACCATATACTTTAGAGAAAATGGGCCAGGCGGCGTAGCCTCTGCCTCTTTTAGAGGGACTAACGCGGCACAGACAGCCGTCGTGTGGAACGGTATAAACATAAATAGCCAACTCACTGGCCAGTCTGATTTTAATACCTTATCGTCAAAAAATTATGATCAGCTCGATGTGAGAGCGGGCGGCGGGAGCATTATATATGGATCTGGAGCAGTAGGTGGTAGTGTTCATCTAGGTAATGATATTAGATTTAATAAAGGACTGAGCACGACAGTAACCGCAGGTTACGGAAGTTTTGATACTCAAATCGCAACGGCCAAAACGCAATTTTCAAACACTAATTTTTACATAGATGCCGGCCTAGATTACCAACGTTCTGAAAATGATTTTGACTACCTCGATACAGAAAATCAGTTTAATGAAAATGGTCAATATGATAATCTTAATGCCATTTTTAATATGGGTTATCTCCTTAAAAATAAGGGTGATCGTACACATTTATTAAAACTGCACCACAATACCTATGTAGGTAATCGTAACTTTTCTGGCACACTCACGGCACCGTCTAATGATGGGTATGAAGACAGAAATACAAGAACACTTGCCATATGGGAAAACCTGGGTACAAGATTTAATGGCAAGTTGCGTGCGGCTCATATTTTTGAACAGTTTCGATATTTTGCAAATAACCAAACTGACGATAATGATCTAGGTAAATCTATACGCTACCTGGCAAACTACGAGGCAACTTATAAGCTGGATCGTAAAAAAGAACTTACCGTAATAGGTGAGGTAAACCATATTTCGGCAACTGGTGCGTCTATCGTTTCGACTACTAGAAATCAAGGATCTATAGTCGCCTTGTGGAAACAGCAACTTACTAATCAATTTACCTATGAGATTCAGGCTAGACAAGAGCTGGTAGAAGGTTTTGATAGTCCATTTCTTTTGGGAGCTGGTTTTGATTACGCTTTCGCGAAAGCGTATACACTTACATTTAACGCGTCAAAAAATTATAGAATTCCCACATTTAACGATGCTTACTGGTCTGGACCAGGTGCTATAGGTAACCCAGATTTAAAACCTGAAACAAGCATACAAGCCGAAATAGGCTTAAAAAGAACACGTAAAAACCTCACTTTAGGATTGAGAGGGTTTTACATAAACACAGATGATTTGATACAATGGCAGCCTAATCTGAGCGGTATCTGGTCACCTATAAACATAGCAGATTCTGAGCATTATGGTATAGAGGGAGCACTTGATTATACGGCTATTATGGGTAGCCATAAAGTTACAACCACTGCTCAGTATGCCTATACACAGGCCGAAGATGTAGCTAGAGGCAAACAACTTATCTATGTACCAGCTCATAAAGCGATACTCGGTATCTCGCATAACTATGGCAGGCTGAGTAGTTATGTGCAAACTACCTTTGTAGATCGTGTTTTTACAACTACAGATAACACGGCGCAGGTAGACGGCTATGCGATTGCTCATATAGGGACAAGCTATGACATCTTACACAAGCAAGGAACTAAGCTCCAAGTAATGGCGAGAGTCAATAACTTATTTAATACGAACTACCAGACGGTTGCTTTTAGACCTAACCCTGGAAGAAACTTTTTATTACAAACAACTATTACTTTTTAAACACACTTATGAAACATTCTTTTTACACATTTTGTATTGCAACACTCTTATTATTTTCTTGTAATACAGATGATGATATTTTTATACCAGTTACCCCAGAGGTTGAAGGGCCATATGCTACTGGATTTTTAGTGACAAATGAAGGGCCTTTTTCAAATGGTTTTGGAACGGTAGATCATATAGATGAAAACCTTACTACGGTGTCACCATCTATCTATCAAGCTGTAAATGATGATAACCTGGGTAACATCGTGCAATCACTAACTATGACAGATGATAATGTTTATGTAGTTACAAACGTAAGCTCACGTATCACGGTAGTAGAAAAAGATACCTTTGAAGAAATAATCCAGATTACAGAAGGACTTAATAACCCACGTAATATTGTAATAATAGGGGATAATGGCTATGTGACTAACTGGGGAGATCCAGCTGTTGCTACAGATGATTATGTGGCTGTTTTAGATTTAAATACAAATGAGATAGTAAGCACAATTGCTGTGGCAGAAGGGCCAGAGCAAATCGTAGCAAAAGGAGATGCTATTTATGTAGCACACAAAGGAGGTTTTGGAGTAAATAATATTGTATCTGTAATCTCTAGTGAGCAAGAAAATGTTGTTACTACAATAGAGGTTGGTGACGTACCTAACTCATTACAGTTTGACACAGCGGGACGTCTTGTAGTTCTAGCTAGTGGCGCTCCAGCATTTACAGGTAATGAGACAGGAGGACAGTTTACTATTATTGATACAGATACAAATACTGCTGTCGAAACAGTTTTATTTACAGATACCGAACACCCTAGCTTCTTAAATGTAGTAGGTGATGATGTGTTTTATTATCTAGGTGGAGCAGTTTATAAAACAACCATAGCAGATTTTACTACGACTAGTACTGCAATTATATCTGGATCATTTTTCTATAATATGACCATACTCAGCGATGGTACACTAGCTGGATGTAACGCTGCAGATTTTGCTAGCAATGGTACTGTAGAGCTTTATGATACTACTACGGGTACTTTATTAAATACGCTTAATGTAGGTATTGTACCAGGTAACGTTTACGAGATTAACTAGGTTATTCTCTAATAGTTAATTAAAAAGGGGTGACATAATTGTCACCCCTTTTTGTGCTAGTTTATATCAAGTTGATCAACTATCATACGCTGGTAGAGCGGGTCTTGTTGCTCTGTGTCATAATATGAGGATTGTATCGTCGTGTTATATTGTGCGTTGCTTCTTCCGTTAAGAATAACATCTATGGCTGCGTCTAGAAGTGGCTCGCCTTGCTCACCTAGCTGGCCATAGTTTGTAAAATCTTCGGCTATTTCAATATCTGGTGTAAAACCGTCAAAATAGTCTGTAAGACCATTTGCATTTACAGACTTAAGTACAAGCGGTAGCATTACGTATCTGTGATTTGGGTTTGCCTCAGATCTTCTAAAACCTGGAGCCGGCGCATCATATAATAAGAAGGACCCTTCAAATTTTCCTACGGTGTTTGTACCTATCTGTATAATCTCAATATATGGATCTAGACCACTTAGTATAAGTTCGCTGGCACTTGCGGTTCTTCCTGTAGTGAGTATGAATACTCTAGAAAGTCCTAAGCTGTTTATAGTTACACCATCATTGCCACTTCCTAGATTATTATTAAAAGTGCGTGTAAATTGATTCTCTGGGTTGCGATCTGAGTTATACTGTTGAGTGATAAATGTTTGTCCTTCAAACTGACCAGTAATCATAGATGAGAGGTCGTTTGCCGTCTCTATAGAGCCACCACCATTATAGCGTAAATCAAGCACAAGATCTGTAATGCCAGCTGCCTGAAACTCTGCAAAAGCATTATTAAGATCACTATCAAACTCATTTGTAAAGCCGGTATAATGTAAGTACCCTATCTCATTACCACCTACACTTAGAACATTTACGGTATGTACAGGGTTTATAATGAGCTGTATTTTATTAATAACGATTTCTTCTCCCGTAAGGTCAAAATCTGTACCATTAAAGGTTGCTGTACTTATGGTATGGCTTTCTGGACTAAAAAAACTAGAAAAACTTGTGTTACCATCTATAGGCTGTCCAGTTGCATCTTGTAAGGGTTGCCCGTCTACAAGTGTAAAAATCATACCTCGCTGGACACCCGCAATAGCTGCTGGACTATCATTTACCACATATCTCACAATACCAAAGGCTCTAGTAGGGTCGTTAGGCATAATAAGCAGGGAGATATTCATACCAGAAGCAGTGCGAATTCCCGCTAGCGAGTTTTCTAATTCTGTATAATCATTTCGTAATATACTGAAACGGTCTACAGGCGCCGTAAGCGCATCAAAAGCATCCTCTACAGAAGCAAACTGCGATAAGTAGTCAAATTTTTCTCCATCATTACTAAAAAAATCATTTGCTAGCTCTGGCACTTGGTCTTTATATAATGACCAGTAATTGAGACCTCTATAAACAAAGTCAGACAGCTCTACTGTAGTTGCTGGTCTTATAGTATCATCAAGATCATCATTACAAGAAAAAAAAAGCATTGTAAACGCGAGTAGGAGTAGGGTAATCTTTTTCATAGGATTATAATTAAGGCAGTGTATCGTAATCTAGTATCAAATATAGTTAAACGTAAAAAAGTCACTACAATTATATGGTCTGCTTTAAAGTTTTGAGATTAATTAACAAGCTTTGCTAACAACGGTAAATCGTGATCTAGTTGCTCAAACGCGGTTTTTGGTGTTCTATACCCTAAAAAAGGGGCAAAGTAAATATAAGATTCAAGCTTGTGGCTATAAGCAAGTTTGTTATATGTAGACAGTTTTTTATCAAAATCTAGGCTAATATCCATCCACTCAGAAGAAAAAAACTGAGCGCCTTGTCTATTAAAAAGTAAGATAAGCTTAGGAGCAACATAGGTAATGACCTCCTTAGTAATCTCAAGTTGATCTCTGAGAAACTGTTTACCTATCTCATTGTTAAGAAAGTGTGCTATTTGTTTTTGCTCCGTATGTCGTTGATAAAATAAATCGCAATAAGTAATTCCTTTTGGTTCAAGAGCTGATAGTAAGTTGTAAAATTTTTTAAAGTACCTATCCTCGTTCAATTTACTATAATCATAGCTATACATATCGTCACTTATAAAATCTGTGCGTAACGATGGATTTATACCCATAACCAGTACGTTTGCCGTAGGATCTATCTTAGAGAATACAAAGCCATTACGCATAATGTCTTGCTGTTCTTGTGTATGAAGAAGCTTTGTGTAGGTGGTAAATAGGGTTTCAATTTTCGCTTTAAGCGAAAGCAAAAACGCATCCCTACTCATACATTAGATATTTAGAGCGTATTTTTTTAAATCGTTCTATACCTGGCAACCATTTTCTTTTAATCTCCTTAAAGGTGTATCCCGCCTCAATGTCTTGCTGTAATTGTGTGGAACCTGCGTGAAGTGTAAAACTGGCTGTTTTAAAGAAGGTATCCTTCTTGCTACTAGCAGCATAGGCTTCTATGAGCCATTCAAGATTTACAGTGTTCATATAAGCCTCATCACGTAGGTCTTTACCGTTACAGGTGACTCCCTTATATTTTGGTGATTTTGAACCAAAATTAGGTTGTGGCGTGTATAAGAAAGAAAAGTGCTCTTTAGGAAAATCTGGTGCGCCAAAGATTTGAAACTGCATCTCTGTCCCGCGACCAGCATTTACCGTAGTTCCTTCAAAAAAGCCTAAGCTAGGATATAAATTGATACTCTTATCATTAGGCAAATTAGGCGATGGTCTTGTAGGGAGTGCATACTTTTTCTGGTATGACCAGTTTTCAAGCGGTATTACCGTAAGATCTACTGTGATTTTATCTTTTAGCCAGCCTTCTCCATTTACCATTTTTGCATATTCTCCTATCGTCATACCATACACAAGTGGTATCTCGTGCATTCCTAAAAAGCTAGTGTGTTCTTTTTCTAGTGTAGGACCGTCTATGTAATGTGCATTAGGATTAGGTCTGTCTAGCACTATGACAGGAATCCCACTTTCGGCGGCTGCTTCCATAACATAGGTGAGGGTAGATATGTAGGTGTAAAAACGCACGCCCACATCTTGTATGTCAAAGAGTAAGACATCAACCCCTTCTAATTGTTGTGCTGTGGGTTTTTTATTCTTTCCGTAAAGAGAGATGATGTTGAGACCCGTTTTTGGGTCCTTACCGTCCTTTACCTTTTCGCCGGCATCTATATTTCCTCTAAAGCCGTGCTCTGGCGAGAAAACCTTCTTTATCGTAACTCCCGTACTGAGTAAGGAGTCTACTAGGTGAGTGCTTTGCGCTTCTGTATGCGATGTCTCGGTAAAGATGAGTCCACTTTTATTTGTAACCACTCCTATGTTTTTATTTGCTAGTAATGGGAGGTACAGCTCTGTTCTATTTGCACCCACAGTAATGCTAGAATCTATGACTACTACGTTACTTGTCGTGGGTTGTTTTGATTCCGCTTTCGCGAAAGCGGTCTTATCTCCACCCGTATTTGCACAAGAAATTAAGAGTGTGAGCGTTAAAAAAAGGGTATTTTTGAATAAAATGAGACGCATTTGAATCTAGAGTATTTTATAGCCAAACGCCTAAATGGCGGGACATCGTATAAAAGTAGTGCTTCCAGTACGATAATTAAAATTGCCATTGCAGCAATCGCAATAGGTATGGTGATGATGCTTATATCTATCGCAACGGGTATAGGTTTAAAAAGAGAAATACGACAAAAGGTGTCTGCCTTTTCTGGTGATATACTTGTCTCAAACTTTGATGGAAATAATAGCGAAGAGACCGTAAACCCAATTACTATTAATCAAGACTTTTACCCAAACTTTGATGCTGTACCAGAGGTAACACACGTGCAGGCAATCACAACTAAGGCAGGAATGATACGCACTGCAGAGACCTTTGAGGGTGTGGTTTACAAAGGTGTGGGTGATGATTATGACTGGTCTCGCATAGAAGATTATATCATAGAAGGCCGCAAGCCAGAGCTCACAGGTGACCTCAATAATGAAATTTTAATGAGTACCTATCTCGCAAAACGTTTGGGTTTTACGGTAGGAGATAAAGCGGTAATACACTTTGTAAATAAAGAAAACACACGATTTAGATCACGATCACTTGATATTGTAGGTCTTTATGAAAGCGCTTATCAAGAGTTTGATAAGATTTACATTATAGGAGACCGCCGCCATCTTACTTTTATAAATAAATGGGAAAAGGACGAGGTAGGTGCGTTTGAGGTTTTTGTAGATGATTTTGATAATATAGAGCGAGTTAATAACGAAGTGTATGAAAACTCTGGCTCTATGCTTAGATCCATATCTATCATACAGCGCAACTATAATATCTTTGAGTGGATCAAGTTATTTGATTTTAATATAATGCTCATTATTGTCGTGATGATCCTTATAGCAGGTATTAACATTGCGGTAGCACTGCTTGTACTTGTACTTGAGCGCACTCGTATGATAGGTATTCTCAAAGCTCTAGGTGGCTCAGATTGGAATGTACGTAAGATATTTATCTACAACGCAATGTATCTTATAGGTCTAGGTCTCTTCTGGGGTAACCTTATAGGCCTAGGAATTTTATTTGCTCAGAAGTATTTTGGTTTTATAAAACTCGACCCATCTACGTATTATGTGAGTGAGGCACCAGTTCTCATAAATGGATGGCATATTTTATCTCTCAACTTGGGGGTTTTTACTATATGTGTACTTATCTTACTTATACCATCTTATATTATAACCAAAATTAGCCCTGTACGCGCAATACGATTTGAGTAAGTTGTACTTACTTTTTTCTAATATCTACATACATATTGCGATCTATTTGTACGGTGCTAGTACCTTTTGGTACGTCTAAGCATTGCCATATATCTGTAGGTTCAAGCCATATGTACTTCTCATTAATCTTAATACGTAAAGGCATTGTAAAACCTTGTATGGTATTATTAAATCGATAGTGCATTTCTTTTTTATCGATTTTGTACTCAAATGTTGGGATATCTTTTTCTCTTAGATATTGATTAAAGAAAGGCGTTAAGTCTAGATTTAGCGCATTTGCAATATAATTTTCTACAGCAGCCGTTGTTGTCGTTTGGTGATAAAATTCTTTGCTTAAGCCTCGTAGTGTAGCGCGCCATAAATCATCATCTTGTGCTATGGTACGTAAGGTGAGCAATATGTTTGCACCTTTGTAATACATATCACCACTTCCTTCCTTATCCACATTATAGGTACCTATCATAGGTCTATCATTACGTATTTTATCACGAGTACCTATGGTATAAGTTGCAGCACTTTCTTTTCCAAAGTGGTAATCGAGATATAGATTTTCAGAATATGAGGTAAAGCCTTCGTGTATCCACATATCTGCCACGTCTTTATTTGTAATATTATTTGCAAACCACTCGTGACCAGCCTCGTGAATGATGATAAAATCAAATTTTAATCCCTCACCCGTACCAGAGAGATCTCTACCTAGGTATCCATTTTTAAATCTATTACCATAGGTTACAGAACTTTGATGTTCCATCCCAAGGTAAGGTGCTTGCACAAGTTTAAAACTATCCTCATAAAATGGGTAAGGACCAAACCAGTGTTCAAAAGCCTCCATCATCATAAGGGCTTGTTTAAACTGCTCTCTAGCCTTCTCCTCATCCTCTTTGAGAACCCAGTAGCTCATATCTAGAGGGCCTTTCTCTCCTTTATAAACCTCAGAGAAGTTTACATAATCACCTATATTTAAGTTTACACCGTAGTTATTTATAGGGTTTTTAACCGTCCAGTGGTATGTTTTTGTAGTTGCGTCTGTATCGATGTGCACAAGTCTTCCGTTTGACACGTCTACGAGATCTTTAGGCACGGTAACGTGCATATCAAGACTGTCTACCTCGTCTGCCGGGTGATCTCTGTTAGGCCACCACACACTAGCGCCTATGCCTTGATTTGAACTGGCAATAAAATGTTTTCCGTTGCTATCTTTTTTCCAGGTGATACCCCCATCCCACGGCGGGTTTTTTGCAATTCTAGGTTTACCTTCAAAACTTAGCGAGATCTTCTTTAGCTCACCCTCACGTTGTGGGTCTTCAAGTTGTATAAAATGCGCATTACCTTCTGACCGTACATCCAGTGAGTGACCATCTTGCATTACTGCGGTAAGCTCCATAGGTGCTTGTAGATCTATTTGTAACTCATTTGTACCTTCATTAAGCACTTTGTAGGTCATCACATTAGTCCCTATAATTGTCTTTGACTCCGGCAACACCTCTACAGAAAGGTCGTAATGTACAAGGTCCCACCACGCTCTTTGCGGTGTAATGCTACCACGTAAACTGTCTTGACGAGTTATTTTTTGAGAGTATGAAGATAGGCTCGTGAGTATAAAGCCCAGTAAAAATAGGTAACGCATTAATCTGGTTTAATTTATTGTGTAAGGTATGCTAGTAGCGGTTTTTTAAAATGCAATAAGTGAGTATCCACTCATTTGTGACTGGCTTAAAACGGTCATTGCAGAGAGGGCTACATCTATTATTTCCAATCTTCGTGCCGAAGTAATGTTGCGTGATCCCGCCGTTTGCCCGCAGACTATAAGTTCTACCCCTGCATCGTTTAGTGCTTCTAGAAGTGCAATGTTGGGGTTATCTACTCCATATTTTTCTTTATAAAGTTCATTTGTAAGTACGCCATATGCCGCCTTACCGTGTATAGCTGCACGTATGTGCATATTCTCCCTAGGGATACCTGCTTTATCGTGCATATTTAAAAAGCGAGCCATTGTCTCTATGTATGGATTTCTTACACTAGGGTCTTCTGGGGCTTTTGCCACATCAAAAACAATATAAAATTGTGCTTCAGTATCGGTTTTAAAATCTGGTTCTGGTACGGCAAAGGTTTTTCCAAAATCTTTGATGACGTTACCAGGTTGTGATGAGGGTTGTTGTGAGTACGCTTTCGCGAAAGCGAAACACAAAACAATAAGAAGCAAATTTTTCATAAAAGTAAAAGTAGTTTTTAGCAATGCTACAAACATTATATAGCGCATAAAGAAAAAGAAAACTAGTCAAAAAACCTTAACTGATGGTAATAATATCATCTAGCTTACTTGCACTTCACTAGCCACCTTGTTTAAAATAGCAAGATCTGACTCGTTTTTAATAAATTGGTTTGCATCATCTATAATGAGTTGTACTTGGTTGATAATAGCCTCTGTATACTCGTCCTTTAACGCATCAGATGTACTTAGGTATCTCAAGCTTTGTAACATTTTGTGTAGCATAATAAAGTCTGCTTTGCAATACTGCCTTAGGGATGCAAAAATGAAATAAAGAACCTCATCAAAGTTTATTGTGCGTAGTGATACAAGGGCATTACCATCTTTATCTGTCACAAAGCTGTTATCTCTCTTTTGCATACGTAATACAAATAGCTCGGTAAGGTAGTCTAAACAGGTAATTGCCGTGCCGGGATCATTTATACCCGGGCTCATTGCTTTTACAGCAATCTCTGTAAGTTGTTTAAATCCTAGGATATAATTATTTTTCACAATCTCAGACCTAGAAAAGCCAAAGCAAGAGCGTAGCGCCTTAATAGCCTCTTCATTAAGATCCTTATTTACACTTACTATTTTTGTACTATCTAGTACAAATGATCCTTTAGGAACTAGAAGTGAAACTTTACAAGAGTGCTCATTACAAAAATCTACAAGGGAGTCTAGTGCTATATCATTAAGATGTCCAGAGAACTTAGTAGTATAGCTTTGCCAAGAATTATTGTCTTTAAAAACGTCTACTCCTTTTGGATCACTCTCTGTGTCTATAAGTTGCTGGATGCGATCCCGTGATACCTTGTAAATGCGATCTATAATATTATTAATCTGTATAGCTTGAGATATAGAGTGTATAAAGTATATAAAAGCTGCAAGCACGTGTATACTTAATACAATCCCTATAAGTACTGCAAAGCCTGGTAGTTGCGTTTTAGACTGTTCTGGCTCAATACTAAGTAAAATAATGATACAGTAAATGATGACAGCAATATAAAAGCCCAGTACCACCTGGTGACGTTTATTTGCAATGAGTCCAGGTAATATGCGTGGTGAATAATTACTAGACGCCTGGTTAAGTATGAGCATAACCATAGAAAAGCTAAAAACCATCAGGCTAAAAATACCACCTATAAAGGTACTAAGAAGCGTGCGAGCCGTATCTGCATCATTAATTACAAGAGCCGGTATAGTGTCTATGAGATACTTTGATATCCCCTGTTGCTCTGCATAAGACATTAAGAATCCTAACGCTAGCCCCATAAAAGCAATAAGGCTAGGGTAAAAAGCTACATTACCCGTGATGCGGCTATATAAAAGCTCCAGTTTTGTGTACAGTTTATTCATAAACTACAATTTCCGTAAAAAACTTTGGGATAGCATTGCTTTTAGAATTACGTTAACAACGAGTAAGGATTGTTTTTACGCTTTCGCGAAAGCGTACTCATAGCAATTACCCAATAACTTTATGAACTGATTTATAGAAGAATTTAAATCAAAACTATGTCAACCTCCTTGCTGCAGTGCTTTATATATTTGTACATCAGGAAGTTTGCTACGTGATTAAGTCGCATATGGACTACGTGTATTTGTTATTTTAACAATTTTTAATATCGGGCGTTAATTGTATGGTAAAAAGAATATTTTAGCAGAAGCAATTAAAATAAAATCCAATTCTTTGCATTAGACGTATAACCAATAAAAATTAAACTAAATATTATGGACAACGAAAAAAGTGGTAACGGTATTAAGATCATTGCAGGGATTCTTGCAGTACTTTTAGTCGTTGCTGGGGCCTTTGCAGTAAAACTGTACAACCAAGAAAAAGATACCAAAAGCCAACTTACAAAAGAGAAAAACGTTGTGCTTGCAGATCTTAAGGAGATGGTAAGTAAGTATGATGTGGTTATAGAAGAAAATAATCTGAAGGACACAGAGCTTAACGATGCTCGTGACAGAATACAAGGACTCATTGCAGATATTAATGCAAAAGATGCTACCATTGCTAGCCTTGGTAAGTATAGAGCAGAGGTTTTTAAACTACGTAACGAGCGCGATTTCTTATTTGCTCAAAATGACTCACTACGTGGTAGTAACCAGATGCTTGCGATGCGCGTAGACAGCACAACGTATGAGCTAGAGGTACAAAGAGGTGTAGGAGATTCCCTATCACTAGAAAATCAAGCACTAGCAGAGCGTGTAACTCTAGGATCTGCACTGGCGGCAAATAAGCTTAGTGCCACTGGAGTTATAGAACGCTCTTCTGGAAAGCTTATAGAGAACTCAAATAATAGACGTGTAGATAAGTTACGTGCGTGCTATACAGTACCACAAAATCGTCTTGCCGAAGCTGGTGACCGTATGCTTTATGTACAGGTTGTAGACCCAGAAGGAAACACCCTAGGTGATAACAAGCAAGTAGCCTTTGACGGGACAGTTGTAACTTATAGCACAATCTCTAAGTTCTATTATGAGAATACGGCGCTAGATATATGTGAGAATATAGGGAAGACCACAAAAGATTTTCCAGAAGGAACTTATAATGTCTATGTATATGATAAAGGATCACTTCTTGCACAGACGTCTTTTAGTCTAAAGTAGGAGTAAACATATTTTAAATTAAAATCACCGCTCTAGGATGGATATCCTAGAGCGGTGATTTTTTATTCTGCTGTAGGGTACCAGTCTAGCTGAGTAACATTTATGCTACTATCACCATTATTAACTAGTTCTTTAAATTTTGAAACGTCGCTTAGACCTTCTGTCCCTCTGTAATGATAAGGAAATACGGTCTCTGGCTTAAAGTCTAATACCGCGCTCGCAGCGCTCTCTACCGTCATTGTGTATGGCAAGTTCATACATATAAAAGCTATATCAATATCTGCTAGATTGCGCATTTCTGGTATGTCTTCTGTATCTCCAGAGATGTAAACTCGCTTATCATCTTTTTCAATTACATAGCCATTTCCTCTGCCTTTTGAGTGAAATTTAAGTGCTTCCTCTCTAAGGTTGTACATAGGGATCGCAGTAATGTCAAAACCATTTTTCATTAATGAATTGTCATTACTAAGTACGGTTGTGATTTTTTGTAAATCTTCTGGAAGTTTATCTACTACTGCTTGTGGCGCAATAATCTTTGTAGATTCAGTTAGAATACCTTGTACAGTATTTACGTTTAAGTGATCACCGTGTATATCTGTAATCAAGATAAGATCTGGCGCATCATAAAGGTCAAAATTTTCTGGACCTCCTACGGGGTCAATATAAATAGCATTATCATCCCATTTTAAAACCATAGTAGCGTGCGATACTGGGTAAATTTCAAAGTTACTTTTCTTTGTAGTCTCCTCATTTGCAACCTCTGTAGTTGTTTTGGTTTCGTTTGATGTGTTCTCTTTACAGCTTGTAATACCTATGGTAAGAGCCGCTAAGAGTAAGATGTTGTGTAATTTCATTTTCTGTTATTTATGATTAATTATTTTTTCCATTTTTATGTTTGCTCGCTCGTATGATGCATTTTCTTCTACGGGAATCTCAATAAAACCCCATTTTTTATAAATATGAATAGCATTTTCTAGAATGGTGTTTGAATAGAGTATGAGTTTTGAAAGGTTTTCCGCTTTCGCGAAAGCGATACAATGCTCCATTAATTTTTGACCTATGCCCAGACCTCTGGCCTGTGGAGATACTGCCATTTTTGTAAGTTCTAATACCCCGTTTACTGCTGTGGGCATAAGCGCTACGGTGCCAACAATCTCATCATTGTGCTGGGCAAAAAATATGTATCCTCCTTTATTTATAATGTAAGTTTCTGGCTTACTTAATACTTCTAAGTCATAAGGTTCTACATAAAAATAGGTCTCTAGCCATTCTATATTAAGATGTTTGAAGGCGTCTTTATGCTTTGTGTTATAGGGTATAATGTTCACGATGATTTCTTATAAAGTCTGTAACGAGGTAAGATAATGCTTTACCTACTTGTTGATAATTTTTCTTTGTTGGAGCGGCCTCACAAATATGTAAATAACCACATTTAGTCTTTCTTGCAAGCTGGCCTAAAAAATAACGCATCACCTCTAAGTTAAATCCAGAAGGCGTTTGTGCACTACTTGAGAAATTTGCAATACTATCTACATCTATCTCAATACCCAGTGTATTGTCACTTAACTGGGAGATAGCGGTTTCAAAATTTTCTACCTGTTTACTTTCTAACAGCATATCTTCTATATCAAAAACGGAGATATGATCGCGAGTAGCTATCATATTGTAAATATACTGTGGTGTGTAGTTTTTATGTAACCCGAAGATACAATAGGTGTTGAGATATGAGTTCTCACTTTCTAGTCCATACGTAAAGCCATTACCGCTATGTCTATAATCTGTTTTTCTTAAATCTGTATGAGCATCAAAATTGATGACATTTATCGCTTTTTGCAAAGCCGTTGCAGTACCTTTTATATTTCCGTAGGCATTATTATGACCACCTCCTATCACTATAGGTATTTTCCCTGCACTTACTATGCGGTTTACCACGGTAGCTACTTTACTATCTATTCTTGCTACAATACTACCTAGTGTTTCTGGATTCTCCTTATCTATATCGTCTATATCTGGAGATACAGCTATATGACCTAATAGTAGGATATCGTTACCATTATTAAAATGATTGTCTTGAACGTTTACTAGAGCTTTTATAAAGCTTCCCCAAGCTTTTACTGCCCCGGGCTTACCGTAATTTGCACGAATACCTATATCCTCACAAATTCCAAAAAGAACATAGGTGCAATTATTATTTACAACGTCATCTAGGCTATCACATAGTTGCAAGGTTTCTCCTAGCTTGGTTTCACCAGCTCGAAGATGTGTGAATGGTTTAATATCACTTTCTGTTGCAATGTGTAGCTGTATCATATCAATGCGTTGTTGCGTTTGAGAGCGCTTCAATACACTCTTCTCTTATAGTATAGAGTTCGTCTAGCGTGTATGGTAAGTGATCTCTTTTTATCCAGTCTGCAAGTACAGATTTGTGATAGCTCTTTTTATACTCACCTATCTGATCTGTATCTATTGTGGTTTGCATAAGTATAGAATCTGTCCACGTAAGGTTTTTAGACTGTGCAAATGTGTAATCATACACCTCATCATCATAGCATAAAAAGGTATGAGCTTCTAGCATATATGGCAGGTTGTATTTATCAAGAGTCGCTCCCACACCTGGGGTGTTCTCTTCACTCATAGCGTATATGGCAAGTTCTAACTGTAAACCATAAATTGCGTGCTCATCTGTAAGCATTTTAAGGGTCGCGTGCTTAGTACTACAGGTACCTCGACCATTTGTAATAATGCTTCCAAACTCCAAAGGGTTTTCTACTCTGCCGTACGGTAGATTTTGCACTTTGCGTATCGCCTCGTAGAAGGTTTTAACTTCGTGTTCAATAAAAATGTCACTTACCGGGCTTCCCGGTACGATAGAAAAATTAGGTATAATCATAAGACTTCTCCATTTACAATTACCTTATCAATCTGGTGTTGTCCAAAATGATAGGGAATTGCATTGTAAGAGGGTAGGGGTTTAGTAATTATTAAATTTGCTTTTTTTCCTTTTGTAATACTTCCAGTTTCTTTTGCAACATCCATTGCAAATGCACCATTTATAGTAGCTGCAACAATTGCCTCTGCAGGGGTCATTTTAAGATTGATGCACGCCTGTGAGACTATAAAATTCATAGAGCTGCTAGGTGATGATCCTGGATTGTAGTCCGTTGCCACAGCAAAAGATAGGCCTGCGTCTATAATCTTGCGTGCGGGTGTATATGGTATATTTAAGAAGAAAGAACAGCCTGGTAAGGCTACCGGTATCGTATTTGATGTTTTTAATGCATCTATATCTTTTTCGGTAAGTTCTTCTAGATGATCTACGGTGAGTGCTTCAAGCTCTATAGCTTTCTGTATACCACCTATACTTGTAAACTGGTTGACGTGTACCTTAGGTTTTAAGCCGTGCTCCTTTCCTGCGTTTACTATGGTATCCATTTCTGCTACAGTAAAGTATCCTGTTTCACAAAATATGTCTATAAAATCTACTAATGACTCCTTTGTAAATGCTGGTATCATCTCATTTACAATCTCATCTATATAAGCTTCTCTATTTTGTTTATGACGTTCTGGTATAGCGTGAGCAGCTAGTAGCGTTGCTTTTACAGGGATATTTACGGCAGTACTGAGTCTTTTAATAACGCGCAGCATCTTAAGTTCTGACGCTACTGTAAGACCATAACCTGTTTTAATCTCTATAGCCCCAGTACCCGTTTTAATACATTGTGATAAGCTCTCTAATGCATCTTCATAAAGTTCATCTTCGCTCATTGCCTGTAACTTGCGAGCACTGTTCAAAATTCCACCACCTCTGGCAGCAATCTCTTGATAACTCAAGCCTTTTATGCGATCTACAAACTCATCTTCACGAGTTGTAGCAAATACTAGATGCGTGTGTGAGTCGCACCACATAGGTAATACTATTTGACCCGTTGCGTCTATAACTTCATCTACAGCGATGGGATGTAAATCATCCATACTACCGTACTCATAAATGCGATCTTCATCTATTACGAGATACGCATTCTCAATATACGGCATAGCACCCATCTCCTTGCCACAAAGAGGCTTATCATATTCTCCAGTTACTAAAAGCTGATATATGTTAGTAATCAATTTCATCCTTTTAAAGGTAGCAACTTTATACGACTATTGCATTAACATTTTTAAGAGAATGTCTAAAACTGTGCTAAGCCATTGGCCTAGAGTACACTATTTTATTCTTTAATAATGAGAGAGGTGCTCTAGGTGTTTTTTGTATTTTTAGAACATTAAAAAAAGTAAAGTTATGTCAAAGTCAAACCAGGGTCTCAATACCATTTGTACTCACACGGGAGAAGTAAAAGACGAGCAGTTTCAAGGAGCTGTTTCTCCTATATTTATGTCATCTTCATATGCCTTTATGGATGTAGATGTAAAGCGCTATCCACGTTATTTTAATACACCTAACCAAGAAGGTCTAAGCAAGAAAATTGCAGCTTTAGAAAAAACTGAGGCGGGAATGATTTTTGGCAGTGGTATGGCTGCAGTGAGCACAACCTTACTTGCGTTTTTAAGAAGTGGCGATCACATTGTATTACAAGAAACTTTATACGGAGGGACTTATAATCTTGTGGTGGAGGAGTTTGATAAATATGGTATCACCTATACGTTTACAGAAGATCTTAGTGAGGCCGCTTTCGCGAAAGCGATCACCCCACAAACCAAAGTTATCTACATAGAGACACCGTCTAACCCGCTTATGAAAGTGACAGATATGGAAATGGTCTCTGCACTAGCCAAAAAGCACGGCATTGTAACGATGATAGATAACACCTTTGCATCACCTGTAAATCAAAATCCAAAAGATTTTGGCATAGATATAATGATACACTCGGCAACAAAATATATGGGTGGTCATAGTGATATCTGTGCAGGAGCCGTTGCAGCAAGTCAAGAGCATATAGACCGTATCTGGAACCTAGGTAAAAATCTAGGAGGAAGCTTAAGTGATCTTATGGTCTGGATGCTTGAGCGTAGTATCAAGACAATGGCGCTACGTGTTAAAGCTCAAAATAGAAATGCAAAGAAGCTTGCCAAATGGCTCGATAAAAAGGAGGAAATAGATAAGGTGTATTATCCAGGTCTCAAGTCGCATCCTGACTATGCTCTTGCAAAAAAGCAAATGAGCGGTTTTGGTGGTATGATGTCCTTCGAGTTAGCACCACACATTGATGCAGAGGAGTTTCAAAAAGCGCTTAAACTTATAAAACCTTCTATGAGTCTTGCAGGTGTAGAGAGTACAATGCTTTGCCCAGCGCAAACCTCTCACTTTTTACTAGGAGAAGAAGAGCGTGCAAAACAAGGCATTGCAGATGGCTTGATACGCTTTTCTGTAGGTATAGAAGAGAAAAAAGATCTTATGGCAGATATTGATCAAGCGCTTGAAGTTGTACTTAAAAAAGCAACAATAATAGCAGACTAGAATTGTACGACTTATAAAATGCCATTACAGGCATTATAACAATATATTTTATGAAATTAGACATACTAGCTATAGGAGCACATCCAGACGACGTAGAGTTGGGCTGTGGTGCAACGATAGCAAAGGAAATAGCAAACGGAAAGATAGTAGGTATTCTTGATCTTACAAGGGGAGAGTTAGGCACCAGAGGATCTGCAGAGATACGTGATGTAGAGGCAGCAAATGCAGCAAAGATTTTAGGCGTGAGCGTACGAGAAAATATCGCACTTGCAGATGGATTCTTTGTAAATGATAAAGAAAGCCAACTCAAAATCATAGAAATCATACGTAAATATCAACCAGAAATGGTACTCTGTAATGCTATAACAGATAGGCATATAGATCACGGTAAAGGAAGTAAATTAACCAGTGATGCTTGCTTTTTAAGCGGTCTTAAAAAAATAGAAACTATAGTAGAAGGAAAGCCTCAAGAAAAATGGCGTCCCAAAACTGTGTATCACTATATACAGTGGCAAAATATAGAGCCAGATGTGGTAGTTGATGTAAGTGGCTTTATAGATAAAAAATGTGAGGCTGTGTTTGCTTACACATCACAGTTTCACGATCCAAATAATAAGGAAGGAGATACGCCTATATCTAGTAAGACTTTTAAAGATAGTATAAACTATAGAGCAAGAGATCTAGGTAGACTTATAGGTACAGAGTATGGTGAAGGTTTTACTGTAGAGCGATATGCAGCTGTAGATAGCTTATTTGACTTAATATAAGAGCTCACAACACACAAGGCATATAAAAACAAAAAAGCTATCCAGAAGGATAGCTTTTTTTTAAGGGTGGAAGACCGGTTTCGAACCGGCGACCTCTGGTACCACAAACCAGCGCTCTAACCAGCTGAGCTACAACCACCATTTTAATTGCGAGTGCAAAGATAATTAATATTAATAGATGTACAACCTTTTATCAAAAAAAATGGAGCATTTTTTTGCTCCATTTTTTATAATTCTGATAATGAGTTGTTTTTGTTTTACTCTTTTTCGGCTTTATCTACTACCGGTTTTTCTTTTCTGTTTGCAAGTTCCCACGCTGTTGCAAAAACGAGCTTTGTGCGCTTCTCAAGTAAAGGATAGTTGATCTTATCTGGAGTATCACTTATTTTATGATAATCATCGTGCGTTCCATTAAAGTAGAAGATTACTGGCACATTGTGCTTTGCAAAGTTATAGTGGTCTGAGCGGTAGTAAAATCTGTTAGGTTCATTTTCTACATTATAACGGTAGTCTAGGTTGATGTCAAAGTACTTTGCATTTACTGCAGATGAGATATTGTGTAAATCTGTACTAAGCTTATCAGAGCCTATGAGGTATACATAGTTATTATCTTCTTTGTGCGCATCATCATTACGACCTATCATATCAATGTTAAGATCTGCAATGGTATTTGCAAGTGGGTATACTGGATTTTCTGAATAATATTTTGATCCATAAAGACCTTTCTCTTCACCTGTAACGTGTAAAAATAGGATAGAACGTTTAGGTCCCTTACCATCTTTAACAGCTTGTTTAAAAGCCTCTGCAATCTCAAGTAAAGCTACTGTTCCAGAACCATCATCGTCTGCACCGTTATATACATTTCCTTTTGCGTCCATACCTACGTGATCTAGGTGTGCAGAGAGTACAAGAACCTCTTCTGGCTTTTCTGACCCTTTTATAAAAGCAAGAACATTTTCAGAATCATTAAGTCCGCTTCCTTTTCTAAAAAATGTATTTGGAACGATTTGATAGTAATCACCATTATTACCTGGTTGTACGTCTAGTTCTTTATAATAGTTTACAAGGTATGCTGCTGCCTTTTTTTGACCTGGGTCTCCTGTGTTACGCCCTTCAAATTCATCACTGGCATACACGTAGAGCATTTCTTTGAGTTCTCCTTCGGTGATGGTGTTTGTGTATTTACGTACATCTACATCATTACTTTCAAGTGTAGTTACATCTATAATAACAGGACCTTCTGGTTGTGCTGGAGTAACTACTTTTTTTGATTCATTACAAGATAGTGCAACAAGGCTTAGTCCTAAAAGCGCAAAATATTTTTTCATTCATTTTATTTTAAGATTGCTAAAAGTACAGAATTCAACCGAATAAAATAGAGGAGTGCTGTAAATGCTGTTAGTACGCTTTCGCGAAAGCGTACAGAAACTGCATAAAAAATGCCACTCTAGTTAAGAGTGGCATTATGGTATTACTTTATGAGATGTAAGTCTCTTAGTTGTTAAGCATTACTGGCATTACAAGCATTGTTACTTGCTCACCTTCATCAAGACCATCTACTGGAGTTAAGATACCTGCTCTATTAGGAAGTGACATCTCTAGAGAAACATCATTTGCGTTCATATTATTAAGCATCTCTGTTAAGAATCTTGAGTTAAAACCTATTTGCATATCATCACCTTGGTAATCACAAGTAAGTCTCTCTTCTGCCTTGTTGCTGTAATCTATATCTTCGGCAGAGATGTTAAGTTCTGCTCCAGCAATTTTAAGACGTATCTGGTGTGTTGTTTTATTTGAGAAAATAGATACACGACGCACAGAGTTTAAAAACTGGTTGCGGTCTATAGTAAGTCTATTTGGGTTCTCCTTAGGTATTACGGCCTCATAGTTAGGGTATTTACCATCTATAAGTCTACATACAAGCTCTACGTTATCAAAAGTAAATTTTGCATTGCTCTCGTTGTACTCTACAGATATCTCATCGTCAGATGTAGAAAGGATTCCTTTAAGTAAGTTAAGTGGTTTTTTAGGCATAATAAACTCTGCTGCCTGTGATGCTACAACATCTGTACGACCATACTTTACAAGCTTGTGAGCATCTGTTGCTACAAAGGTTAAACCATCTGTTGCAAACTGAAAGAAAACGCCGCTCATTACTGGGCGTAAATCGTCGTTACCTGTTGCAAATATGGTGTTGCTTATAGCCGTAGCAAGCACGCTTCCAGGTATTTTTACCACACTAGGATCTTCTAGTGATACGGCATTAGGAAACTCTGCACCATCTGCATATGCTAGTGCATATTTACCGTGGTTAGAGCTTATCTCTATGGTATTATTTTCGTGCTGAGTAAAAGTTAGGGGTTGCTCAGGAAATGTTTTAAGCGTGTCTAGTAACAAACGCGCTGGTAATGCAATAGCTCCATTATCACTGGACTCTACATCAAGTTTTGAAGTCATTGTAGTTTCTAAATCTGATGCCGAAACCGTAAGGGCGTTACCATCAAGTTCAAAAAGAAAATTATCTAGTATAGGTAATGTGTTGCTATTATTAATCACCCCTCCCAACACTTGTAGTTGTTTGAGAAGGTAAGAGCTAGAGACTATAAATTTCATAGTATTATTAGGTTTTGCTATGCAAGAAAATTGAATATAAAGTGATGCAATAAATTACCTGCACACTACTTACAAATATATTTGAAATGCGACGGCTTTAGAAATTAACTTATCAACATCTAGCGGGCGTAACGGCGCTTTCTTATTGCGGTATATATGACACCAAAAATAAGTAGTATCACAAGCGGAAGCCCAATGGTCAAGACTTGCCACGTGGTGATCTCTTTTGAAACCTTCTGGGTGTCTATAAATGGAAGGGCAATTTTTTTACTTCTTATGTTAATAAGACCATTATCATCGAGCAGGTAATTAACCGCATTAAGCAAAAACTCTTTGTTACCATAGCTGGTTCTCGTGTAGTAGTCAAAGCCTAATTCTAGTGGCTGCCCGCGGCTATCTAGTTCGTTTGCTATAATGTCACCATCAGATATTAGTATGAGTTTTGAAGGGTTTGTTGCGCTTTCGCGAAAGCGTTCTTTATCACTTCCATCTGGTAACACACGATTTGTAAATGCCGAAGAAAATGCACCTTCTACTAAAACAGCTAGTGGTTGTTGTCCTGCTTGAAAATCTGCCTCCTGAGGTTCTATGTCTACTTGTGCAAGTGCAATTTCTCTAGGGGTTGCTTCTACCTTTGTATAGATACTAGATTGTAATAATACTGTTTTTGAGAGTTCATTATTAGACTCAAGAAGTTCTATAGGGTTTGCGTAGTTAAAGCGTACCGGTTTTTCAATATTAGTATTTATAGGGTGGGTGTTAAGGCTAGGTACCTGTGGTCTGTATAACCACGGTAGTTGTATGTATTGTGACTCACTTCCTTCTCCAGATGCTACACTTAGTGGAGCAGAGTAGAGGTCTACTACTAGTGAGGGATTAATGCGTATACCATACTTAAAGAGTTGATCGTCCAGATTGAGATTTCTAGGAAATGCAACTGTTTTACCTGCATCATTACGCAGACTATCATCTTCTATTGCGACAGCATCGAGCATCCAGAGGCTGTTTCCGCCGTTTATAATATATTGATCTATCACATATTTTTGTTGCTCTGTAAATGCCTTTGTAGGCTTTGCGATAACCACGAGGTCAAAGGTGTTTTGTAAGGCTTTGAGTGCTTTTTCTGGATCTTGGTTTGCCACCTCCATTGGGAAGGGTGCAATATTATAAGTATCACCCAGCTTACGGAACATATCTGCAATTTTTGCATCTGGTAATTCACCATTATTTCGTAGTACTGCTATGCGCTTAGACTTTGCATTTAAAGAGATGTTTAGCCCCTCTGCAAAGGCATACTCAAGATTTTGAATAGACGCATAAACCAGCTGTTCTGGAGAAGACCCAACCACATTTTTTACTAAAGAAACAGGAACGGCTTTACCATTAAAGTTAATAGTAGCCCAGGGGAAAATAGTTTGAGTAGTCTCCTTGCCGTCTTGTTTTACTTTAAGCGGGATAGTGGTCATTCCAAACTCGTTAAATTGCCCTGCTACTTGAGCGGTCGTTTCGCCAGGCTCTACAGGGTTTGAAAACTCAAAGTAAATATTAGGATTGTGAGCCTGCATTTCTTCAAGAAGGTAGCGCGTCTCGTTCTGAAGCTTTTTAAATTCTGCAGGAAAGTCTCCTTCAAGAAAAACATCTATGATAAGCGGACTTTTAATTTGGTCTAATAATTCCTTTGTAGGCGTGCTTATAGTATACCTACCATCTTGAGTTAGGTCATAACGTTTATGTGCAAATGAACCTGCATAATTTATAAGTAGTAACCCTACAAACAAGAGTAGCGGTTGCGCTATGTTAGAGATTTTTTTCACGTAAGTGTATTGGTTTTTTTGCAATCTCCATATCGTGAGTATGATAAAAAACGCAGTTACACTTATAAAATAGATAAGGTCTCTCGTGTCTATGACTCCTCTACTTATACTTTCATAATGTGATTTAATACTTAAGCTTGATAATAAGGTTGTAGTACCCTCTAGGCTGCTGTAGGCTACGATACCTTCAATTCCAAAATAGAGAAAAAAGCAAAGCGCTACTGACGCAATAAAGGCAACAATTTGATTACTAGTACAGGCAGATATAAATATTCCTAATGCCGTATAAATACTGGCAAGTAGTACGAGTCCAGCATATGACCCTATGGTTACACCTACGTCTAGATTACCTAAGGGATTACCTAGCATATATATAGCGAGCACATACATTAACGTAGGTATAATAGCAATAATTATGAGGCTGTAAGCACCTAGATATTTACCTAGCGTAAGTTGTAGTGTAGTAATGGGTTTTGTGAGTAATAATTCTAAGGTTCCTGCTTTTTTTTCTTCACTAAAACTGCGCATTGTTACCGCAGGAATAAGGAAAGTAAACATCCACGGGGCAATAAGAAAAAATGGAGCAAGGTCTGCAAAGCCTGAGTTAGGAATGTTAAATTCTCCTTCAAAAACCCATAAAAATAATCCTGTGACCACTAGAAATAACCCTACGACTAAGTAGCCTATAGGGGAGGAGAAAAATGTGGTGATTTCCTTTTTTAATATTGCGTACAATGGGTTACTTTTTTTGAGTAAAACTACAGTAGATTTTTTAATTTTTGAAATACATTTTAATCTGAGTATGTAGATTGAGGAGGCCCATCTATTGGGATTTTTGCCCCTAGATAGGTAGGCTCTTTACTTATGCCTAGCTCTAGGTATGCTTTTACATTTGCCAGAAGTTCTCTGCGCTTATTAGCATTCTCACGCTGGTAGATATGTTTATCTCCTATAAAGCCGTAATAGTCAAGACCTAATCTATTTGCAATAAAAAGTGCTCGAGGTAGGTGAAATTTTTGAGTTACTACAATAGCTTCCTTTACATCAAAAACTGAGCTTGCTCGATACATACTATCATAGGTGTCAAAACCTGCATAATCTAAAAATATATCTTCTTCTGGCACACCTTGGTTAATAAGGTACTGTTGCATAGCCTTAGGCTCATTATAAGATTTTGTACCATTATCTCCAGAGAGTAAAAATCTAGATACTTTACCCGCGCGATAGAGCGAGAGCGCGCTCGATACTCTATCTTCTAGCATAGTAGATAGATCACCGTTAGATCTCACACTAGCACCTAGTACGATAACTGTATAAGCTTGAGGTACCTCGGTAATATTATTATAAGTTTGATCTCTAGTGCTAGATTTAACGTGGCCAGAGAGTATAAATATCCCACAAGCAAGAAGTGCCAAAAAAGCAAAGAGTAGAATGGTTATTTTCTTAATAATTTTTCTCACTAGGCCTTATCAATAATAGTAATAGGTTTCTTGTCATCATTTATAGCGACAAAGGTAAATTTACCTGCAACGGCTAGCTCGCGATCATAGCTATACATATCTTCTTTGTAAATCTCAACGCGTACTACACAGCTTGTATTGCCTACAGATTCTACCTGAGCAATAAGTTCTACAATGGTGCCCTCTGGAATGGCCTTTGTAAAATCTATCTTATCTGTAGATATAGTAACAACCTTCTTACGGCTAAAACGTGTTGCACATATAAAAGCAGCCTCGTCCATCATATGTAATGCGGTACCCCCAAAGAGGGTGTCATAATGATTAGTCGTATTAGGAAAAACCGCTTTAAAGATGCGTGTCTCACTTTCTTTAATACGTTGTTGTACTGTAAGCATAGATAGATGTGACTTAGTAATTCTTACTGCATAATATACTAGATATGCAGCCTTGTGTCTGTATCTTTGCAAGGTCTAAAAACAGAACAAATGCTACAAGTAATAGAAGCTTTAAAATGGAGGTATGCGACTAAAAAGTTTGATAACAAGCGTATGCTCTCTAGCGCTCAAATAGATATTTTAAAAAATGCCTTTAATCTTACGGCCACAAGTTTTGGGTTACAGCCCGTGCGACTTGTAATTATAAGTGATAAAAAGCAGCAAGAGGCTTTAGTACCTGTAACAATGAACCAGCAGCAGGTGGCAGATGCTTCTCACGTACTTGTATTTTGTATAGAAAAAAACGTAGACGGCACCTATGTAGAAGATTACTTTAATAATGTCAAGGCCACACGCAACACACCAGACGAGGTTCTAAAACCTTTTAAAGATTATCTATTAGACCATTTTAAAAACGTAAGTGTTGCAGATAATCATCTCTGGGCGACAAAGCAAGCATATCTCGCAATGGGTAATTTACTTACCGTTTGTGCGCTAGAAGAGATAGACGCCTGCCCTATGGAAGGCTTTTCTCCAGAAGGTTACAGCAAGTTGCTTGACCTAGATAAACACGGCATACAGCCAGTACTGGTTATGCCAGTAGGGTATAGAGCAGAAGATGATATGTTTTCTTCCTTAAAGAAGGTGAGAAAACCTATTGCAAATGCAGTTTTAGAATTATAGTATGTTTTGTAAATTGTAGGCAATTACAATATTGTGGCAAGATTGTTGTTTATTTCTAGAAGTTTTAAATTTGCAACAGCCCTAAAACAACTATAATGAAAAAACTCATCGTCTTTTTACTACTCATTTCGGCAGCGACTATGCAAGCGCAGCAGGCAAAATGGTACACAGATTTTGATAAAGCAAAAAAAGTAGCACAGCGTCAAGGTAAGCCTATCTTAATGTATTTTACAGGTAGTGACTGGTGCGGCCCGTGCAAAATGCTTAAAAAAGATCTTTGGGAAACAGATAAATTTATCCAGCAGGCAGACGACTTTGTGCTACTCGAGATAGATATTCCTTTTAGAGAAGATATCATCACACCAGAGCAGAAAAAGAAAAATATGAAGCTGCAAGACAAGTATAATAGAGACAAGTCTTTCCCTACCGTACTATTACTAGATGCAAATGGAAGAAGAAAAGACGAAGTGTCTGGATACAGTATGCTACGAGACACAGCACCGTACTACGCGTTTTTTGATAAAGCACGTCGCTTATAATAACGGTTCAAAAGAAATTATTTTAAAAGCGTTCAAGTAATTGGGCGCTTTTTTTTTACGCTTTCGCGAAAGCGTAATAACAACCCATCAACTCTTCCTTAGTAATTTGAGACGAAGGTATCTGTAAAGGTGATATCTTCTTATCTTTGACCCACTCTAAAATAACATATGTCAAAAGTAGTTTTAATCACCGGTGCCTCTTCTGGTATAGGGCAAGCCATCGCACAGTTTTTAGTAAATCATTCATACACCGTCTATGGTACAAGCCGTAATCCTAAAAATAGTTTAGAAAATGGTGTGCATATGCTCGCACTTGATGTAACAAAGCCAGAAACCATAACGGTAGCCGTAGCCACACTCCTCAAAGCCGAAGGTAAAATTGATTACCTTATAAATAATGCAGGTATGGGCATAACCGGACCTCTTGAAGAAACTCCAGATACTGAGACGAGACGTGTTTTTGAAACAAATTACTTTGGCGCGCTAGAAGTGATTAAAGCAGTATTACCTACTATGCGAGCACAGCGCTCTGGTATGGTAATAAATATTACATCTATAGCTGGATATATGGGGTTACCGTATCGCGGTATTTACTCAGCTACAAAAGGTGCACTAGGTATCACTACAGAGGCATACCGTATGGAACTTAAAGAGTTTAATGTGAAGATGACTACCGTAGCACCAGGCGATTTTGCAACCAATATTGCTGCGGGTAGATATCACGCTCCCGTACTAGATAACTCGCCTTATAAAGATAATTATAAGAACACGCTAGCTCTTATGGATGAGCACGTAGATAAAGGAATGGACACCGCTATTATGGCAAAAGTCATAAAACGCGTTATGGAATCAAAAAATCCAAAAGTGCATTATCGAGTTGGGTTCTTTATGCAACGTTTTAGTATAGCACTTAAGCGTATGCTGCCAGATACTTGGTATGAAAAACTGTTGCTCAACCATTACGGCTTGTAGTTAACAAACAATTAATCCTTGTAAGGGAAACCACTTATCACTTTTAGCTACATTTGTGTATAATCAACAAAATAAAAACCTATGAAATTTTTTATAGACACCGCAAACTTAGACCAGATTAGAGAAGCGCAAGACCTTGGTGTTCTTGACGGGGTAACTACAAACCCATCACTTATGGCAAAAGAAGGTATCACAGGCCGTGAGAATATCTTACAACACTATAAGGATATCTGTGCTATTGCTACAGGAGATGTGAGTGCAGAGGTGATCTCTACTACTTATGATGAGATGATTAAGGAAGGGGAGGAGCTCGCTGCATTACACGAGCAAATTGTCGTAAAGGTGCCTATGATCAAGGACGGTATTAAGGCTATAAAATATTTTTCTGATAAAGGAATACGTACTAACTGTACCCTTGTATTTTCTTGCGGGCAAGCATTACTTGCTGCAAAGGCTGGTGCAACATATGTATCTCCATTTATAGGGAGACTAGATGATATCTCTACAGATGGACTTAATCTTATAACAGAGATACGTCACATATATGATAACTATATGTTTGATACACAAATTCTAGCTGCCTCAGTAAGGCATACAATGCACGTAATAGATTGTGCAAAAATAGGGGCAGATGTTATGACAGGTCCTTTATCTTCTATAGAGGGATTATTAAGACACCCACTTACAGATAGTGGTCTTGCTAAGTTTCTAGCAGACTATGAGAAGGGTAACAAGTAATCCTCATTAATTACTAAGCATAAAAAGCCTCCTTAATAAGGAGGCTTTTTTATGTGATTATATGTGGTCTATTGATTTAAATAGGCAAGAAGCTCATTCTCAAACTTTGGACTGTGTATGTTTGCGTGGCTATTAAGAATCACACCTTTTCTATCTAGCACTATTGTCTTGTTAATATCATTGAGTACAAGTTGCTTTCTTCCTAAAACGGGCTTTGCAAGTTGATATTCCATAAGGGAATTATAATTCTTATTGTCTAGATGACGTAACCATTTGTCTTGTTCCTTGTTGACATTAATCGCAATAAAATTAAACTCAGGATATTTTTTTTGAAGGTCTTGAGCCTTTTTATGAGAATTGTTCATATGTGACTTTCTTAAATAAGACCAAAAGTATAGTACCGTTGGTTTTGTAATGCGACTAGACAGCGTGCTCATTGCTAGGTTTGTGTCTACAATAAGAACATCTGGTATGACATTACCGGCCTCCATACTTTTATTATTTGCATAAAGGGCATCTATATCTGCTATTGTTTCTTGTGAAGAAGATACTGCTTTAATCTCGTCAAACAGTGTTGCCACTTCTTGAGAATTATTGCTGTTTGCAATAAAAATACGTGCCATCTGGTAGAGTAAACGTTCTTTAAGTGGCTCATTACTTACAATACTATCTATAACCGCAATCTGGTGGTGATTGTGTACGTAAGACATACGGTCGTAACTTGATGAGTCACCATACCTCAAAAAGCTCAGATGATTTATATACGAGCCCAGATATCTTCTAAAACCGTATAACTCATCAAGGTTTGGATTATTTATATCTACGCTTTCGCGAAAGCGGTAAAAGTCTCCAGGTAACGTTTCAATAAAATTCAGTTTGTCCTTACCATAATGAGCAAAGGGGTAAAGCTCCTTGCGCTGAAAATTGTCCATTTTAGAAACCGCCTTAGCAATATCTATAAATTCTTCAGAGTAGGTAGCTTCTGGATTGTTCAAAAATGTATTGAGTTCTTCTTGATGTATAATAGACATTGAGTCTAATGTCTTTTGAAAATTCTCTGGATTTTTTTGATATTTTCTTTTAAAGTTTTTGTTTTCAGACTCCCAGTGAAGGTACATATCTATGAGGAATGAACTCTTTTCTGAACCATAACCAGAGAAGCTTAAAGACTCGTCAAACTCTTTTGTGTTTACACGCAACAAGATGCTGTCTCCTTCTTCAATATGAACAATCTGGTGTTCTCCGTGCTCAAAGCGGTAAAGGCCGCTTTCAAAATTCTCCAGTTTGTATAAAAATCTATTACGTCTGTCTAGGGGTATACTGTCTGTGACTTTCTCACCTTTACGTAAAAGTACATAGCTCTGTACAGGGTTGATAATCTCACCACCTATATATGTTCCGTCTGCCTTGTCTTTGTCTTCAGAGATACAACTGGTTGTAAATACTACAAGTAATGAGAGAAGAGCGATGTGATATTTCATATAGGGTATTAATTTATGCTTTAAAGGTAAGCATAGCGCATTGTTCTCAAAAATAAGTTTAACGGTGTGTTTAAGTTGTTAAAGCCACGTTAAAAGCATTTTACTATTCTAATGTTTAAAATTTCTTTAATTATAGGTATTTTTGCAGGCTCTAAACAGACAATTTTATGTTATCAGTTTCTAATCTTTCGGTTCAATTTGGTAAACGCGTTTTATTTGACGAGGTAAACACCTCGTTTCTTAATGGCAATTGCTATGGTATTATAGGTGCAAATGGTGCAGGGAAGTCTACGTTCCTTAAAATATTAACGGGACAGCAAGACCCTACCTCTGGTCACGTTCATCTAGAGCCAGGTAAACGTATGTCTGTACTAGAGCAAAATCACTATGCTTATGATGAGTTTGCGGTACTTGAGACTGTGGTAATGGGTAATAAGCCATTATATAAAATCAAGTCTGAGATAGATGCACTATATGCAGACTACTCAGATGAGAATGCAGACCGTATAGGAGAGCTTCAAGTACAGTTTGAAGAGATGAATGGATGGAATGCAGATAGTGACGCAGCTACAATGCTATCTAACCTTGGTATAAAAGAGGAGCTTCACCACACATCTATGGCAGATCTAGATGGTAAGCAGCGAGTACGTGTCTTAATTGCACAGGCGCTTTTTGGTAATCCAGATGTGCTTATTATGGATGAGCCTACAAACGACCTGGATTATGAAACAATTGCTTGGCTAGAAAACTTCTTAGCAAACTATGAGAATTGTGTGATTGTAGTCTCTCACGACCGTCACTTTCTTGATGCAGTTTGTACACACATATCAGATATAGATCACGGTAAGATCACTCACTATAGTGGTAACTATACCTTCTGGTATGAGTCATCTCAACTAGCAGCAAGACAACGAGCACAGCAAAACAAAAAAGCCGAAGAGAAGAAAAAGGAATTACAAGAGTTTATCGCTAGATTCTCTGCAAACGTTGCAAAATCTAAGCAAGCTACATCTCGTAAAAAGATGATAGATAAACTTAATATAGAAGAAATTAAGCCATCTAGCCGTCGTTACCCGGGTATTATATTTGACAGAGATCGTGAGGCTGGAGATCAGATTTTTAATTGTGCTGGTCTTACTGCAAGTCTAGATGGGGAAACACTATTTAAGGGCGTAGATATAAACTTAAATAAAGGAGATAAAGCTGTATTATTCTCTCGAGATAGTCGTGCTACTACAGCATTTTACGAGATTATAAATGGTAATCAAACTGCAGATAGTGGTAGCTTTGATTTTGGAGTAACAACAACACAATCTTACCTGCCACTAGATAACTCATCATATTTTCAAGATGGGACTCTTAACCTTGTAGACTGGCTGCGCCAGTATGCACAAACAGAAGAGGAGAGGGAAGAGGTTTTCTTAAGAGGTTTCTTAGGTAAAATGATTTTTTCTGGTGAAGAAGCTCTTAAAAAATCTGATGTTTTATCTGGGGGAGAAAAAGTGCGCTGTATGATTTCAAAAATGATGATGAAGCGTGCAAATATCTTAATGGTAGATGAACCTACAAACCACTTAGACCTTGAGTCTATTACAGCATTTAACAATGCGCTTAAAAACTTTAAGGGCACTGTAATGCTCACAACACACGATCACGAGTTTGCAAGCACAGTAGGTAACCGTGTAATAGAGCTTACTCCTAAAGGAGTTATAGATCGCTTTATGAACTTTGATGAGTATATGAGTGATAAGAGCATCAGAGAGCAGCGTATGGCGATGTACGAGTAGGTTACTCCCCTTACTTTTTATTAGTGAAGTAAGAGATGAGCATATAAATACAGAATATACTTAACGCACCACTTATTATAATGCGAAGCATAGGTAACTCTTCACCCTTTAATAAAGGTGACAAACGCCATAAGGAGTATAATAAGAAGAGTACATAAAAGATAAGACGGCCAGGAGATACTCCTGGCTTTTTCTTTTCTGTAGTATTTCTATTGATTGTTTTTATGGGTGTACTTTGCGATTCTTCTTGTGAGAGTGAGTTGAGCTCATCATCTGTAAGGGCATTTGTTTTAAAATCTTCTAGTGTGGCTGCTACAATATGCTTAGCTTTTACAAGGTGTTCCTTGTCAACCAGTAATCTAGATTGATCTGGGGAGCCTAGCGCATAGCCGGCTAGCTTTGCACTCTCATTATCATCTCTTAGTATACTAGGGATTCCTTTTTCTTCTAGAATGATCTGTAAACGTTTTGTCTCAATGGCAGACCCAGTGTGGATCTTCTCATAACGGGAATCTGGTAGTATACTCATATAGTTATCTTGTTTTATCGTAAGTGCTATTCCATATCGCTTTATTGAAATTTTTACCTAATGCAAAGGCATAAAATAATACAATAGCTCCTATAGACTTAAACATAAAGAAAAAGACCATAACATCTTGACTTAAATCTTGATTCTTTGTAAAAAGACCGTCTGGTATAAGCATAGTAGCGACTAGACTTATTAAAAGTGTGGTTACAATTAGATTTTCAAAAGATTTAAACGACCAGGCCCACTGCTTTCTAAAGGGGTTAAGATCATTTCCCCATTTATGTATGAGGTAGTAATATCCATTACCCATAGGAGCAAAAAGTAAAGGGTCATCTGCTTTTTCTAGTACAAACATTTTTGACGGTGCTATGATTTTAAAACCATCTAGTTCTGTATTGTGCGTGTTTTCAAGATATTTAATATTGTCTAGCGCTTGCTGTGGATATTTCCCTTTAAAGTACTTTGTATCTAGAAAGCGAAGTCTGTAATCTATACAAATCTTCTCTATTTGTTTAATATGGAAGATATTTTCGGTTGCTAGTAAGTCTATATTAAACTCATTGTAACCTGAGCCTGAAGGGCTATTAAGGGTTTTTATGATTCCGCTTTCGCGAAAGCGGTCTTGTGTAAAAATAGCTTCTACTTGAGCCAGAATATCTTGCTCTTGCTCACTCTTGCTGCGCTCACGTAATAATTTATCGTGAATGTTTGTTCTGGTTAATAGCATCTCTTTTTTTCTACTAAATATACAATACAAAAGCCGCAATGTCAATGCAACAGTCATACTGTATAAAATTATTGAAACTATTAAACAAATATGTTAAGGTCTTAAGAGCAGTAAGTTGTGCTTATCTAATTGTAAGATGTCGAAATTCTAGATCATAAAAAAAGTCCCAAATTCTTAATAGAATTTGGGACTTGAAGTAATTTGTAATGTAATTATCTAAGTGTTGCTCCTAGTTCTTTTTCAAAACGTTGTTGCAGCTTGTTCATCACTTTGTCAATATTCTTATCTGTAAGTGTTTTGTTTTCATCTTGTAATAAGAAACTCACAGCATAACTTTTCTTTCCTTCTGGCAAGTTTTTGCCCTCGTATACATCAAAAAGGTTTACGTCTTTGAGAAGTTTCTTTTCCGTTTGTTTTGCAATGGTTTCAATCTCTTCAAACTGAACTTTTGTATCTAGTAACAAAGCAAAGTCACGTCTTACGGCAGGGTATTTTGGTATTTCCTTAAACACTACTTTGTTGCGAGCAGCAATCTCTAAGACCGCATCCCAGTTAAAGTCTGCAAAGTATACCTCTTGAGAAATATCAAATTTCTTTAAAACACTTTTCTTTACAATGCCGTAGGTAACCACTTCTTGTTTTCCAAGAGATAAACCTACCGCTTCAGAAAATAAATCATTCTTAACACTCGCACTACGTAGTCGAGCTATATTTAACTTTTCAAGTAAAGCTGTTACTACTCCTTTTAAGTAAAAGAAGTTAGTAGGTGCGCTTGTATTTGCCCAAGACTCATCTGTACGATTACCTGTTACAAATAAGGCAAGGTGCTTATCTTCTTTGCGCTCACCAGGGTAGTTGTGATACGTTTTTCCAAACTCAAAAAGCTTGAGATCACTACGGCGACGATTTATATTATACGAGATTGCCTCAAGTCCAGAAAACAGCATAGACTGTCTCATTACGCTAAGCTCTTTACCTAGCGGGTTAAGCATCTCTACATTATATGCTTCTTTTAAATTTTCTGAAAGAGCAGTATAAGCTGGAGTGGTAAGGCTGTTTGCCATCATCTCATAGAAGCCTTGTGCCGCGAGCTGGTTACCCACTACATCACTTACTCTGTGATCATCAAATTTTGAGGTAGATGATACGGTAGCATTAAGCTTGTTGCCAAAAGAGATATTGTTATAACCGTATACACGTAGTATCTCCTCTATAACATCTGCCTCTCTAGTTACATCGTTTCTAAAAGCTGGTATGGTCATACCTATACCACTTTCTGTCACATTATTAATTTTAATATCTAGTGACATTAATATTTCTTTAATCACCTCACGAGGTAATTCTTGACCTATAAGTTTTGTAGTATTATCAAAGTTTAAGAACACCTGTTGGTCTTCTATCTTTTTAGGGTAGATATCTACTATCTCGCTTGTAATCTCTCCACCGGCAATCTCCATAATAAGTATAGCAGCTCTCGTAAGCGCATACTCAGTAATATTAGGGTCTATACCTCTCTCAAAACGGAAAGATGCGTCTGTATTAAGTCCGTGGCGCTTTGCTGTTTTACGCACAGCCACAGGGTTAAAGTAAGCACTTTCTAAAAAGATGGCATTTGTATTTTCTGAAACGCCACTATGTAAACCACCAAAAACTCCTGCAATACACATAGGCTTCTCTGCATCACAAATCATAAGATCATCTTCGTGCAGTTCACGTTCTACACCGTCTAGTGTGGTGAACTTTGTTCCAGCTTCTAGTGTGCGTACTTCAATCTTTTCTCCAGTGATTTTACTAAGGTCAAAGGCGTGTAGCGGTTGCCCTAGCTCGTGAAGTACATAATTAGTCGCATCAACAATATTATTAATAGGCGAGAGGCCTATAGCTTTAAGTCTGTGTTGTAACCACTCTGGCGAGTCTTCTACTTTAAGACCGCTTATTACAACTCCCGCGTAGCGTGGTGCTTTTTCTGAGTCTAGTACATCTACATCTATTTTGTGTACACGCTTTTCTATTTTAAAAGAAGAGGTAGATGGAGTGATAAGTCCTTTGTTTATTTCTTTCTGTAACAATCCAGCTTTAAGATCACGGGCAACACCCCAGTGACTCATAGCATCTGCACGGTTAGGCGTAAGGCCTATTTCAAAAACTTGATCATTTTCTATTTCAAAAACTTGAGCAGCTGGTGTTCCTGGTACAAGTGCGTCGTCTAGTATCATAATACCGTCGTGACTCTTACCTAGACCTAGCTCATCTTCTGCACAGATCATACCGTGAGATTCCTCACCACGTATTTTTCCTTTCTTAATTTTCCACGCTTCACCTTCTTCTGTGTATAGCGTAGTGCCTATAGTTGCAACTGGCACTTTTTGACCTGCAGCTACATTTGGCGCACCACAAACTATCTGTACAGGAGCCTCAGCACCTATGTCTACCGTAGTTACTTTAAGCTTGTCTGCATTGCTGTGTTGCTCGCAGGTGAGCACGTGACCTATTACAATCCCTTCTAGACCGCCTTTTACACTTTGGTATGTGTCTATACCTTCTATCTCTAGACCTAGGTCTGTTAGGAGTTCGCCAGTTTTTTCGGCATCCCAATCTATATCAATAAACTGCTTTAACCAGTTGTAAGAAATTTTCATAAAAATGGAGCTTTTTGAAGTAGGCAAATATAGGATAAGTAAGCAAGTAGGCAAAGGAGAAGAGTGAGTATCTGTGTAGTTTTTTACGCTTTCGCGAAAGCATATATATCCCCATTTTACTACTTATAATCGCATATTTTGTGCTTAACTTAATAAAGTGATTAACACGTCTTTTCTAAAGTTGTTGTTACTGAGTTGTAAGATAATCGTTTGACTTAAAAAATTCTGAGATTTGAATTTTTATGGAATATATAGATATTTAACAAATAGTTAACTATATATTGACGTAGATGTTTTTTTTTTTGCTAAAAATGTGAAATATGTATCTAAAACGAATCATCTTAGTTTTTGTAGTCTTAATCTTTATCTCTTGTGACACAGATGATACCAGTCTTGATACTAATGCCACAAGTGATACTTCACAACTTTTTCCAAATTTTCAATTTATAGAATTAGGACAAGGCTCTCTTTTTTTAAATAGTAGAGAAGCATTATTTAACTCTGATTCTCAAAGTTTTAATTTTAATGAGTTGGTGGATAATTCTGGTGGATTCTCTGATCGATTTTTACTGTTTGGTGACTATTATATGAGTTTTGATTTTGTCGAAGAAGGTGAAGATTTACCTGTATTTATTAGGAGGCAATATGGCTCAGAAGGAGATGTTTACATCTTGCCAGCTACTGAAAACCCAACTAATGGTATTGTTGTGGTAAATAATAGACAAATAATTCGTTCCGTTTTGCGAGAGGATAATTTCTCTTTTGATTTGAATGTATACAACTACATTACAGGTGAAACTTCAATTATAGAAAGTACATTAAATCTTAGTACGTCTGGAGGTACGCAGTTTAAGGTTTTTAACAATGATTATCTTATTATCTTTAATCAAACCGATGATTTTAAAACATTGGTTCGTATTTATGACCTGAATTCTTTAACAGAATCTGCTTCTCTAATAATAGACGATTTAATAAATACATCATCTGGTGGACCTGTAATTCAAGAAATTATTGGAGATAAACTTTTTCTAACGGGATCAGGAACTACAGACACACTCTATGAATTTAATTTAAGTTCAGGTGTATATAATGGTAGTCAATCTTATGGTGTTTTTCAAAATGAAAGAAGTGTACAAGCTAATGGTCGTATTTATTTAGGTACAAAAAATGCGAATAACGAGTTGTTTTTTGATTTAAGTACAATTAATGTATCAAATAGAACTATGTCCAGTTTAGATATTAGTGAGTTAATTATAGATAGAGCAAATGATAATGGATATTTTACTTCAAGGCCCTATAGATTTACCTACAGTGATGAGCAAAATGTTTGGATTGTTGCAGTTTTGAATTTTGATGATAGTAATCTTGATACTGCTGATATTGAATACCTGAAAATTTCAAATGAGGGTGAGATTGTAGCATCGACTGAAACTCCAGAAGATAATGAGACACGTCCAATTTCTAATCTTAGAGCAGATTAATTTTTAAACTTATTTAAAATTGCCATAATTGTATAATAGAGAATTGTGTGTTGTTTTTAAGATGAATACCTTTTGTAGGGCTAACTTATATAACTCCAGATATTTTTAAACTTCATCATCTGGACATACATAAAGCGTATGATCTGGTTTTCTTCTTTCTCAAACTTAGGATCGTCTTTTACCAGTTGCCAGGCATAGCTTCTGGCTACCTTAAGAATGTCATTGTCACGTATAATATCAGCTATTTTAAGGTTGAGCGCGCCACTTTGCTGGGTTCCTGTAATGTCGCCTGGGCCTCGTAGCTTGAGATCTACCTCTGCTATTTCAAAACCATCATTAGTGCGTGTCATTGTCTCTAGGCGCACTTTGCTATCGCTAGAGAGTTTGTGACTGGTCATAAGGATGCAATAGCTTTGCTCTGCACCTCGACCTACACGACCACGCAGCTGGTGTAACTGGCTTAACCCAAAACGCTCTGCACTCTCAATAATCATCACAGAAGCGTTAGGAACGTTTACGCCAACTTCTATTACGGTTGTGGCGACCATAATTTGAGTTTCACCTTTTATAAAGCGATTCATTTCAATCTCTTTATCGTCTGGTTTCATCTTTCCGTGCACGATAGAAATCTGATATTCTGGCATCGGAAATTCACGAGAAATACTCTCGTAGCCATCCATCAAATCTTTGTAATCCATCGCCTCAGATTCTTGTATTAATGGGTACACAATATAGACCTGTCTACCCAGGGCAATTTCGTCTCTAATAAACTTAAAAACTTTGAGTCTATTTGCGTCATATCTATGCACCGTTTTTATGGCTTTTCTGCCCGGTGGTAACTCGTCAATTACACTTACATCTAGATCACCATAAACGGTCATCGCAAGGGTGCGGGGGATAGGGGTGGCGGTCATCACAAGTACGTGTGGCGGGTACTCATTTTTGTGCCATAACTTGCTGCGTTGCTTTACCCCAAAACGGTGTTGCTCATCTATCACTGCGAGCCCAAGATTCTTAAATTTTACCTTGTCTTCTAGTAGAGCGTGTGTACCTATAAGGATGTCTAGCTCACCATTTTCTAGCTGCTCGTGTATGATTTTACGTTCTGAAGCTTTGGTTGAACCTTGAAGTAATGAAATACTGGTATTCAGTTCTTTACATAATTCTACTAATCCTTGATGGTGTTGCACTGCCAGGATGGCAGTAGGCGCCATTAAACAAGCCTGAAAACCGTTGTCAAGTGCCATTAACATTGACATAAGCGCTACTATGGTCTTCCCAGAACCCACATCTCCCTGTAAAAGCCTGTTCATTTGTGCATTTGTACCTAGGTCGTGACGTATTTCTTTAAGAACACGTTTTTGTGCACCAGTCAACTCAAAGGGTAAATGGTCATTATAAAACTCTGTAAAAATGGGACCAACTTTCTCAAAAGGATACCCTTTTATTTTAGTCTTATGGTTTACATTTTTAAAGGCAAGTTGAAGCTGGATATAAAAAAATTCTTCAAATTTTAATCGGTATTGAGCACGTGCAAGATGCTCTTGAGATTGCGGAAAATGAACGTTTAAAAGTGCCTCTCTTTTTGGCATTAATTTGAGCTCTGTAACGAGGGGTTTTGAGAGGCTCTCAAAGAGATGATTTTTTGCCTCCATAAAGAGGGTTTGCATCACTCCATTTACCACCTTATTTGTGATGCCACGATTAGATAATTTTTCGGTAGATGGGTACACGGGTTGCATTGCAGATCGTATACTTTTTTCGTGCTCAGAAAGCAGTTCCATCTCTGGATGTGGCATCGAGAATTTACCGTTGTAATAATTACATTTTCCAAAAATCACATAAGGCGTATTCATCTTGATACCCTCCTTGATCCATTTATGACCTCTAAACCATACTAACTCCATCTGCCCACCATCATCTCTAAAGGTTGCCACAAGCCTGCGACCTTTACCCTCTATCATCTTCATACTGGTAAACTTCCCTATAATCTGCACCTCTGCATTGCTACGCTCAAGCTCGCTTATTTTATAATAGCGCGTTTTATCAATATATCTGTGCGGGAAAAGATGCATTAGGTCCTGAAAGGTGTGTATACCCAGCTCAGACCGCAATAAGTCTGCTCTGTTAGGACCTACGCCTTTAAGGTAATCTATGGGAGTTTGTAAAAATGTGGGATTCATTAAAAGTAAAAATAAGCCTTTAACTCAAATTTTCGAATGCCTGTATAAAAGATACTGGCTCAAAAGTTGTTATTTTGAGTATATGAAATACCTATTGCTCGCTATTATAACATTATCCGCTTTCGCGAAAGAGTATACCCAAGAAATATCTGCTCAAACCAAAACCATAGATTTTAAGCAAGTTACCGCTTCCTTATCGCTTGATTTTGATACGAAATCTGTTTTAGGAAAAGTGACTACAACCTTTACCGCATTACAAGATGTAAATCAAGTTGTGATGGATGGAAAGGCGATGCAGCTCGTAGATAAAACAACCACATTTGCCATAAGTGCAACAGATACTACCATAGTTTTTAATGGGACGTTTAAGGCTGGGGAGAGCTATAAAGCAACTTTTGACTACTCAGTGCAACCTACACAGGCAGCATATTTTGTAAATAACAACGGGAGTGAGCAGTTCTGGACGCAAGGTCAAGGTAAGTATACCTCACACTGGCTGCCTAGTATAGATGATATGAATGATAAAATCATATTTGATCTTAAAGTGACGGGACACAATAGGCATACAGTTATTGCAAATGGCGTAGCTGCAAAAACATTAAAGGATTATAATGTGCTAGTTTCAGAATTTGATATGGATAAGCCTATAGCAAGTTATCTCGTGGCGCTTGTGGTGGGAAATTATGATGTAAAAACAGCTACCGCCTCGTCTGGTGTGCCTTTAGAGTATTACTATTATCCAGAAGACTCTTTGCAGGTAGAAGCTACTTACAGATACTCTAAGGAGGTTTTTGACTTTTTAGAACGTAAAATAGGCGTGCCGTTTCCTTTTAAGGTCTATAAGCAAGTACCTGTAAAAGATTTCTTGTATGCAGGTATGGAGAATGCGAGTTGTACCATCTTTTCTGACGATTTTATGGTAGATGCAATAGGCTTTACAGATCGTAATTATATAAACGTAAATGCACACGAGCTTGCACACCAGTGGTTTGGAGATCTTGTAACTGAGACTAAAAGTGAGCACCACTGGCTACAAGAGGGATTTGCCACTTACTATGCACTTCTTGCCGAACGCGAGATCTTTGGGGATGACTATTTTTATTTTAAACTCTTTGAAACTGCAGAGCAGTTACGAGCTTTAAGCGATCAAGGCAAGGGGCAAAAGCTTGTTGCTTCTGGAGGAAGTAGTCTTACCTATTATCAAAAAGGTGCTTGGGCAATACACATATTACGAGAGCGAGTAGGGGCAAACACCTTTGATCTCGCTGTGCAGAATTATCTCAAAAAGTATGCATATAAAAATGTAACTACAGAAGATTTTATGACAGAGGTTGAGGCGCTAGCTACCGTAGATCTCACAGACTTTAAGAAGAACTGGCTATACCAGTCGGCTTTTCAAGCAGAAGATGCCTTACAGTCGCTTAAAAAGAGCGAATTTATGCAACAGTACTTTAGATTACAGTCAGGTAGAGAAGCTCCGTTATCAAATAAGTTTACACAACTTATGGATGCTGTAGCCTCAGGTAACGACTACCTAGGGCAAGAGGCGGTATACCAAGCGGCTCAAGAATCTATCAACGCGACACTGCCTGTTTTTAAACAAGCTATAAGTTCTAATAATGTCTTTATACGTCAGGCTGTGGCTACATCGCTAGAAAATGTACCCAAATCACTTGCTACCGATTTTTATAAGTTGCTTAAAGATGATAGCTATGTCACGCGCGAGCAGGCAATGATTAAATTATGGGTGTACCACCAGCAGCGCAATGATCCTGCATCACAGCGTAGGGTTCTTGATATAATGGATGGGCAGTTTGGGTTTCAAGACGGGAACTTACGTACCTTGTGGCTTGCACTATCACTGGCAACACCAGAGTATAAGCCGTCACAATCTTTTGGGCGATATCAAGAACTCATAAGCTACACACAACCAGAACAAGCTTATCAGTTGCGACAAAATGCCTTTAGCTACCTGCGCCAGCTAGGCTCTTTTGAAAAGGAAAGCTTACAAGCACTCGTAGAGGCGAGTGTGCATCACGTATGGCGCTTTCGCGAAAGCGCAAGAAAACTACTCAAAGAGCAGCTTAAAAACCCTAAGAATATTGCTGTTGTAAAAGGACTTACCAGCTCTCTTACCGAAAAAGAAGTTGCCTATCTAAAGCGGGTAGATGTGTTGTAACTAGATTATCTCGCTTACCTCTTGCTTTATGTATTGTAGCGCAGTCTCACTAGGGGCTACGCTGTCCATAAGGTCACGTAGCAATGTCTCACGCAGTTGATCGCTAGTTGCAACCCTGCTGCTCATATTAGTCTTGCTTATGATGGCGGCAGTACTACTTTTTGCCGTGCGCACAACGTTCCAGCATTCTTGTGTTACATAAATTTGCTGCGCTAGGTTATGTTCAAATTCTTCATTTATCGTGCGCAGTAACAGTGCTTCATAATCATTAGGATCATCATTATACGGTTTTACACGTGTAACTAGTTTGCCAGGAGAGATACGCTCTAGAAATAGTGTGAGACGCTCGTAAGCCTGTAGTTTTTGTGGTAGCGCCTTTGCCTGATTGTCTTTATGTAATAAGAAACGGCGACGCCCTTCTTGTTCTTTTGTAAACTGGTTAAAAAAGTAGTAGGCTAGGAGCGCTACAACTATGGCTGGAAGAAGGTTATAAGCAAGGTTTGTTAGGTCTTGAGTCATTGGTTGTATTGGGTTTAAAGCTGGTTATCTTTATAACTAGGGTATACTATTTTTAGTATGTGCAATGTATTGAGAGACGTTAATAACGCACGTCATCCATATCTATTTCTTTGGCTACCTCTTTTTTATTGTAGTTTCCACCTAGGTCTGGACACTTCATAAGTGCTTTTGTACTTTTAAAAGGAACAGCTACTTTATTGTAACCATAAACATCTGCTAGGGTTTGCGTGAGGTTTTTATCACCTAGGTTGATATCTACATCATCCATTGTGAGTTGCGCTGGGTGCTCATAGCCACAGGCACGAGTAATCTCTAGTAATTCCTTTTTAAAGTTTTTAAAGTAGTAGTGTGTGCGCTCTGCTTTGTCTTCTATGTTAATACCACGCTGCAGCCACTTGTTTTGAGTAGCAACACCAGTAGGACAGGTGTTGTTGTGACATACTTTAGCTTGTATACAACCCACAGCAAGCATTGCCTCACGTGCTACGTTTATACAATCTACGCCCATAGCAAACGCCATTGCAGCCTTTGCTGGGAAGCCTAGCTTACCAGAACCTATAAAAACTACACGATCTGTGAGTTTATATTCTTTAAAGATTTTATAAATATCAGAAAATCCATATACCCAAGGCACTGCTACGTGGTCTGCAAAGCTAGGTGGCGCAGCTCCCGTACCACCTTCACCACCATCTACAGTGATAAAGTCTGGCCCCTTGCCAGTACTTGCCATAACTTGAGCAAGCTCTCTCCAGGCATCAAGTTTACCTATAGCGGCTTTAATACCTACAGGTAATCCAGTCTTGGTTGCAATATCTTCCACAAAATCTATAAGTTCTGGTACGTTTGAGAATGCTTTGTGATTAGGAGGGGATAAGACGTCTTCGCCTTGTTTTACCCCGCGTATCTCTGCAATCTCTTTTGTGATTTTAGATCCTGGTAATACGCCTCCTTTTCCTGGCTTTGCACCTTGAGAGAGTTTTACCTCTATGGCACGCACCTGCGGATTTTCTGAAACGAGTTTCTTCATTTTAGGCATTGAGAAACCACCTTCTTCACTTCTCACACCAAAATATCCTGTACCAAAGTGAAAAACAACATCACCGCCTTTTTTGTGATATGGTGATAATCCACCCTCGCCAGTATTATGATATGCATAAGCCTTTGCACAACCTCGATTGAGAGACTCTATAGCTTTCGCCGAAAGGCTACCATAACTCATCGCACTTACATTAATTATTGAACTAGGTCTATAAGGACGTGCTCTTCTTCCTGCACCCATTACTTTTGCACACGCTAGGAAGTATGGATCTTTTGCATTAGGATGATCCTTTTCTACCTTATAAGGCATCATCGCATTGTTTATAAAAATGTAATGAGACTGGTTAATATCACGGTCTGTACCGAAACCTTCGTAATTATTTTCATTTTTTGCAGAGGCATAAATCCACCCGCGTTCTATACGGTTAAAGGGTAGCTCCTCACGATTATTTGCCACAATATACTGGCGTAGCTCTGGACCTATACTTTCAAGCATATATCTAAAGTGGCCTACTACAGGGAAGTTTTTTAAAATGATATGCTTCTTCTGTATAAAGGTGTCATAAATAGCTACAAGAACTACAACGAGTATGAGCCACATCCACCAAGAAATAGCACCTAAGAATGATAAAATAGAATCCATAAACTATATTTTTTTTACTAAAATACGACTAGAAGCAATTTGAATTGTAATTTTTAAGTCAACTTTGTTAAACTCACATTGTAAATTGTGACGAATTTAAATCATATCGCTTGAAAAAGAATCGCATAACCCTCATAATTGGATTACTATTATTTGTACAAATGCTCGTTGTACGACTACTAGCTTTATATCCACAAGCTGTAGAGCAGTGGTACAGTAATGGGATATATCCTGTGATTTCAAAAGGTTTTAGATATGCTTTTGGGTGGTTACCGTTTTCCTTTGGAGATATTATGTATGCGGTTTTAATCGTGCTTGCGGTACGTGAGATTGTAATCTTGGTAAGAAATAGATTTAAGACCATCAAGTCGTTCTTACTACGGACCCTTGCGATGCTTTCTATTGTATATTTTGCCTTTCACCTGCTTTGGGGGATGAATTATTACCGCTTACCACTACACAAATCCTTGTCAATAGATAATGAGTACACCACCCAAGAGCTTGTGTCACTTACAGAAAAACTTCTTTATAATAGTAATAGATTACACTCGGCACTTGCTGTAAATGATAGTGCGGTGGTTGATTACGCTTTCGCGAAAGCGGAAATATTTAATCAAACCCTCAACGGCTATGAAACTTTACAACAGAAGTTTCCTTCCTTGCAATACCCTCCTAAAAGTATAAAAAACTCATTATTGCGATATCCATTATCTGTTATGGGATATAGTGGTTATCTCAACCCCATCACAAATGAGGCGCAAATAAATGGGATGGTACCCGCTCACAGGTGGCCTGTTATATCTTGTCACGAGCAAGCCCACCAGCTAGGGTTTGCCAAAGAAAATGAGGCAAACTTTATGGCAGTTATGGCTACGCTTAATAATGAGGACATACATTTTCAATACTCGGGAAGTATTTTTGCACTTAGGTATTGCTTAAATGATGTGTACCGCCGAGATAAAGAGCTAGGTAATTTATTAAAAAGTAAGGTGCATCCTGGAATACTTGCACAGTATCAACTCTCCAGAGACTTTTGGGATGAGATGGATAACCCGCTTGAGCCCTTATTTGATCTCTTTTATAGTAACTACCTTAAGGCAAATAACCAGCCGGGTGGTTTAGAAAGCTACAGTTATATGGTTGCATTACTGGTGAACTATGACAAGCAGTTTCCAGAGACTTTTTGATGTTAAAAGTCTCTTAAATATTTATTAAACCTTAACCCTTGCTTAACAAGGTAGTTATCTTTAAGAACTAAATAATTTACAATCTAAATATGTTCTTTAAAAAATTACTTGTCTTAGGGCTGGTAACTTGTTCATTTACAATGTATGCGCAAGATTACTTTCCGGCAAATGCTGGAGTTAAGTCCAAAAATGAAAACTTTACGGTGTTTACAAACGCCACAATACACAGCACACCAAGCGAAACTATTAAGAAAGGTACCCTAGTGGTACAAAATGGTAGAGTGGTCTCTGTAGGTAAGTCATCTAAGTACCCGGCAAATGCTGTTGTGGTAGACCTAGATGGTAAGCACATCTATCCATCTTTTGTAGATATCTATACAAACTTTGGTATTGCAAAGCCTAAGAGGGCTGGAGGTTCTGGTCGTGCTTCTCAATATGATAACTCGAGAGAGGGAGGATACTGGAATGATCATATTCTCTCAGAGCAAAATGGCTATGACGACTTTGAGTATGATAAAAAGAAGGCTACCGAATATATAAACGCAGGTTTTGGTGTAGTAGCAACCTTACAACACGATGGTATCGCTCGTGGTACGGGAGCACTTATAGCTCTTAACAATGATGGTAATACGGCAAACCGAGTGATGGAGGAGCGTCTTGCACAATATTTTTCTTTTGACAAGAGCGTTACTTCTCGACAAGCATACCCTTCTTCAAAAATGGGAGCTACAGCCTTACTACGTCAAGTACAACACGACTTAGACTGGTATGAGAAAGGAAATGTAGATACAAAGGATATGTCTCTTGAAGCGCTTACGCGAAATAAAACCTTACCGCAATTTTTTGAAGGTGACGGGCTTTATGACGACTTACGTATAGATAAACTAGGAGATCAATTTGGGATAGACTACGTAATTGTTGCAGGAGGTGACGAGTATAAGCGTATAGGTGAGGTGCAAGCAATGAATCGTAAAATGATCTTGCCACTTAAATTTCCAGATGCCTATGATATGGAAGATCCATATGCAGCCGAATATGTAGCGCTGTCTGATATGAAGCACTGGAATCAAGCACCTACAAACCCTAAAGCATTACAAGATGCTGGAGTGACATTTGCACTTACTACATTTAAGCATAAATCACCAAAGGATTTTAAAAAGCACCTTATGAAGGCGATTACGTATGGTCTTTCAAAAGAGCGTGCGCTAGAAGCACTTACTACGATACCAGCGCAAATGGTAGGTAAGAGCGGTGAGATAGGTGTTCTTAAAAATGGAGCGTGGGCAAACTTTATGATTACTTCTGGAGAGGTGTTTGAAAAAGACACAAAATTATTTGAGCACTGGATTCAGGGTAATAAAAATGTCGTTAAGGATATGACTACAGTAAACATAGATGGCAACTATGCAATTAACCTTAACGGTGCTACTTACAATCTAGAAGTAAAAAACTCAACCGAAAAGGCAAAAGCGACTCTTAAAAAGGGAGGAGAAGAAGTAAAGAGCGAGTTTGCTTATAAACAAGACTGGGCTACAGTTACTTTTAAAGAAGCCGAAGGTAAGTTTATAAGACTTGTTGCTAGAGCAGATGTAAATGGTCTTAATGGTAAAGCAATTCTTGCAGATGGAACAGAAAAGAACTTTACCTCTAGAAAGACAGCTTTAGAGGCAAGTGAAGCTAAGGATGATAAAAAAGGTGGTGATAAAGCTTTGGGTGTTATGCCACTTACATATCCTAATATGGCTTTTGGTTATGAGACACGTCCTAAGCAACAAGATATTTTAATCACAAACGCAACAGTCTGGACTAATGAGGCAGAGGGTATTCTTGAGAATGCAGATGTCTTAATCAAAGATGGAAAAATAAGTGCAGTTGGAAAAAATCTATCAGCGCGAGGAGCTATGGTTGTAGATGGTACAGGTAAGCACGTTACTTCTGGTATTATAGATGAGCACTCACATATTGCTGCTTTTGCAATAAACGAGTCTGGTCATAACTCTACAGCAGAGGTTCGTATGAGTGATGTGGTTAATCCAGATGATTCTGATATTTATCGTAACCTAGCTGGTGGAGTAACGGCCATCCAGTTACTACACGGATCTGCAAACCCAATAGGTGGACAGAGCGCAGTGATGAAGCTTAAGTGGGGAGCACCTATAGATGAAATGGTAATTAAGGACAAGAAGTTTATCAAATTTGCCTTAGGTGAAAACGTAAAACAAGCAAACTGGAATAGCTACTCAAGATTTCCTCAAACGAGAATGGGAGTAGAGCAGGTATTTGTAGACTACTTTACAAGAGGTAAAGAATATGAAGCAAAGAAGAATAGTGGACAACCGTATCGTGTAGATGAGGAAATGGAAACTATAGTTGACATTCTTAATATGGAGCGTCTCATCTCTTGTCACTCATATGTACAGAGCGAGATCAATATGACAATGAAGGTGGCAGAGCAGTTTGGTTTTAATGTAAACACCTTTACACACATACTAGAAGGTTATAAGGTTGCAGATAAAATGGCAAAGCACGGCGTAGGAGGATCTACCTTCTCAGACTGGTGGGCTTATAAATATGAGGTAAATGATGCGATTCCTTATAATGCTGCTATTATGCACAGAGCAGGAGTTACAGTAGCCATTAACTCAGATGATGGAGAGATGTCGAGACGTCTTAATCAAGAAGCTGCAAAAATCTATAAGTACGGAGGTATTGAAGAAGAGGACGCTTGGAAAATGGTCACATTAAATCCAGCAAAGCTTTTACATATGGATGATCGTGCAGGAAGTCTAAAACCTGGTAAGGATGGAGATGTCGTTATATGGTCAGATCACCCACTTAGTATAAAAGCTAGAGCAGAAAAAACTATAATAGAAGGAAAAGTATTCTTTGATATAGAAAAGGATAAGGAACTACGCGCAACGGTACAAAAAGAAAAAGCACAACTTACTGCAATGATGCTTGCAGAAAAGAACAAAGGCTTAAAAACACAGCCGGCAAGAAAGAAAGAAAAACAACGTATGCATTGTGATACAGAACAAACAATTTACTAAGATGAAAACACTACAACAATTACTAGTAGCCGTTGTTTTCCTTTTAGGAGCAACAACAAATGCACAACAAACACCTGCACCAGCTCAAGCAACTGCTTATACAATAACGGGAGCAACAGCACACGTAGGTGATGGGACCGTAATAGATAATGCCACTATCGTTTTTGAAAATGGTAAAATATCTACAATTCAAAGTGGTGGTAGCGCCACAAAGGGAACAGTGATAAATGCCACAGGTAAACACGTATACCCTGGTTTTATAGCAACAAATACAACGCTAGGCCTTGTAGAGGTAGGCGCAGTAAGACAATCTAATGATGATGATGAGATAGGAGAGATGATCCCACACGTACGTGGTATCATTGCTTATAATGCAGAGTCTAAGGTTGTAGAGTCTATGCGTCCTAACGGAGTACTTATGGCACAAATTAGACCTGTAGGAGGGACCATCTCTGGAGCCTCTTCTGTAGTGCAGCTAGATGCTTGGAACTGGGAAGATGCAGCTTATAAAACAGATGAAGGTATCTTTATGGACTGGCCTCGTACAATGCGTCGAGGTAGATGGTGGCTAGGTGAAGAGCCTGGTTATAAGCCTAACAAGTCGTATAAAGAGGATATAAATAAGATTAAAGTGTTTTTTAACAACTCAAGAGCTTACAGTAAAGCTAAGGGAACTAAAAACTTACCTTTTGATGCGATGAAGAATGTCTTTAACGGCACACAAAAAGTATATATAAGTGCAAATGACCAAAAGCAAATTCTTGATGTGATAGCATTTGCCAAAGAGATGCAACTTACTAATGTAGTGCTTGTAGGAGGATACCAATCTTATAAAGTAGCAGAAGAACTAGCTAAGGCAAACATACCTGTGATACTACAACGTGTACAAGGACTACCATCTATGGAAGATCACGATTATGACCTACCTTATAAATTACCAAAGTTACTTACAGATGCAGGTGTGACTGTAGCTTTAGGCTATGATGCAGAGTACTGGCAAGTGCGTAACCTGCCATTTTATGCAGGTCAAGTAACACAATTTGGGTTAAGCGATGAAGACGCGCTTAAAATGATTACTTTAAATCCTGCTAAGATTATGGGGATAGCTTCTACAACTGGTACGCTAGCGCCTGGTAAAGATGCTACACTTTTTATAAGTGATGGCAATGCGTTAGATATGAGAGGTAACAATCTATCTAGAGCCTTTATACAAGGTCGTGATATTAGTTTAGAATCACACCAGACTAAGCTTGCAAAACGATATGCAGAGAAGTATGGTCAGAATGAATAATTAATTACCTTCACAATCCAACCAAAGAAAAATGCCGGGCAATTGCTCGGCATTTTTTATTGTATTATATGGTATGGCAACCCGCGCCAGAAATCCGGCTGGAGTAGCTGTCTACTTGGAGACCGTTTTCTTGATACAAGGCTACACTCTTAGCTAGATATGAGTCTATGTGCGCTTTCGCGAAAGCGAGACAAAACATACTAGGCCCGCTACCAGATATGCCAAAGGCAATGCATTGGTTCTCCTTAGAAATAGTGCGTATCTCATCAAAATGCGGAATCAATTGCTTGCGGTGGGGCTCTACAAGCATATCTTGTATACTCTCTGAAAAAAGTTCTTTATCCCATTCATATAGTGAAGCGACAAAACCGGCTAGATGTTGCGATTGCTTAATGGCATCTGCAAGAGGTACCGTTTTGGGTAAAATCTCCCTTGCTTCTTTGGTTTTTATGGTAATATGCGGGTGTAGTATACCTACGTATACCTTTTCCAAAGGTGGGAGCGCTATAATTTTAAGAGGAGAGTAGCCGGTAACTAGCGTTGTGCCTCCATAAATACAAGGAGCCACATTATCTGCGTGTTCATTACCACTTGCAAGTGCTTCACCCTTCATTGCATAGCGAGTGAGTTCAAGATTAGATAATGGCTCATCAAGTAATTGATTGATACCGTAAACGGCACCAGCCGCGCTTGCACTGCTACTGCCTATACCAGAACCACATCGTATTTTTTTATGAATCTCTATTTCAACTCCAAAGTCATCGTTAATGCCTTCTAGCATTGCATTACCTGCCACGCCGGCAACATTATTATGCGCCTCCATAGGTAAATCGTCACCTGTAATTTCTGTAATCGTTACTCCGCGACCTTCGGTTTTTCTAAAAACCATCTCATCACCTATGCCCTCAAGGGCAAAGCCTAGCGAATCAAAACCGCAGTTTACGTTTGCAACAGTTGCGGGGCAAAAAATACGTACTTCATCACGAGTTTTAGCGCTTTCTTTATGTGTTTGTTGAGACATATTAAAATTATCTAAGTCTTATGATATCGCTGAAGAGTCCGCTGGCGGTAACGTCACCACCTGCACCTGCACCTTTTACAATAAGCGGTTGCTCTGGATAACGTGCTGTGTAAAAAAGCACAATATTATCTGACCCCTCGAGGTTGTAAAACGGACTGTCTGAACCTACAGACTGTAAGCCTACGCTTGCTTTACCATTATCTAGCTGGGCTACATACTTAAGGCGCTTGCCATCTGCTGTAGCATCGGCAACTAGTTTTTCAAAGTGTGCTGCATCTTCTTTAAGGGTTTCAAAGAAGTGAGGAACGTCTGTGCTTTCGAGATTGTTTTTGGTTAAAAAAGGTGTGTTTACAATATCTTCTAGCTCTAGCTCAAGACCGCTTTCTCTAGCTAGTATAAGAATTTTACGTGCCACATCTACACCACTTAAGTCTATGCGTGGGTCTGGCTCTGTATATCCTTCTTCTTTGGCCTGTTGTACCACATCATAAAAGCTACCACCACTTTTAAAGTTGTTAAAAACAAAGTTTAAGCTTCCCGAGAGTACGGCCTGCACCTTAGTAATTCTATCACCAGAGGCAATAAGGTTTTGCAAGGTGTCTATTATAGGCAGTCCTGCGCCCACATTAGTCTCAAATTTAAACGGAGCGTTGTACTTGCGGCTAAGCCTTTTTAGATTTGCATAATACTCTTGCTTACCTGCGGCGGCTATTTTGTTACAAGCAACTACGGCAATGCTATTTCTTAAGTATTCCTCATATGCCATTGCCACAGGTTCATTTGCGGTGATGTCTACAAAAACTGAGTTGCGCTGGTTGAGGTTTATTACGCTTTCGCGAAAGCGTAAAATATCTGCTTTTTCTCCTCCATCTAGTTGTGCCTCCCAGTTATTGAGATCTATAGGGTCTTGCGATACGAGCATCTTGCGACTGTTAGAAAGTCCCAGTACTCTTATGTTGAGGTTGAGGTGCTCTTTAAGATATTGCTTTTGATTGTTAATTTGCTCAAGAAGCTTTGCACCTACGTTACCTACACCTGTTACAAATAGGTTTATTTGCTTACGGTTACCTTCAAAGAATACTTCGTGCAAGCTGTTAAGCGCTTTCTTTACATCCTTCTCGGCAATTACTGCCGAGATATTCTTCTCACTCGCTCCTTGTGCAATGGCGCGTATATTTACGTTGTTTTTACCAAGTGTGGAGAACATTTTACCAGATATCCCTTGATGACTTTTCATAGATTCTCCTACGAGTGCGATTATTGCAAGAGAAGTCTCAACAATCACCGGGTCAATCTTACGTAGCGATAGCTCGTAAGCAAACTCTGTTTCTATTGCTGTTTTTGCACGCAAGGCATCTGCCTCCATTACTCCTATACATATACTATGTTCGCTAGAAGCCTGTGTAATTAATATTACATTAATCTGCTGTAAAGAAAGTACTTCAAAAAGGCGTTTTGAAATTCCAGAAATACCCACCATTCCTGCGCCTTCTAGCGTGAGTAGTGCAACATCACTTATATGAGAGATTCCCTTAATAGGGTTTCCATTACTTCCTTCTTGCTCGCCTATACGAGTTCCAGCTTCATCTGGAGCCATTGTATTTTTTATGTAAATAGGGATATTTTTACTAAGCGCAGGCACAATAGTAGGAGGGTAGAGCACCTTTGCTCCAAAATGCGATAACTCCATCGCCTCGTGATATGATATGTCACGTATAGGTTTTGCCTGTTTTACCAGCTTTGGATTTGCCGAAAACATACCGCTTACATCTGTCCAGATTTCTAGTTGCTCTACATCTAGGGCTGCTGCTATAATTGCTGCTGTAAAGTCTGATCCTCCACGACCTAGTGTACTTGTATCACCTGCCTCTGTACGTGCGATAAATCCGCCTAGAACGGTGATTTTTGCTTTCTTTTCAGCAAAATATGTGGTGATGTTTTGGTTTGTAATCTCATAAAGAACCCCAGCCTTTGTATGGTTTGCATCTGTTATAATAAGTTCTCTACTATCTTTAAGACTTGCATCTATACTTTTATGTTTAAACGCAGCAGCTATGATGTAACTGCTTGTAAGTTCTCCATAGGCAGCTAGTTTATCTAAGGTTTTTGGAGAGAGTTCATTTATAAGATAGATACCTTTAAGTAAGTCCTCTAGGTGTGACATTTGTAAAGTAATCGCTTTGAGAATCTCTTGGTCACCACCAGTGAGTGTATCTGTAAAAGATATATGCTTTTGAGAGATTTCTTTAAGAATATCTTTGTAGCTCTCTTCTTTTTTTGCTGCTAGTGCTCCAGCCCTTAGTAACAAATCTGTTACACCACCTAGGGCAGACACGACTACGGCTACAGGACTTTGAGCTGCCTGGTTTGCCACGATGGCAATTGTTTTTTCTATGTTTTCTACACTTCCTACAGAAGTGCCTCCAAATTTTAATACACGCATATACAAATGCTTTGTCATTTTTACCTGAGTAAAAACTAATGAATAAATCTAATTTGTGTGTGTGAAGAGTGTCCCGCGACTACGGAAACTAAATGAACGATATATATACAGAATACCCCATAGGGGTAATTGTACCTATAGTAATAGAGGTAGTATAAAAAGTAGTTATGTTTTGTGCTTCGATCATCTTGTCTGTGATGAAGTAAATGTATTACTTTTACCTAAACAGGCAATGCAGAGAATTTAGTTTTACGGATATCATAAATAACCATAAACAATCCTTGCTTTATTGTAAATGTGATAATTTCTATAAAGTTTTCTCTCTTATTTAATGATAGAACATAGATCTTATCATTATTTTGATAATACACTTACTTATACTAATGACTGTGAGCAAAGAAGCTCATTAACACCTATACTTATGAAGATTTTTAGTTCTAAACAACTATACGAAGCAGACAAAGTAACAATAGAGAAGGAGGGTATACCATCTTATAACTTAATGGAGCGTGCCGGAGGTTATGTATATGAGTGGATGCATAAACGATTGCAAGGACAGCCAGTACCTATAAAAGTATTTTGTGGTATAGGAAATAATGGTGGTGATGCCTTAGTTATAGCAAGGTTACTACTTAAAAATGGCTATAACGTAGATACATACATTGTAGATTGTAACGATAAGCGATCTACAGATTTTTTAAAGGCATATGAAGCTCTTAAAAATGAAGTAAAAAAATGGCCTGAGATAATTAAGGGAGTAGAAAACTTCCCAGAGATAAGTCCGCAAGATATTGTGGTAGATGGAATTTTTGGAATAGGACTTAATAGATGTCCAGAAGATTGGGTAAAAGCACTCTTTGTAAAGATTAATGAGTCTAAAGCCTACACTTTATCTATAGATATACCCTCAGGAATGTATACAGACAGAGGCTTAGAGAAGGATGATATTGTTGTACACTCCACCTTTGTATTGAGTTTTATGTCTCCTAAGCTTGCTTTCTTTTTACCAGAAACAGGGAAGTATATAAATATGTGGGATACTATTGATATAGGTCTGGACCCTGAGTATCTAGCAACCACACCTACAGATGTACAGCTCATAAGCAAACCCGAAATACAGCAAATGTATAAAGGTCGCTCACAGTATACTCATAAAGGGATGTTTGGGCATAGTTTAATTATAGGAGGAAGCTTTGGTAAAATGGGAGCAGTACAGCTTGCCAGTAAGGCTGCACTAAGAGCTGGAAGTGGCCTTGTAACTGCCTATGTACCACAAATAGGGGTGCCTATCTTACAAACAGCATTGCCAGAAGTAATGGTTGAAACGGATAACTTTAATGGGAAAGTTTTTGAAGAGATAGATTTTCAGACAGAGGCAAATGCTATTGCTATAGGTCCAGGTATGGGGACAGATGAGAAAACTGTTGCCGCGATGGAGTCGTTTTTAAAATCACAAAAAGCACCACTAGTTATTGATGCAGATGCTATAAACATAATAGCAAAGCGACCTGCACTTATGAAGCAAGTACCTGCATTATCTATACTCACGCCTCATCCAGGAGAATTAGAGAGGCTAGTAGGGAAGTGGGATGACAACTTTGATAAGCTAGAAAAAACAGCAAAATTTGCAAAAAATCATAATGTTATCATAGTTATAAAAGGAGCACATACTATTACAGTGTATGATATGCAGCTTTATATTAATACTACAGGTAATCCAGGTCTATCTACAGCAGGAACAGGAGATGTGCTTACAGGAGTCATTACGGGACATCTAGCACAAGGATACCACCCTATGGAGGCAGCGATGATGGGAGTTTACTTTCACGGTCTAGCAGCAGATGTTGCCGTAAATCAATACGGTATAGAAGGACTTATAGCAGGTGATGTAACAGAGTTTTTGGGAAGAGCAGTAATGAGTCTTTTTGAAAAACCAGAACAAGAAGGAATACAGGCACCACCGCAACAGTAGGATATACATCATAAAATAATAAAAGGGATAGCGCACTAGCGCTATCCCTTTTATTATTAAAAGCATACCTACTTTACATTACTCAACAGTAATAGGAAAAGTAACTTGAATATCTGTTTCACCACCAGCAGCACTTAACGTTCCATCGTTAGGCTTAGTAGGCTCGTGACGTAGGGTAACTGTAAGTGAACCTGTACCAGCAGTTGCTCCAGTAGTAAGTGTTATTACAGTACCAAGTGCGTTGTTATCACTATCAAAGTTACCGTATGTAATCGCTGCATCTACTCCAGAGCTCGGTGTATAAAACACTTGGTGCTCATCTGCCTCTTCTTCTACCTCTTCTGTAATATCATCGGCAGGGCTTTCTGTTTCGTTAAGAAACTCTACAGTACCGTTATAAACAGTACTTACATCTAAGTTGCCAGATACAGTAATTGTAGGTGCGTTAGGACCATCTCCATCAAGATCTTGTGATGTAAGAACGATTGTTTCTGCGCCAGACTGTAGTGTAAGATTTAAGGTTGTTATTACCTCTTCTTCATTGATTATTTCTGGAATATCTCCATCATCATCACTAGAACAAGCTGCAAGGCTAACGGCAGTAAGGGCGATAAGTGTGTAATTTCTAAAATTTTTCATTGTTTGTGTGTTATTACGCTTTCGCGAAAACGTGATTCTAATAATTAATTTTAAGTTGTAATAAAACATTTCTACCTAGATCGTCTGCAAAATAGCGCTGGCGATTTAAGTACTCCCTATAAGAGGTGTCAAATAGATTGTTTACCATAAGGCCTACATTAAGATTGCTCTTGTCATTTATTGCAAAATCAATAGAGCTTCTAAAGTTGAGAAGATGATACGCATCGGGAGGTGTGCTTATATCTACTATCTCTGTTGTGTTAGTCTCAGGTAGAAAAACGTCAAAGTTTGTGTCTGGAAATTCATTTTGACGAAATACATAGTTACTCTCAAGTGACAGCTTTAAGTTATTTACAGACGGCATTGTATACGTAACACTGTTACGCGTACTCGCCGAAGGCACATTAATTAAAGCATTATCAAAGGTTACATCCTTTCCTTTTACCAGTGAAAACTGGTTAGAAAATTCAAAACGATCTGTTACTTGAACGTTGTTATCTATGTCAAAACCTAACAGTCTAGCTTGTGTCTGTCTATACTCCCATACAGGAAAACTACCTCTTAAGGTTTGCTGTACGCCTGTAGGCTCTATAAGGATAAAATCCTCAATAAAGTTTGCAAACGGAGCAATAGTAAAACTCCAAGTGTCTGTAGATCTTGTAAAATTTAATGAAATTTTATTTGCGACTTCCTGATTAAAACTTAGGTCACCTAGCTCGAGACGGGCAGCACTCTGGTGTAATCCATCAGAAAATAATTCTGATACATTAGGCGAGCGCGATGCTAGTGCGTAGTTTAAGGAAACCGTAGTCGCATCATTTACCTCATAAGAGGCTCCTGCTGTTGCTGAGAAATTATGATATTCAAATTCTGGTTTTACAAATATTTGATTTTCAAATTCTTCAACTACAAACTGAGCAAAGTTTACATCATATTCCCTGGCTTCCCAGAGGCTAGTGATGTAAAACTTTTCTGCATTGATGCGGTTGTAATCATATCTTGCACCTGCCTCTATAGTCCACTTTCCAAAGTCTTTAGAACCTAATGCATAGATACCAAAGTCATAACCTTGGTAATCTGGTATTAGTCTTCTTACTCCAGTAACGGGGTCGGGAAAGTGATCTTGATATCTTCCAGAAACACCCACCTTTGCGGTAATGGTATTATCTGCAGTGTAGTCAAAATCTATTTTTCCTCCTATAGTTTCAAGTTGTAGATCAATAGATGGTCTTAAGTCATCGCTGTCGCGACGTATATCAAACTCAAGTCTGTTATTGCGCTGGTAATCTACTTGAGCACTTAACTTCCCAAAGTTATCAAAGCGATAAAATGACTTTAGTTTTGCAATTTGATGTTTTACATCCTGTCTTGGAGCATTAATATCATACGTAAATGGCTCCACTACAAAGGGCTCTTGGCTGTTTATAGCAACCGATAGATCTGCAGCATTACCTACGTGCGATGAGCGTAAAATACCAGATTCTTTGTCAAAAATCGAGTAGCTAGCCTCTACGCCATAACGATATTTATTAACTCCTATACGTACAGAAAGGTCTCTCTCATACAGAGCTGTGTTACTTAGTACATAATCTGGCGCTTCAAAATCCCCAAAGCGTTTTAAAGTTCCATTTATGCCGCCATACCAGCCGTTATTATATGATTTTATCAAAGAAGTAGTCAGAGAACCTCCACGACCATTGGTCGCACCGGTAATAATTGTTCGTCCAAAAAGGGTATCCTTTACAGGTACCTGCTCTGGCTCTATGATAATGGTGCCTCCTATAGCATCACCACCATATTGCAATCCTGCCGCTCCTTTAATAACTGTGACTTCACCAGCTGCATTTACATCTATATTAGGTGCGTGTTCTACACCCCATTCTTGATCTTGCAATCTCGTACCCTCTGTAATAAGTACTACTCTACTAGAGTGTAGACCTTGTATTACAGGTTTTACAACAGAGTTACCCGTGTTTAAAGAGGTAACACCACTTAGGTTTTTAAGCGCATCACCTAGTGATGCTGCGCTATTATTTTCTAAGAGGTTGTGGTCTACCACACTCTCTGTCGCTGTACGGCTTTTACTTTTATGAGCGTGTGCAACAATCTCTACATCGCCTAGAGACTCTAGGTGATGCTCCATATTAATAGTACGAGTTGTATTACCGCTTACAGTTACTTTTACAAGCTGTGTCTCACACGCAGGATGAGATACCTGTAATGTATACTGGTCCTCACAAAGATCTGTAATCACATATTTTCCTTGAGCATCTGTTGTCACAGATCGCTCAGAACCTACTATAATAATGGTCGCTTCTTGAAGCACTTCATTATCGTGTAAATCTATAATGTATCCAGATAAAGTGTACGAGCACTCTTGTGCTGTAGCTGTAATGCTCAGCAAGGCAATGCTAAGCCATAAATAAAATTTCATAAAAATTGTTTTGGTAATTATTGAATGTTATTCAATGCTTAACAAAACGGTGGTCCACGGTCTGAAGATGTTATGACTGTGGTTGTATATGATGTACTTAACTGTGCATCATTACTTTTTTTAATTAAAATTGTGGTTGTTTGGTACGCTTTCGCGAAAGCGTAAACTCCTTCCTTTACAATATGAAGATCTCCTAGATCACAATCTAGCTTCTTCTCGTGTACGTGAGTTTTATTACCAAATGAACAGGTATCGTAATGTGTGTGGTTTTCTGTACTGTGTATGAAAGAGACAAGCGCAGGTAATAGAAAGGCAAGCATTATAAGAAATGCAGCTGCGCGTTGTAAATTATGTAGTCTCTGTTCTTTCAAAATCTATTTTGTAAATATAAAGCCTAATCCCATTCTAGAAACCATTTTTATGGCAAATGCCTTAAAGAATGTGTACTGACCGAATAACCAACCAAATATCACTAATAACACTTGATATATTGGGAAAATTAACAAGATTCTAACAGGCCAATAAATCCACCCACTAGTGAGATTTTTATCTAAGCCTATAATTTCCATTAAAGGGTTAGATAACCTACCTGCTGTTGAGCCAGTTACGGCAAAGGCAAGAAAAATTGCAATAAGCTCCCATCTATAACTAACGCCCCATCTGTCATATAATTTTGTAAATAACCACAGGGTAAATTTAATGATAAGGTAGGTGAGTAGGAGTGTACCGAGCGAGAGAAGCACTAGATAGGTAATAGAAGTTGCTTCTAAAAATTTTGAAATAATAGCTTTCGAAAGTAAGAAAGCCGATATGAAACTGGCAATCAATCCCAGTATAACGTGAATAAATTGCCAGCTTTTTGTGATTTCCCAGCGCGTTTTAAAGTTTTCCATAGCGCTGCAAAAATACGATTATCGTAGTTTCTGGTTGTTACGTTGTTGAAAATATTCAAACCAGTTATATAACAAGTAGTTTACTTCATAACCGTAGTCTATACCACGCTGGTAATCTATTTGTTGTATGTAAAGGTTAGGGTCATACTGCGTTGTATTTACTACGCGATTATTATATTCATTTACAAAAATTACATTTCTATTCTCAAGCCAGAACTGCTCATAATAACCTCTAGGGGGTTGTGTGACTAGCCACTGATTAAATCCAGGTTCTATAATTATAATCTCGTATTCAAGACTATCATTTGCGATGCGTACCGTGTCAGACATAGCCTCTGAGCTATTTGTAATGTCTTGTTTTTTTGAGGTGCTGGCGCATCCTATAATGACCGCTGTGAGTAGTAGTGTGTAACATAGTTTTTTCATAATACTAAAATTAATGGTTTTACAAATAATTTCTGTAGCAATTAATAAGGTATTAACGATAGCTTGATAATTGTACATTGTAAATTTAGAATGCGGCATTCATTAATAGTATCACCATTGAGTGAACGTAGCCTTACACTTAGGGAACAAAAAAAAGGATGCCTACGTAGGCATCCTTTTACTATCTTAAATGGTGTAATAATCTTATTTTCCAAAAAGACCACCTAGTAGGCCTCCTATACCACCTTTTTCTTTATTACTTCCTAATACCATACCAGCTACATCGTCAAGGATGCTACCGTCCCCGTCTGAGTCTAGTAGTGTTGTAATAAGGCTTTGGTTTTCTTGTGGTTGCCCTCCTAGCATACTTCCTAAAAGTGCATTCATACCACTACCATCGCTTACATTATTTTGCTGTGTTTGTTTTCCTAACACACCCATAAGTACTGGAGCAGCAACTTTAAGAATTTGTGCGATAGAACCAGCATCTACACCCGTTTTACTACTTAGTGCGTTTTCTACTTGTGGCTGGTTACCACCTAGTAAGTGTCCTAAAATACCTGCACCATCTTGTAATACGTCATCACTAGGTCCTCCATTACCCATAAGATCTCCTAGTTGGTCAAGAATACCACCACTATGTTTTCCACTTAAAGCTCCCATTAATCCAGCAGCACCTTCTGGGGTTTGTACATTTTTTTTCATTGCACCCATAAGTACTGGCAAAGCCATACTTAATACGTTTGCAGTATCTCCTTCAGATTGTCCAGCTTTTGCGCTAGCTCCTTGGATGAGCGTTTTTCCTATTGGTCCATTAAGTAGATCTAGTAATCCTGACATATTATTTTAGTTTTAATTGTGAGTTTTCAATTTACGAATTAATTTAAGCGGTTTGACAAACAGCCATAAAAAAACCATCCAAAAGGATGGTTTGCTTGTTTTTATCGATAAAAAGCAATTTAATTCAATTTAGAAATCAAATGTTTAATGTCGTTGCATTATTTTAAAATACTCATAATCTGTTCTGCTAGCTCTGTACCTATGCGATCTTGAGCTCCACCAGTTGCCGCCCCTATGTGTGGTGTAAGGCTTACTTTAGGATTCATAAGTACTTGTACGGCTGGAGTAGGTTCGTTCTCAAAAACGTCAAGACCTGCAAATGATAATTTACCACTGTCTAAAGCTGCGATAAGAGCTACTTCATCAATAACTCCACCACGAGCTGCATTTACAATTGCTGCACCATCTTTCATAAGCTCAAACTCTGGTTTACCTATTACGTAGTCCTTTTGTGCAGGTACGTGAAGGGTCACAAAATCTGCAGATTTTAATAACTCTTCTTTAGATATAGATTGTATTGTAAAAGAAACCGACTGTCCATCAAAGAATGGAACTTCAACAGTAGCCTCTTCTGTAAATGGGTCGTGAAAGATTACTTTCATCCCTACACCAAGAGCAATTTTTGCAGTTTCTTGACCTATACGTCCAAAACCGATAACACCAAGTGTTTTACCACGTAGCTCGGTTCCTTTCGCGTAAGCTTTCTTTAAACCTTTAAATTTTGTATCACCATCTAGAGGCATATTTCGGTTTGAGTCAAACAGAAAACGTACACCATTGTAAAGGTGAGCAAAAACAAGCTCTGCAACAGATGCCGAAGAAGCTGCTGGTGTATTAATCACGTGAAGTCCTTTATCACGTGCATATTGTACATCAATGTTATCCATACCTACCCCACCACGGCCTATAACTTTTATAGAAGGGCAAGCGTCTATTAACTCTTTACGCACTGTGGTTGCACTGCGCACAAGTATAACATCTATCTCATTTGTGTTAATATAGTTCTCAAGTTGATCTTGAGCTACGTTTGTAGTAATTACTTCAAAGCCTCCTGCTGTAAGCGCGTCAACTCCTGTTTGTGATATTCCGTCGTTTGCTAATACTTTCATAGTATATAGTGTTGTATGCGTTTTTTTTAAATTATGCTTTTCTTTCTAGCTCGCTCATTACGTCTACTAATACACCTATACTATCCATAGATAGTGCATTATACATAGACGCTCTATAGCCTCCTACACTTCTGTGTCCATTAAGACCGTTTATACCGGCTTCTTTCCACATTGTATCAAAGGCATCTTTAAGATCTCCATCTGTTAGTGAGAAAGTAGCATTCATTGTAGATCTATCTTCTTTGGCAGCAAATCCTTTAAATAATGGGTTAAGCTCAATCTCACTATAGAGTAAGGTTGCTTTGCGATCATTAATCTCCTCAATAGCTTTTACACCTCCTAGGTTTTTAAGCCATCTCATTGTAAGCATAGAGACATATACTGCATAGACTGCAGGTGTGTTAAACATACTTCCTTTGCTTATATGCGTTTCATAATTGAGCATAGAAGGTATTTGACGTGTCACTTTCCCTAAGATGTCTTCACGTATAACAACAAGTGTAGTACCTGCTGGTCCCATATTTTTTTGAGCACCTGCGTAGATAAGATCAAATTGTCCAAAATCTATCTCTCTAGAGAAGATGTCACTACTCATATCACATATGAGAGGACAGTCTACTTCAGGAAAATCCTTTATCTGTGTCCCGAAGATGGTATTGTTACTTGTAAGGTGTAAATAATCTAGTCCTTCTGGAATTGAGTATCCTTTAGGTATGTAATTAAAGTTTGCCTCTTTACTAGACGCAACCTCTACAATCTCCCCAAAAAGCTTAGCTTCCTTTATTGCTTTATCACTCCAAGTACCGGTATTTATGTAACCAGCTTTAGATTGCAATAAGTTATATGCAGTCATTAAAAACTGTGTACTCGCACCTCCCTGTAAGAAAAGCGCTTTATACCCTTTACCTTCTAGGCCCAGTAGCTCTAGGGCCAGTTGCCTAGCCTCATCCATTACATCTACAAAGTCTTTACTTCTGTGAGAAATCTCCAGTATGGATAAACCAGAATCATTAAAATCTAATATGGCTTGTGATGCTTCTTGAAAAACATCTTGAGGTAAAATACAAGGTCCTGCGCTAAAGTTGTGCTTCTTCATTTTATGCTAATTTTGAAATGCAAAGATGCTCAAAACCCCATAGAATATTATAGATAAAATGATAAAATTATGGCAAAATCGATACTAAAAATGCAATAGTATCAACTCCATCGGCATAATCTTGAAGATTCGGTTTTTGAGTCTTTCCAAATGGTATAAGTGATTTGAAACCTTGCAGATTTTTATCATCACCTACAATGCACTGTATTTTATCTGCATCTTGAGAAAGTTTTAAATCAAGAGATTCTTTTGACTCATATTTTTCATAAAATAATGTAGCAATAGGAGAGCCGTAACTTTCATCTTCCTTAAGCATTAAAAACCCATTTTCTAGTAGGTCAAAAAGGCTCATAAGGTATACTGCCTTATTATAGTCATAGTTATTTGCATACTTTGCGTCGTTCATCACATCGCTCCACGAGTAGATAGCTTTAAAAAAAGCGTCAAAGTTATATCCTTCTGGCACCAGTAATTTAGATACATTGCGACAGCCTAGACCGTAGTATCTAAATATATCTTCACCTAGCGCTTTAAGTTGCTCTTCACTCTCATCACCCGTAAGTATGGCAACAGAGTTTCTGTTTTTTCTTATAATGTTAGGCTTCATACCAAAGTAATATTCAAAATATCTTGCTGTATTATCACTTCCCGTAGCAATCACAGCATCGTGTTCGGGTAGTTTTTCTTCTGTAAATGAGATACGACCTTTAAAGTCTGGTGCTACATATTCCAGATATTTGGCTAGGTAGGGTAGTAGGTGCTTATCGTTTGAAGATTGTTTTATTGCGACGTTTTGACCTGCAATAAGTACACACAAAAAGTCGTGGAAACCTACTAGCGGGATGTTACCTGCCATTATGATAGCAACGGTTTTTTGGGATTGCGCTTTCGCGAAAGCGTCATTATAACCGCTCATCCACTCGCTAAGCTTTTCTTCGGTAAGGAGTGCAGCCCATCCCTCAAGTGCAAAAAGAATATTTTCTTGCGTGAACCACCCGTTGTTTTCTCGCGCGAGTTTAAACTGATGTTTCATTCCGTCAAAAAATAGGTCATTGTGTGCAACTCCCTCTTTTTGAGCAATATTAGTGCGTGAGAACTGACTCAAGAAAGTCCCGAGTTTACTAAAAGCGTTAATTCTTTGTTGAAGCGTCATAGTGTTTTGGCAAATCGATGGCTAGGCATTATTTTTGTGCAAAGTTACCCAAAAAGAAACCTATGGCAATTATCATAACAGACGAATGTATAAACTGCGGTGCCTGCGAGCCAGAATGTCCTAATACGGCAATATATGAAGGAGCAGATGACTGGCGCTATGCAGATGGTACAGATCTGGAAGGAAATGTAGTACTACCTAACGGTAAAGAAGTAGATGCAAACGAGGCGCAAGAGCCAATGAGCGATGAGATTTACTATATTATACCAGATAAGTGTACTGAGTGTAAAGGTTTTCACGAAGAGCCACAGTGTGCTGCCGTATGTCCAGTAGATTGCTGTGTACCTGATGATGATCACGTAGAGACAGATGAAGTTTTACTTGCAAAGCAAGCCTTTATGCATAAGGATGCATAGAGCATTATGATACTTATAATAAAAAAGCCACTCGTACGAGTGGCTTTTTTTGTTAGGTAGATTATCTTGATATGCAATATTTTATAATTATTACATAAAAAAAAACCAAACTGAATTAAGTTTGGTCTTTTAAATTATGTTGTTTTATTCTTAAAGCTGTGTAAGCTTCACATATATAGCATACTGCTCATCTGTGAGGTATGTCTTTAAGTTTCCGTTTTTACGACTTGCCACTTTGTCTAGTGCTGCTTGCTTGTCTGTCGCATTCATATTACTAGCTTTAAGTCTATCTTCTGTAGCTTTAAAACCTGTAAGAGTCTTTGCAACATTTGCTTTTTGCTCTGCTGTAAGGTTTAATTTTTGAGCAAGCATATCAATTTGGCTTACTTGTTCTTTTTGTACTGGCGCATTTGCAACTTTTTGTGCTTGTACGGTTGTCATACCAAGAAAAGCAACGATGGCTAGAGTGACTATTGATTTCATAATGTCTTAAAATTGTAGTTATTTATTTCTCTAAGAGTTCATTAATTAACTCTGTTGGTCTACCAATAACGCCATTTTTATCGAGAATTACAATGGGACGCTCAATTAATTTTGGATTTTCACTCATCGCAGCCACTATTTGAGCATCTGTGAGGTCTTTTCCTTTATAATCGCTTTTCCAGATGGCTTCATTTTTTCTAACGAGCTCTATGGGTTTAATATCAAGTATGTTTATAATCTCATTAAGTTGCTCTGTACTAAGAGAAGTATCAAGATACTTGACTACTTCAAACTCTTTTCCAAAAGCCTCTACGACAGCAAGACCTTGTCTACTTTTTGTACAACGAGGATTGTGATATATTTTAATCATTATATAATTATTGTAAAGTTACGTGTACACCAAGTGTTCTAAGTTGTACAGCTAGTGTTTTTGCATTTTTAAAATGAATTCCGGCTATGCCAGAGCGTTTACAGCCCTCAACATTGTTAAGACTGTCATCTATAAAAACAGCCTCTGCTGGATTAATATGATACCTGTCTAGCATAAGGTCGTAAATTTCTTTAAAAGGTTTGCGCGTACCTTCATCACCAGAAACTAGAATTCCTTCAAACCACTGCAGCCAAGGAAACTTTTCTAGCGCAACAGGAAAGGTCTCTCCGCTCCAGTTTGTTAATGCTAGCACTCTATAGTCTGGATTATCTACTAGTTCTTTTAATATTTTGAGCGTGTCCAGGTGTGTAAAACCAAGCATCTCCTCCCAGCGGCCGTAATACATTTTTATGAGCTCTTCATACTCTGGAAACATAGCGATGCGGTCTTGGGTTGCTTTTTCTAATGGATAGCCTGCATCTTGATTTACATTCCAGTCCCAAGCACAAACGTGTTCTAAAAACCAGTCCATTTTCTCTCGATCGCCTCTAAATTCTTTGAGATATACATACTCGGGGCTCCAGTCTATGAGAACGCCTCCTAAGTCAAAAATGACGGTAGTGATTTTTGAATTTTCCATATTATTACTTTGTTATGAGGTGCGGTACATCATCTAGTTTCCAGTCAATCACTAACCCTCCAGCTAGTGATCTTGCAATTTCTGCGCCGTAAAGAAGTTCGGTAAGATAGAGAGCGGCTTCAAAACTTTTTGCACCTCCGGCAGAGGTGATATACTTCCCATCGTGTACAAATAATACATCTTTTCTAATATCAAGTTTAGGAAACGTCTCGCGCATCTTATCGATGTCACTCGGGAAGGTCGTTGAGACACTGTTGTCTAGTAAACCTGCCTTTGCTAGTACAAAAGCACCATCGCAATGTGAGGTTACAAACATAGCTTCTTTATCTACTTTTTTTACAAAGTTAATGAGCGCTTCATCCTCCAGATCTGTATCTAGGTGATGCTCTGCACTTGGTACAACTAGTATATCTATTTTAGGTAGGTCTTTGGCAGTATAGTCAAAATCTGGTAGGAGATACATTCCTTCAAAGGTACGCACGGGTTGTAGAGTGTTTGCTACTGTAAAAACATTCATCGCTTTTATATTCTCTCTATAAATAGTATGCTGAAAAATATCAAAAGGTGCCGTAAGCTCTGTGTTAAAAGTGCCATCCATAATTAAGAAGGCTACATTGTAGCGCGTTGAGTCTAGTACTGGTTTAGCTTTCGCGAAAGCGTTATCAACCTCATTAGTAACAGCGGGTTGTTCTATAGTTTTAGGTTCTGTATTGCAACCTATTAATATAAGCGTTGTAAGTAGTAGTATATAGTATTTCATTAGGTTCTCTTTTTAATGATAAAGATACGAGTTCTCATAGGGTTTCTTTGGCAAGCATTCTCTTTACAATGTAGAGTAGGAGCCAGGCAATAAGCGTGAGCCCTATCAAAAATATCCAAGTGGTCTGAAAACCGTAATATGCCGTAATTTGCATCCCGCTATTGTGACCAAAAATATGAGCTACAGAAAATGACATACTGTAAACACCCATATATGCTCCTTGTCTCCCTAGCTTAGATCTGTCTAACGCAAATTTGTTACTAAAAGGGAAGGAAATCATCTCTCCAAAGGTTGCGATTACCATACCTATCACAACAACACCTACCCAAGTCTCCCACAGCAGTAATAGAAAACTTGCGCCCGTCATAAGCAAACCTACAATGGTGCTTTGCACGTTAGTAAGCGCTTTTTTTTCCATCCAGGCTATTAGTGGCATTTCAAACACAACAATGAGTGCACCATTAAGCGCTAGTATGAGACCTATGGCGTCTTCATCAAGTTTATAGGCATCCTTGTAATAAAGCGGTACAGTAGAAAAATATTGTACAAATATGATCCCAAAAAGCGCAAGTGCTATTAAAAATAATACATAAGGCGTATCCTTAAGAGGTTTTACTGGGTTTTGAACCACGACCTCTTTATCTAGTTCTTTTACTTTTTTAGGGTTGAGTACTTGCATCATAAGTACACCCGCAAGCAAACAGGTGATGCCGTCTACATAAAACAATGTCTTATAGCCAGCGAGTGCTATTAGAAAACCACCTATAGCTGGCCCAACAGAAAATCCTAAATTAATTGCGAGCCTAATGAGTGTTAATGACCGCGTTTTATTTTCTGGTTTTGAGTAGGCGCTTAGTGCTACAAAAAAAGCAGGGCGTCCCATATCTGCCACGGCAATAAGAACAAAGAATGAAATACACATCATCCAGAAACTCTCTACGTGCATTACCCATAAAAAGTTAATACCAGTGAGTAGCAGGCTTAATAAGATGACTTTATAATACCCTATTACATCACTTAGTTTACCGCCTATCCAAGCACCAGCGAAAGAACCTAGACCGTACGAAGTCATTATCCAGGCGACGTCTTGTAAGCTAAAATGTAAACTCTTATTGAGGTAAATAGACAAGAACGGGATAACCATCGCCCCAGATCTATTAATGAGTGTGATGAGTGACAGCCACCAGATTTCTCTTGATAGGCCATCAAAGGTTTTAAGGTAATTGCGCAGTAGTGTTTTCATACAGTTGGTTGGTTAGCTTGTTAAGACCTACGCTTGCCCATAAATATAAAGAGTCCAGCGTGGTGGCCGGACTCTTTAATATCGTTACTTCTTATAATCCTATAGTGACAACATATCAAGTCTGGCGCAGCAGTGTGCACGAGGTAAGTTTATATGTTGTGACTACATTCATAATGTGGTGTAAAGTTATAAAAATAATTGAGTTGAGTACGCTTTCGCGAAAGCGTAATACGTTTCTATTATAATGTCTCTTCTCTCTTTATTAATTCTACCTTGATTGCTTTTTTTGACATAAACTGCACAGGCAATGTTGCTGAACAGCATAAGCCTACCGCTAGTGTTGCTATAAATGTGGCATTATCGTCCTTTGTGAGCATACCATAAATAGATATACCTATAAGCAATGATAAGATGATGAGTAGGGCAACAATGAGCACCTTAATCATATTTAAGTTAGAGAGCAGTTGTGCCGTTGTCTCTGTTGAATAATCTATTTTCATTATCTGAAATTGAGTTTTTTTTAAATAAAAATTACATCTCGCTCCCGAAGAAGATAGCATTCATAAGCAGTTTGTTTGTTCCATACCAGAAGGCTCTAAAGTTTGTGTTATCTGTAAATAAGATAACCTCACCACGACCCGCACTCTGATGTACAAAAGGTCTTGTCTCTGGGATAGCCTTAAGATTAATCTTAGAGATGTAACCAGCTTGTAGCGGTGACTTAGTATACTGTATAGGGTTCTTGTAACTTGTAGAGTCTGCTTTTATAAATAGCGTAGTGTTTCTAAAAAGAGATACTTTATCACCCGTATATCCAAAGTTAATAGGGTGTGAGCGATCTTGCTTTGCTTCAAAAATTGCACCTCCTATTACTTGTGCTCCTGTAAAATCTCTACGTTGCTCAAAGCTCACGTTTTTTGCAGGGTTTTTAGTTTTTACAAAATCTATGTCTAGCATCTTATTTCTTTCAAACCAGTTTGCTACGTTTTTATAACCTATGAGGGTTCCTCCAGATCGTACCCACTGTTTTATCTTATCTGTGTTGCCTTTGTTTATAGCATTACCCCATAAATTAGGTAAGATAATGTCTGTATATCTAGACAAGTCTGCACGACCTAAATCTTTAGTATCAATTTTTGTGATACGCATATTGTAACGAGTGTCAAATAGGTGCCACATCTCTCCCGCATCATACGGGTTGATACCTTCACCTACTATCATTGCCACGCGAGCAGGCTCTAATGCTCTAAACTGGTTACTACCAAGATCTATACCTTCTGTGAGGCCAGTACTTACTGCCTTGATGGTGACATTTGCATCTTGTGCCACTTCGTTTATGAAACTAGCTAGTTCTTGCTTATTAAGCGATTGATTTTGCACAGGTATCATAATGGTACCATAGTCATAAGAGATACCTTCTACGCTAAATTTTTGCATACCCACCTTTGCTCTTATACCTTTGTTAAGTATGGTGTTGAGCGCCTTAGGGGTGTAGTAATCGTGCCATTCCATAAGGTATGCATAGGTACTAGTACCTACAGCTGGGGTAGGTTTTCTTTTTAAATCTTGTATCTCGTTGCCAGCTTTGCTTAAAGATGCATTTTCTGTAAAATCTACACCAAAAGAGAGTGGGAAAGACCAAGCACTTATATCATAAAATAAACTATCTTGAAAGGTAGTACGCTTTTCAAACATCGCTTTTATGAGGCGGCTCTGTCTTTGGTTTTTAGGGACGATGTAGCTCATTCCTTTTTTAAAGTTTGCTCCATCTTGCGAGAAGTCTTGTGCTACCTCGTGTACTTTTATTTGATGTCTTTTAAGCACCTCTGCTAAGTGGTATGCGCTACCAGCATCTTTCTCACTCCCAAAGGCATATGCGCCGCTTCCTTTTTCGCCTCGAGCGTTCTTAAAAAAGTCACGTTGATAGTCTAGTAATTGCTTGCGCATACCTTGTGCAGCCTCAAGGGTAGATAATATAGCTGTAAACTGGTTGCGTATCGTAAACGGAAACTCAAGCAAACCGTTTTCTGTTTCTTGAGCGTGGCCACGGCTACTTCCTTGCTCAAAGAGAATACCTATACCACCATTTATGTCTGGAAAGGTAGATCCTTTACCATAGTAAAAATCATCAAAACTCTCTTCTGTATAGTAAAAGCTGCCTATTTTATCTAGTGCTGCCGCGTGGTAGTTTCCTATTTGCTTTGTGAGTTCTTGGTTAAGCGCAGGTGTCAGCGGGTGTGTACGAGATTGTATACCTGGCTGAAAGAAAAAGCTACTGTTAGATCCCATTTCGTGATGGTCTGTAAGAATGTTAGGATACCAGTTATGAAATGTCTTAATACGCGCTTTTGACTCTGGTAGTTGTACCGGTAGCCAGTCTCTATTCATATCAAACCAGTAGTGGTTAGTACGACCACCTGGCCAGACCTCGTCATACTCGCGGTCTTGAGGGTCTGCATTTATGTTTATACTCTTATTTGTATTTGCCCAGTAAGCAAAACGCTGTAAACCATCTGGATTAAAAGATGGGTCAAAAAGTATAATGGTGTTATCTAGTAGTGCATCTATTTTAGGTCCTTGAGCGGCAGCGAGATAGTATGCAGCTATAAGCCCTGCATTTGCGCCAGAAGGTTCATTACCGTGTATAGACATTCCTTGGTATACTACAATAGGCATACTGCTTGTGCTCAAACTAGCACTGCCATCTTCTACCAGTTTTACGTGTTCTTTACGTATGTTTTCAATATTAGCGTGATTACTAGGTGAGGTAACCGTAAGTAATAAAATAGGTCTTCCCTCAAAGGTAGTTCCTCGACTTTCTATAGTCATACGGTCACTTGCTGCTGCAAGCGTGCGCATATATTCTGATAACTTGTCGTGACTTACGTGCCACTCTCCAGGTGTGTAGCCTAAAACACTTTCTGGTGTAGGGATATTTAGATTATAAGTAACATCTGTAGGTAAATAGTAATCCATATCTACCTTTCCGCTTTGTGCGAGTGTAGATAGGCTACTTAATAGTAGGGTAATAAGTACGAGTAGTAAGCGCATTCTATAAGCTATTTTTTGAGTTGTTAGACTCTAAAAATAAGCAAAAGAAGTAACGCCTGCACGTAACAATTGTTAACTAAAATATGTGGTAGTATGAGATCTTATACTAGACTAGCGCTCTAGTTTATCTAGATAGCCGCAAGCAGCTCCTATAATGCCAGCGTGATTCTTAGTTTTTGCCGCAACAATAGGGATATCTGTAGTAAGATATCTTTCAAACTCTGCCATATGCTTACTTATACCACCGCCTATTATGTAATGGTTTGGTGTACATATTAATTCTACATTTTTTAGAAAGAAATTAAAGCGCTCTGCCCACTCTTTATAAGTGAGTTTTTCTTCCTTTCTTACAGAGTTTGCTGCATATTTTTCAATAGGTTTTTTCTTATATGGAATACGACCAAATTCAAAATTTGGGATGAGTTTACCATTATAGCAAAGTCCAGAGCCTATACCTGTGCCTACTGTTATCACAGCAACCAGACCTTTTAAATCTTTTCCGGCTCCGTATCTAACTTCGGCGAGGCTTGCGGCATCTGCATCGTTTATAACAGAGCAAGGTAAACCAGTTTTTTCAGAAAAAAGTTCATCTATCTGTACACCCATCCAGCTCTTGTGCATATTACCATATGCCATAGCTTTACCATCTACGATAACGGTAGGAAAGCCTATTCCTATAGGTCCTGTCCAGTTAAAGTGATCTACGAGTTGCTGTACACAATCTGCTACAGCCTTAGGTTTTGCAGGGCGCGGGGTTTCTATTCTAAAACGTTCACCTATGTACTCTTCTGTTTCCAGATCTACAGGGACACCTTTTATTCCCGTTCCGCCTATGTCGATACCTAATATCTTCATCTATGATTGTTTTTGTGTGGCGAAAGATAGGAATTTTTGAATAATATAGAAGTGGTGCGGCTGAGTCCGCTTTCGCGAAAGCGTAACACTAGATAATCAGATAATTAAAGTACTTCTTCTTGTTTTGAAGGCACTTCTTTGCCATATTCTTGTTTGTAAATTTTTACAATAAGCAGAAAAATACTCACTACAATAGGTCCAAAAATGAGACCTATAAATCCAAATAAAGGCACACCTACGATAACTCCAATAATGGTAATAAGTGGGTGCACGTCTGCCAGTCGCTTTTGAATCACGAGTCTAAAAAGATTATCTGTAGAGCCTACTACGACCGTACCATAGATAACCATCACGATGGCTTGCCAGATGTCACCAGCAGCATATAGAATAATGCACACTGGTACGATACCTAAGGCGGTACCCACAAATGGTATCATAGACCCAACGGTTACAATTGCAAACCAGAAAAAGGGATCTTCTACGCCAAGTATTAAAAAGCCTATAAGTGCCACAAGTCCCTGCAGTAATGCTACTAGTGGTATGCCTATGGCATTTGACTTTACAAGCTCCTGACTATCTTTACCAATGAGTTTTAAGTTTTTCTCACTGAGGGGTATATACTCTAGCATAGACTCTCTAAAAGTCCTTCTATTAGTAAGCATATAGTACAGCATAAAATACATAAGACCTATGGCGATAAAAACATTAAAGGTCCCGCCAGCTAGCCCTTGAAGGTTACTACTTATCCAGTCTGTTACAGAACTGGTGTCTATGGAGCTTGCGATATCGAGACCAAAGCGAGACTCTATATCTGCCATTTCTGTTTTTACAATGTTTATGACTTTGCCACTATTTTCTACCGCTTTACTAATTTTTGAGGTGAGCATTAATACAAGACCAGCAATAGGTACTAGTATTACAAGAAATGAGCCTGCCATAAGGACACAAGCAGCAACGCCAGAGTTCCATTTTCTTTTTTTTACTAAGTATCCTTGCCACTTACGTAATAAAACAAAGAGTGTAATCGCACCTAGTATACCTGATAGATAGCTTGCCATCTCTTTAAATATTAACCACCCAAATAGGATGATTAAAAAGATGATAAAAAACTGTCGTAAAAGGTTAGGTTTGAGTGTTTGCATATATTATTTGGCAAATATTTGAGAGTCGTTTCTAAAGGCTTTAAACTCAAGCGCGTTACCACAGGGGTCATAGAAGAACATTGTAGTTTGCTCACCAGTAAGGCCTTTAAAGCGTACATAGGGTTCTATTACAAAATCTACGTGTGGTGTTATTTTTTCGGCAAATGCTTCAAAATCTTCCCAAGCGAGTACAACTCCAAAATGAGGAACAGGTACCGCTTTACCATCTACTTCATTATGGACTTCATCTACAGTAGATTTTTCCTTGTAATGAATCACTAGCTGGTGACCGAAAAAGTTGAAATCTACCCAGTGGTCGCTGCTGCGGCCTTCAGGTAGGTCAAGTATATCGCGATAGAAGGCGCGTGCTTTTTCTAAATTATCTACAGGTATAGCGAGGTGAAAAGGTCTTGTACTCATTTTTAGTATAAAATTGAATTACTAAGCTACGCACAAATTTTTTTATTTATCTAGTGTATCTGTATCTTTTATGTGTTTTAATAGAGAGATACCAGAGAAGAAAAAGATCAAACCTAATATAGTAAATGCCCACGGACTTATACCTGTTTCTAGACTCCCGAAAATTCCAAGAATTCCTAAAACAAGTAATATTGCTCCCGCAACTAGCGCTATGACACCTATAAGTTTGATCATTTGACAGTATTTGTTATTTATAAAACTAAAGGTAAAGAGATATGACCTTTTACCGTGATGGCTTAACACGTTATTACAAGATTATTAATATCACTTTGTGAATTTGGACTAAATTTTAAGAGGGTTTAAGAAATGCTGTGACCAATTGTAAGTTTATAGAGGTGGTTTTCTATAAATTTGCGTTTTTTATAATATGAACCTTCAGAAAGATACATCACGTGATTACTAAGCGTATTATTCCTTGTTTAGATATTAAGGACGGTAGAACTGTAAAGGGAACAAACTTTATAAACCTTAGAGATGCTGGTGATCCAGTAGCACTTGCAAAGATCTACTCAGAGACTAGAGCAGATGAGCTTGTGTTTTTAGACATATCTGCTACAGAAGAACGTCGTAAGACCCTTGCAGATTTAGTTTTAAGAGTGGCCTCTCAAGTAAACATACCATTTACCGTAGGGGGAGGAATATCGTCTGTAGAAGATGTAGATATCTTATTACAGAATGGTGCAGATAAAGTTTCTATAAACTCTAGTGCTGTAAAGAGACCAGAACTCATTAATGAGCTTGTAGCAAAATTTGGTTCTCAATGTATTGTTGTAGCTATAGACGCAAAGTATGTAGAAGGAGAGTGGATTGTACATCTAGTAGGAGGAAAGGTGCCTACGGAGTACAACCTCTTTGACTGGGCAAAAGAAGTAGAAGAGCGCGGTGCTGGTGAAATACTTTTTACCTCTATGGATAATGATGGTACAAAAGATGGTTTTGCAAACGAGGCGCTAGCCAGACTTTCCGAAAGTCTAAATATCCCAATAATTGCAAGTGGAGGAGCGGGAAATATGCAACACTTTGCAGATGCTTTTACAGAGGGTAAGGCAGATGCAGCTCTTGCAGCCAGTGTTTTTCACTTTAAAGAAATAGAAATTCCAAGTTTAAAAGAAGAGTTAGCCACGCAAGGGATTGCGATGAGATTATAACTTTTACCAGATATTACAAGCAATGAAAATAGATTTTGATAAGTATGAAAACGGTCTTGTTCCAGCAATAATACAAGATGTAAGAACTAAAAATGTGTTGATGCTAGGCTTTATGAATCTTGAGGCTTATGAGAAAACACTTGCTTTAAAAAAAGTTACTTTTTTTAGCCGCTCTAAAGGGAGACTTTGGACTAAAGGTGAAGAGACTAAAAACTATTTACATCTTGAAAATATTGCGGTAGACTGTGATAATGACACACTACTAGTACAAGTAACCCCTCAAGGACCTACTTGTCATAAAGGTACAGATACTTGCTGGGGAGAGACTAACAAGGTAAACTTTGGCTTTTTATCAAAACTCGAAGAAGTCATAGAAGATCGCTGGAATACTAAGGATACAGCAGACTCTTATGTTGCGTCACTTTTTAGAAGCGGGATTAATAAAGTAGCTCAAAAGGTAGGAGAGGAGGCCGTAGAGGTGGTTATTGAAGCAAAAGATGATAACGATCACCTATTCCTTAATGAAAGCGCAGACCTCTTGTTCCACTATATGGTTTTATTACAGGCAAAAGGCTTTCACCTACGTGATATAGAAAAAACGCTTATTGCTAGACATAAATAAGCTTAGTTAAGAAAACGCCAGACTACAAAAAATACTAGAACGTATCGCTTGTTTTAAATTGATTTACATCAAGCGGTTCTGTGAGAAAAAGAAATGCAAATACCCAAATAGCCAGCCCTAATGCAGTAAATAGATAACTGCTAAATTTTTGGTCAAATGGATATTTTTGCAAGACTTTAATTTTGCTTCAATTTATGAAGTACATCAATACCAGTCAAGTGTCCTGTAGATTTTACCACCATACCACAAAAGCTTTATCAACTGTGGCGTCATCTTTTTCTATCCATACAAGAGGTGCCCTCTTGAGCGTATGTTTTTCTCTTATAATAGCTAGTGCCTCTTTGTGATTGAGCCAGTTTACTTCATTATATGGCTCGTGTAACCACTCTGGCTTAGTAGTTATATAATATCTGTAATCTAGAAAGGATGCGGTGCAAAAGTCATCTAGTTGCATCCAGTAACCTATTATGGCACGAGGATTTATTTCTTCTGGGAGTATTATGTCTTTATTAAAGGGTGTAAAAATTTGCCCCATAAAGAGTGTACGTTGTTCTAGTTGTTGTGGGTTAACATTTATAGACTGTAGCGCCTCAAGTCCTTCTGCAGAGTAGGCAAGAGGTAATTGCTTATCTCTTGTTTTTTGCATTTTTAGGTAGAAGTGATCTTTTCGGTTGGGTCCCATAAGTTGATGTATGGGGCTAGTAACCGCAGTATCTATAATGTAGAATTTATAGGTAAGCTCAATGTGTATTTTTACGCTTTCGCGAAAGCGGTCTTCTACTACAAAATCAAGTTCACCTAGTGTTATTTTATCTCGCTTAATCTGGATGTTGTGAGCGAGCACGGTATATCTTTCAGAATGATCTAGTAGTTGTTTGAAGATATATTCTACCTGGTGGCCTAATCTTAAATGAGGTGGTATAGTCGTGGCGCTGAATGTAGATAAATCAATACGAGGTATTTCAAATTGAGTTAGGGAGAATTGTGTGCCCGTCCACAAGGGAGGCGTGTTGAGAAAACCAGCATATTGCTTCATTGTCTAAAAATACTCATTGTAAACATTTACATACAAAAAAAGCCATCACAATAATGTGACAGCTTATTAAATAATATGGAGTGGCTTTTATTTTAACCACCCTTTTGATGCACTATATTTACTCCACCAGTATTCAAAAATAGCGAGGAGTATAATGATAAGAGGAAATATAAGACCAGCTCCCACACCAAAAAGTTCCATCGCATTTGCAAAGCCTATATTATATACTGTGTGTATAATAATAGCAATAAGTGATATTGCATAGATACGCACGGCACCTACTTTTCTGGCAAGTAGTAATATTGCAGCTAGAAGCCCACCTATAGTAGAGATTCCATAAAGTATCTTAGACCAAAAAGGAGTTGCGTTTATGGCAGCCATTTGCTCTTCATTATAAGCGTTTGCAATCATATCTGTAAAGAAGTTGTCTACTATAAAGGCACTAGCCCCCATTAAATTCCAGAGGAGGAGCACTATACCAATAATCCAGAAAAGTGTAGAAGGTTTTTGTGTAGTCGTCATAATAATTGGTTTAAGTTATTTGAGTTTTAATTTACAATTATTTTTTAATTATCAATCTAAAATTAAAATGAGGCAGCTATTTTTGAAGGATGTTTGATAAGCGATACTACTATCTTTTAAAGATTCAATACTTAGGTTTTAGATACCACGGCTGGCAGAAGCAGCCAGATGTTCTCACTGTGGAGCGTATGATGGAGCGTACCTTTGCCTATGTGCTTGATCGCAAAAATTTTAAACTATTGGCTTCTGGTAGAACAGATGCAAAGGTCTCTGCAAATGTGGCTTATGTTGAGTTGTTTTTAAATGATAGCCCACTACCAGAAGAAGGTTTTCTTACACTGCTTAATGATAACTTACCGCAAGACATACGCTGTCTTGAAATTACTCAGGTAGATAAAAAATTTAATGTGATGGATGCTCCCATCGCAAAGGAATATGTGTATCTCTTTTCTTATGGAGAAAAGAATCACCCATTTGCCGCACCTTATATGATTAATATAGCGGGTGATCTAGACATCGAGCTTATGAAGGAGGCTGCAAGGCTTTTCGAGGGTGAGCACGATTTTAGATCGTATGCTTATAAGCCTAATCCCCAGACTCAAACTATTGGTCACGTACTATCATCTACAATTGAGATTAATGATTTGTATACCGCTAGCTTCTTTCCGGAGGAGAGTTATGCTTTTCGCGTAAGCGGTAAAGGGTTTAAACGCCACCAGATACGTCTTATGATGGGTGCACTTTTTGATCTAGGGCAGGGTAATATTGATCTTGAGTTTTTTAAAAAGACACTCGACGCTAGTAATGATATTAAGCTCACACACATTGCCCAGGCAAGCGGTTTATTGCTGCAGGACGTCCAGATTTAACATTCTTAACAGCTTTGCAGGTCATTTAATAAAGGTTTAACCCTAATGAATTTTATCTTATCATCTCTTTAACGACGGCCAGTAGAGCCTCCCTGTATCTTTGTATCATAATTAATTGTTTAATAAAAAAGAAGAAAGATTATGACAAAGAGAGTAGCAATATTAGCAACAGACGGATTTGAAGAGAGTGAATTAAAATCACCACTTGAGGCGATGAAAAATGAAGGCTTCACCGTAGATATAATAAGTGAGAAAACAGGAACCATAAAAGGATGGGCAGACGGTAACTGGTCTGGTGAGTATAATGTAACAGACACAGTAGATAACGTAAGTGCAAAAGATTATAATGCACTAATGCTACCTGGAGGAGTTATTAACCCAGATAAATTAAGACGTAATGATGACGCGCTTATATTTATTAGAGACTTTTTTAAGCAAAGCAAACCAGTAGCAGCAATATGCCACGCACCGCAATTACTCATAGAGGCAGATGTAGTAAACGGGAGAACAATGACATCGTTTAACAGTATTAAGACCGACCTTAAAAATGCGGGAGCATTGTGGGTAGATAAAGAAGTAGTAGTAGATGAGGCGCTCGTAACAAGTCGTAATCCTGGAGATCTAGAAGCTTTTAATGCTAAACTCATAGAAGAAGTAAAAGAAGGAAAGCACGAATTACAACACGCGTAATTCAGGTTTGATTTGATTGATGACTGAAATAGCCACCACATTTTGTGGTGGCTATTTTTATTTATATAAGTAACTTAGACAACCTAAAGACGTTTTATGATTACAGCTGTACCTAGGGCTTCCCTCACATTTCTTAAAGATCTTAAAAAGAATAATACACGTGAGTGGATGGCAGAACACAAATCTAGATATCAAGATAGTGAGAAGATTTTAAAAGACCTCTATGCTACTATTAAAACGGGACTTAATGAAACCGATGACATTGAGAAGCTCAAAGTCTTTCGTATCAATCGTGATATACGTTTCAGTAAAGATAAAACCCCTTATAACGTACATAGGTCTGCGAGTTATAGTAGGGCGGGAGCTCACAGACGTGGCGGCTATTACTTACGTATAGAGCCTGGCAATAAATCTGTAATTGCAGGTGGTTTTTTCAACCCAGAAAAGGAAGATCTCAAGCGAATACGTACAGAGTTTCATCTTGATGCTAGTGAGATAAGAGATATACTTAATGATTCCGCTTTCGCGAAAGCGTTTCCTAATGGATTTGAAACAAGTAATGCTGTAAAAACTGCTCCACGAGATTTTGAAAAAGCCGACCCAAATATAGATTTAATAAAACTCAAGAATTTCTTTGTACGTAAAGAATTTACAGATCAAGAAGTGATGGCTAGTGACTTTAGCGATCGTGTACTTAAGCATTTTAGATTATTAAGGCCCTTTTTTAATTATATGAGTGACGTTCTCACAACAGATCTCAATGGCGAGTCCATATTGTAAATTACTTCTTTTTCCTTTTATTCCTCACACGTTTTCTGTTTACAAAATACACTACTATAAGTAGTATGGGTAACGCAATAAAGATAATGAGCTCTAGAGGTGATGAGGGATCTATAGGGCTATTGTTTTGCGGCTTTGGTATGTCTGTAGGTATTTGCATTAACTTGCTTTGATAAGTATGTCTGAGGGGTTGTTAAATAATTGTATCTGGCTTACAAGACGTTCTCTTATGAGGTTTGCCATTCTTTTATTAAGTGCAGAGGAGTTTTGTATATAAATAAGATACTCCTCTACAGTAAACTGTCCTATTATCATTCCCTTAAGACTATTGCGAAATTTCATATCCTTATTAACAGCATTTTCTACATAATCAAGTCGCTTCTCAAGAGATAGATTATAAAACACATTTTTCCTTTTTGAAATATAGTTTCTAAACATTTCTATAAGCAGTGGATTTTGCAATTTTACCACCGGGCGGAGTGTAATGTTTTGAAAACGCTCCTCATCGCTCATTTGGTCGTTGACACGAGCTTTTGGAATTTCTGGACGTATTCTCTTAATATCATTTGGTCTATCATTCATAACTCCTTGTGTTTTCTTTAAAGTTAGGTAATCATTGTGCGCTTTCACGAAAGCGTACTCAATACTTCTCAACACCTTATTAACGAGCAAAGCCCCCGAAAAATCGGAGGCTTTGCAATTAACACTTAAAGTAATCTATAATCGATTAGTTAAGTTTAAAAGTTACTCTTCTTACTAACTGACGAGCAGGAGCAGAGTTTTTATCTACAGAAGCATCTTCACCGTTACCTGTTGCAGTAAGACGGCTAGCAGAGATTCCTGCAGCTACCATAATATCTTTTACTTTTTGAGCTCTTCTCTCAGAAAGACGTTGGTTAGTTGCTGGGTTTCCAATCTCGTCTGCATAACCTACAAGTTGAGCAGATGCACCAGCATTTTCAGTCATATACTTAATAAGGTAGTTAATAGACTCAAGGCTGTAAGTTTCAGGCTTAGTGCTATTGAACTGGAAGTATACGTTTACGTATCCATCTTCGATTAATTTTTTGATTACGTCATCTCCTGAAGCGATAGCTGTAGTAGAAGAAGGGATATCACCTTTCTTAGCGTAACGGTTATCTAGCGTAGACTCTAACTCGTCTGGCACTCCGTTTTTGTTTTGGTCTACAGCCACACCTTTAGTATTTACTGCTACACCAGAAATAGTGTTAGGCTCACGATCTAGGTAATCTGCAACACCATCTTGATCTGTATCGATAAGATCTGTTTCAACTTTTGCTAGACGGTTCTGTAAGTCTGCGATTTGCTCCTCAGCAACGTTTTTGCTTGAGTACCAGTCTGCGTGCTTCTCTGCTTTACCTAGGTATATATTTATACCTGCAGTTGCGTTTACATAAAAACCATCAAAACCACTAACTTGTCCTTGATCTTGTAATCCATCGAAAGTTAAATTCTGACGAACATTTCCTACTACAGTTAAATCTGCTACAAAAGCAACTCTGTTTGTTATTTTTATCTGAGGTGTAATACCTGCCATAAAGCTAATCATATTGTCACCATCACCAAAATTTCTCACAGCTGCTGGGGTATCTGTTGTAAGTTGAGAATATCCCATACCACCGTGAACTAGAAGATTGAAACGATCTGTAAGATCTCTAAAACCCAAAATGTTACCAGCATTAACAACACCCTCTAAAGAAAAGTTGTATAAAGCAGTATCGAATTCAGTGCTGTTGTCGTCGTTTTGAAAACTATTGTAAGCAACTCCTCCCTTAAGACCAAACTTTTCATTAAACATATATCTAACACCTCCGGTAACAGTATATAGAGATGGAGTATTAGAGTAAGCTCCGGTTGATAGAGGTCTTACAGCTTTATTTACTCCGCCAGTAAGATCCACAGACCATTTGTTGAAGTCATTTGAAGCGGTATCGTTGCTCTCTTGTGCATTTGTTGCTATTTGCATTCCTACTAATGCGATTATAGCAAGTGTAATCTTTTTCATAAATGTTATTGTTAGTTCAAATTCAGCCGCAAAATTAATCTTTAATGCTGCCTAAACAAGAATATTCGTACTTATTAACTAAGATTTACCATATTCTTAACACGCTGAATTTTAGTTATAATCCATTCAAAAATTGAACTTTTTAATTGAATATTTTGTATAAATATTCCCATTTTATAAAGAATAGTTAAAATATTAAGCTTCTACACGTTAATTTTTATTAATGTGACTAGTGGTTTGATATGATAAAAATACTTTTAGGCAAAAAATAATATGAAAAAAGAAACAACAACAGCATACCCTATTAACACACTCATAGAGAACAGATGGAGTCCAAGAGTTTTTGGAAAAGAAGCCATCTCAGAAGAGCAGCTTAGGGTTTTATTTGAAGCAGGGAGATGGGCTCCTAGTTCAAATAATCACCAGCCGTGGGTTATCATATGGGGTATTAAAGGGACAGAGGCATATGATCGTATCTACTCGTGCCTAGATGAATTTAACCAGTCGTGGGCAAATAATGCGCAGGCACTTATGCTAGGCGGTTATAAAAAGACTACTCCAGATGGAAGAGATAATTTTCACGCGCTACACGATTTAGGTCTTTTTATGGGTAATGTGTCTGTACAAGCACAACAATTAGGAATAGCGCTACATCAAATGGCCGGTGTAAATTATAAGAAAGCAATGACAGAGTTTGCTATGCCAGATAACTATCATATTGCCACGGCAACGGCTATAGGCTATTATGGAGGTGACTTAGATAAACTATCTGATGACCTTCAAGAAGAAGAGACAAAATTAAGATCAAGAAAATCTCAACATTCTTTTACTTTTAATGGAGATTTCAATGAGCAAATCTTTGAAAAATAGTTGTAAGCTATTTTAATAAAAAGGAGCCACTTTAATAAAGTGGCTCCTTTTTTATGAGATGAATTTTAAATTTTATACTTGTTGTTCATCATCAGTGTTAGGTGCTATTTCTGGCTCATCACCTACAGGGTGCTTTCCTAACCCAGCCGAATCTACATCAATAAACTGTAAAACGTCTGATGGGGTTTCAACCTGCATAGCTTTTTTACCTTTAATAAGGATAGGTTTTTGTATAGCATTGCTGTTATTTTGTATAAAATGAATCCAGTCGTCATCGCTTAGTGTAGCATCTTTTGCAAAATCATCTACATCTGGATGATCCTTAGAAACAAGTTCATCTATACTAGCGCCTAGCATATCTGCTACCTCGCTCCATTGAGTACCTGTAAGTCCAGCTTCTGATATATTAATCAGATTTACTTTACTCTCGCTACTCTTGGTATAGCCTATTACTTGTCTTCCTATACTAGACTCTTGTGAGTAAATCACAATGAGTTCATTATTATCTATTGCTAGTGTCATATCGGTTGGCATTCTTTTAGGTTTTAGTGGTGAGCTTGCATTTTTTCTTTTTTCTTTCTTAACTGAACTTCTACTTCATTTATCGCTTCCTTTAGTGAAGGGTAAAAGTCGTCAGAGCTATGCTCGGCAAATAATCTTGGACCAGGCATACTTATGCGTACTCCAGAAATTTTTCCCGTCTCGTCACTTGAGGTATTTTCAAGTTTAAAAAACACATCTGCTCTGTGTATAAATTGATATTTATCTGCAAGTTTTTCTAATTGCGCTTTCGCGAAAGCTTCTAACTCAGCACTTGCAGTTACGTCGTGATATTCAAATATTATTTCCATAGTTATCTATTTTTAATTTAATTAGTATTCTTATTAAAACTAAGCGGGAATTCCTTTACACCGCCATAGAGTTTAATTTCTTGTATATCTGCTGGCATATAATATCCATCATCTTCTAGTGCTTCTTTTACTTTACGTACCACATTACCCTTTGTGATCATTGCTTGTTTTCTAAAGTCTTTAGTGTCTACCCAAAAGAAAACTTTAAGATTTACGGTGCTTGTTGCAAGTTCATCTTCTATTACAAAGTTTTCGTGTATCTCGTCATTAATAACATTAGGCTCATCTTCAAGAGCTCTAAGTACGGTTTCTTTTGCACCTTCTATATTATCTTCATAAGCAATACCTATCACAAAGTCCCATCTGTAAAAACCATCTTCTGTGTAGTTTGTAACGGGCTCTGTGAGTACATCACTATTAGGTATATAAACATCTTTGCCGTCAAAGGTTTTGAGCTTTGTATATCTTAAATCAAGAGTTTTTACTTTCCCAAAATTTGACCCTACCATAACAGTATCATCTACATCAAAAGGTCTATTAAACGCAAGAATAATACCTGCTATAAAGTTTTCGCCTATATCCTTAAATGCAAACCCTAGTACTACAGCACTTGCACCGGCAGCGGTGAGTATTCCCGTAGCTACACCAGCAAGTCCCGCTGCGCGTAATGCCAGCATTATAGTAATTATAATTACCAAGTACTTAATAGCGGTGCCCAAAAATTTGCTCATTAAAGGATCGTCTGTTTTAGCTGAAATTCTCTTTCTTGCAAAACGGCCTATCCATCCAGCTATTAAAACTCCTAGCACAATGATTAGTACACCCATTGTGATTTGCGGTAGCTGTTCTATAAAGCTCTCTGTCGCATTATTAAATGCTTCAGAAATTGTAGTTGTAGTAGATTGTTGTATTATGCTCATAATAATGGTTGGTAGTTTTAAAAGTACGTTTAAAGTTTGCAAACTTTCTTAAAACAAAACCAATTCACATTTTGTTAAGACCTTTTACCTATGTTGCGTTAAAATGCTCTTAACCATACACACAATCCTTTATAGGCGGTGTAACTTTATAAAAAAATAGACTATGAATATTACTTCAACAAACCCATATAATAACGAAGAAGTTGCAACAATAAAAGCTTTTAATCTTCAAGAAATTGAAGAAACGCTTGCCCTAGCACAGCACACTTATTTAGAATGGCGTACCACGAGCTTTACAGAACGTGCAGAGCATTTACACAATGTTGCCTTAGAGCTAGAAAAAAATAAGGAGGAGTATGCAAAAACTATGACACTTGAGATGGGAAAGCCCATAACACAAGCCATCGCTGAGGTAGAAAAATGTGTTTGGGTATGTAGATATTATGCAGATAATGCTCCAGATCACCTCGCACCAAAAACAATAGAAACAGACGCTACAAAAAGTTATGTACGTTATGAACCTATAGGTGTTGTACTAGCCGTAATGCCTTGGAACTATCCTTTCTGGCAGGTTTTTAGATTTATAGCGCCTGCGCTTATGGCGGGTAACATAGGAGTACTTAAGCACGCAAGTAATGTAATGCAAAGCGCCCAGAATATCCAGAGAGTTTTTGAACGAGCAGGTTTACCTAAAGGTGTTTTTCAAAATATGCCCGTGGGTAGTGACCGTATAGAAAATATCGTGCGTGACGCTCGTATAAAGGCAATCACTCTTACTGGGAGTAAACCGGCTGGTGCTGCCGTGGCTAGTACAGCAGCTAGTGAGATTAAGAAATCTGTACTTGAGTTAGGAGGCAGTAATGCATTAGTGGTTTTTGATGATTGTGATTTTGAGCAAACAGTGACCACTTGTGTTCAGGCACGTTTTCAAAACACGGGGCAGAGCTGTATTGCTGGTAAAAGACTCTTGATACACGATAAGGTATATGATAAATTTATGTACGCTTTCGCGAAAGCGGTAACACAACTAAAGTCTGGTGACCCTCTTGATAAAGATACCTACATAGGAGTAATGGCACGTGAAGACCTCGCTATAGAACTTGAAGAGCAACTCAAAGCAACGGTAGATGCTGGTGCCAAAGTGCTAGTAGGAGGTCATAGACAGAAAGCCTATTTTGAGCCTACGATTGTTACCGGAGTAACGCCAGCGATGAGTATTTTTAAAGAAGAAACCTTTGGGCCTGTGATAGGGGTGACCCGCTTTACAGATGATCAGGAAGCTGTAGATCTTGTAAACCAGTCAGATTTTGGGTTAGGAGTATCAATTTTTACTCAAGATACGGTGCGCATAGAAAAGCTTATACCACTTTTTGACGATGGTGCTGTATTTGTAAATGATATGGTTAAGAGTAATCCTAACTTACCTTTTGGCGGGACTAAGATTTCAGGTTATGGTAGGGAGCTATCGCTAGATGGTATACAAGAGTTTGTAAATAAAAAAACGGTTTATATAAAATAGGTATCCGCTTTCGCGAAAGCGTAAAAATAAAAATCCCGATATGCAGTTGCACATCGGGATTTATTATGAGTGATTATCGTTTACTCTTTGCTATCTAAAAAGGCTTCTTTAGTATCAAAGGTAATAGGCTTCATTTCTAGCTTTTCTAAGTATTTTTCAAACTTCACTAGGCGTTTTGATTTAATCTTTTTAAAGTCTGCTTTTGCAGTATTAAAGCGTTCTAGTAGTAAGTTTATATTCTCCTTTTGAGCAGCACTAGGCGCTTCATAGTTTGAAGCAACATCACTGTACAGTGTGCTTAGTTTTTCTCTAAGTTGTGGTGGGGCAGTACCTACGTAGTTGTCACCTGTGGTAACTACTAGTGTGTTTTTAAGCTCATTGAGGTCATCTATGAGTGGTTGTGCAACCTTTGTTGCTTTTGCATTTGCCTCTATGGCATCTTGAGCACTGTTTACCATCAAGTTAATTTGATACACCATATATGCTAGATCTTCTTGAACATCAAAAAGTTGTTTTGAAGTTTTATATTGCTCCTTTCTTTCTGGTGCTGTAATAAATGATTTTGGGTCATTCTTTACTTCAAAGGTTGTTTCATAAGTGTCCTTACCTTTTTTAAGAACTGCTTTATACATTCCTGCCTGTACTCTTACTGGAGTAAACCCTCCAAAGGCAAATGTCTTTGCCGCGGCAAGCTTAGGTGACTTGCTTGCATAGTTCCAAGAGACAATGTTTATTCCTTTTGATTTACCTGGCGCAAGCGTTGTTATCTCATTGCCCTCCATATCTTGTATGGCAAGCGTCATTTTACCAAAGGTGTGTCTCTTCTTTAGATAGTATTTGATTTTGAGAGCATTTCCAGGGTTAGGGCCCACGAACTCAAGCTCTGTGCTTCCGCCGCCAAAACCGCCTTCTTCTACCATTGTACCTGGCTTAGTATCAAAAAAGTGTACATTCTTGTCTAGTATTTCTGGCTTGATATCTCTTAAGATACTTATGTCATCTATGATAATAACACCACGCCCGTGAGTACCAGCAACAAGGTCATTAGTCTGTTTTTGTAAATCAAGAAAGTGAACAGCGGTCGCTGGAAAGTTATTTGTAAATTTTGACCAATTAAGACCTCCATCTACGGTTATATACAGACCATTTTCTGCTCCCAAAAAGAGTAGATTTTCATTTTCATAATCTTCTTGAATGTTGCGAGCAAACATTGTAATATCATCTGTTGTGATACTTTTCCAGCTTTTACCATAATCTGTAGTTTTATATACATAAGGTTTCATATCACCTCTTGCGTGTCCTTCAAAAACAGCGTATGCAGTTCCGGCACCGTGCACAGATGCTTCTATGTGGTATACCCAAGTATTTGCTGGTAGGCCTGGTACATTTGCAACTACATTAGTCCAGTTTGCGCCACCGTCGCGTGTTATTTGCACATTACCATCATCTGTACCTACCCAAATAACTTTTTCATTTATAGGTGATTCTGCAATAGTAAATATCGTGGTGTGTGTTTCTGCTCCCGAGTTATCTGCAGAGAGTCCTCCAGAGTTTTTTTCTTGTTTTTTTGGGTCATTTGTAGTAAGATCTGGAGAGATTACCTTCCAGGTGTCACCCATATCTTCACTCACGTGTAAAAACTGGCTCCCCATATAAAAGCGATCTGGCTGGTGCGTACTTGTTGCCATAGGAGGGTTCCAGTTAAAGCGTAGATCTGCGCTACCCTTTGCAGGTAGTGGTTTTACATTTTTTGTGTAGTTACGCTTCATATCATAACGCCACACATTATCTGCACCTTGCATCTCAGAATATAGTATGTCCTTAGTAGGGTGGGGTAGTACTCTAAAACCATCACCTACACCTACACGTGTCCAGTCTCTAGCTTCTATCCCACCTGGAGAAGAAGATGGACCGTACCAAGAACCATTATCTTGTAAACCACCGTAAATATTATAAGGCTCTGCATTATCTACAGAGATGTGATAAAATTGAGATAAAGGAAGGTTAGATACTATTTCCATTGTTGTACCACCATTCCAAGAGCGATATACGCCACCATCTGTACCCACGTGCATCATATCAGAATTGTTTATGTCAAAAACAATATCGTGTATGTCTGAGTGCATATTGCCCAGAGGTTTAAAGGTATTACCACCATCACGAGATATTGAACCACTAAGTCCACCTTTTACTACTACATCAGGATTTTTTGGATCTACTACTATTCTTGAAAAGTAAAACGGGCGCACAGTAAGTGAGAAGTCTCCATTAGTACGTTTCCAGTTTGCTCCGCCATCTTCAGATCTGTATAATCCTTTATCTTTTTCTTGTTCTGACTCGATTACCGCATAGACAATGCTAGGCTCACTAGGTGATACTGCAACGCCTATACGTCCCAATTTACCTTCTGGAAAACCATTGTGTATTTTTTTCCAGGTCTTACCACCATCTGTAGATTTATGCAGGCCAGAGTTAACACCGCCAGAGTTAAAATCCCAAGCCGTACGTCTAAACTCCCACATAGAAGCATAGAGTGTGTTTGAGTTGCTAGGATCCATAATAAGATCTGCAACACCTGTAGTATTATTTATGTAAAGAACTTTTTCCCAAGTCTTACCGCCATCTGTTGTTTTATAAACACCACGATCATCACTATCGCTCCATAAAGCACCCAGCACCCCTACATACACTGTATTACTATCATTAGGATCTATCTCAATACCAGAGATGCGCTCACTGTTATCAAAACCTGGTATTTTTTGCCAGTTGCTACCTCCATCTTTTGTGCGGTATAGGCCATCTCCTACAGAGACTGAGTTACGAGTCCATATTTCTCCTGTACCTACCCATACCGTTTGATCTGGATCTGTAGGGTCTATAGCCACTTGACCTATAGACTGTATGTGATCATCAAAAATAGGAGCGTAGCTAGCACCTCCATCTTGAGATTTCCATACACCACCACCTGCGGTACCGGTGTAAATGATTTGTGCATTAGTAGGGTGAACTTCCATATCTATAATACGACCAGACATAAGAGCGGGTCCTATCTGTCTAGCGGTAATATCGCCAAAGAGTTCTTTGCCCTTGAGGGCAATTTCTTGTGCCTGGGTAGGTATGCTTAGTGCAGCAATACACAGACCTAGGAGGATGTGTTTAGTTTTCATATGGGTTGGTTTGGATTGATATTTTCTCAAAATATGCGCTAAAAAAATCCCCAAGATTTCTTGGGGATTATGTCATATGTGTTTTTTATTTTCCTTCTGGAAAAGCAAACATCTCATCAGATACTTCGGGATTAATTTCAACAGATTTAATTACAATTTCTTGTCCTCCAGGTTGTCCTTTTGCACCAGCTACAATAGAGAAAGGAAAATATATTCCGCCAGCTTCTTGATAGTCACTTAACTTAGTCTGTCCTGTCATTCCTTTACCTGGACCTGTAAGTAGATCTTGCTCTATTACAATAGGTACAAAGTTGTCCATATCAAAATAATAGTATGCTACGGTAGGTACTTCTGCACCATCTACCATTGTAGGTTCTTTTGTGAGTTTAATTTTATAAGTTTCCGTCCCTTCAATAGTCTCGTTACCTAAAAGTTCTACAGTATACCCTTTATCTGCATAGTTTAAAAATGGATCACCAAAGTCATTCATCTCTAGCTTTGCATTTGCAGTAGTCTCTGCATCACTCTTTTCGGCAGCCATTGTCATTTGGTTTGTATTCCACATAGTCTCACCGTCAAAAACACCTTGGTAAAACTTCATTCCTTGAAATTCTGCAACAGAAAGTTGTTTTCCTTCTTTAGTCTGAATCATTGTCATAGGTAGTTCCATACCTTGAACTTTTATCGCGCCTTCAAATTTTAGAGCTTCCAGAGAATTCCAGGCATCCATCCCGCCTGTGTTTTCAAAATAGTTTGCAATGATTTCTTCGGCTGTTTGTGCCTGTGCCATTGTGGTAAAACTTACGATAACGGCAACTAGTAATAATTTGATAGTTTTCATATGATGTTGTGTTAATGATTCTTGTTTGCACATAAGACTATTAAGAGCGCATAATGTTACAAGTTATTCAATAAAATATCATCTTTTGTGTACTTACATTATCTTTAAACCCGTAGTTCTTTAGATATGATAAATTTTTAGTCACAGTAAAGAACATATTATAAAAATTTAAGAGTATGAAATTTGGCGCCGTAGAGCAACCAGAGTTAATTGATTTTACCTTACCTCCAGATCACCCTGCAACTAGAGGTGTGATTGAGGACGCTTTCGCGAAAGCGCAAAACAAAAATCTAGAAGTCTATGTAGGTTGTGCAAAATGGAATAAAGCAGAGCTCAAAGGTTTTTACCCCAGAGGAACTAAAGACGAACTTTCGTATTATGCAAAGCAGTTTAATAGTATAGAGCTTAACGCTACATTTTACAGGCTGTTCCCAAAAGAGCAGTTTGAGAAGTGGTATAATAAAGCGCCAGAGGGGTTTAAATTCTTCCCAAAAATCACAAATATGATAAGTCACCGTAAGCGACTTATAGATGCTCAAGATTTTATCCCAGAGTATGTAGATCACGTGGCGATGCTCAAAGAAAAGCTGGGTACCGTGTTCTTACAGATGCACAATAACTTTCAACCCAAAGATTTTGACCGTGTAGATAATTTTGTAAACCACTGGCCAGAAGCGCTTCCCATCGCGTTAGAGTTTAGGCATACAGACTGGTTTAATAACCCAGACACTGCAGAGCGATTATATACCCTTCTAGAAGAGCATAATATGGCAAATGTTCTGGTAGACACTGCTGGAAGGCGAGACATTATGCATATGAGGTTAACAAATGGAGAGGCCTTTATACGTTATGTAGGAGCAAACCATCCTAGTGATTATGCACGACTAGATGCTTGGGTAGAGCGACTTACGTACTGGGTGAGTCTTGGCCTACGTAAAATTCATTTTTTTATACACCAAAACATCGAGCAAGAGTCCACCTTACTATCTGCCTATTTTATAGAGCGACTCAACCCTGCGTTAGGAATTAATCTACGCGTACCACAAAGTGCAAGTAGTACGACAAATACCCTTTTTTGATGAGTGTAGTATATATAGTTATGGGCGTTTCTGGCTGCGGTAAAACCACTATAGGTAAAAAGCTTGCGGCAGCTCTAGACCTACCATTTTATGATGCCGACGATTTTCACCCTCAAGTAAATATTGATAAAATGGCTTCTGGGAAGCCTTTACAAGATAGTGATAGGTGGCCGTGGCTAGATGTGCTAGCGATTAAAATAAATATGTGGTCACAGGCAGAAGGTGCAGTTCTAGCGTGCTCTGCTCTCAAGGAGGTGTATAGGGAGCGATTGTATAGTGATAACGCTTTCGCGAAAGCAAAACAAAACTTTGTCTATCTTGATGCGAGTTTTGAGACTATAAGCAAGCGACTTGTATCAAGGCAAAATCACTTTTTTAATCCCTCGTTATTACAATCACAATATGACACACTTGAAGTTCCGTCATACGGTATAAAAGTATCTGTTGCCCAAAGTACAGATCAAATACTTACAGACATTTTAAAAGAAATAGAAGCATAATTTATGGATTACCAACTATTCTTTGCTGTTATAATAGGCATCTCAATATTGCTATTTCTTATTTTAAAATTAAAAATGCAAGCCTTTCTTGCATTGCTTATCACGTGTATTGCCGTAGGAGTTATTGCTGGAATGCAACCATCCTCTATACTAGATTCTGTAAAGAATGGAATGGGCGGGACTCTTGGTTTTGTTGCCACTGTGGTAGGTCTAGGAGCTTTGTTTGGAGCCATACTAGAACGTTCTGGTGGTGCTCAAAGGCTCGCAGCATCTTTGTTAAGTAGGTTCGGAATAGAAAAGTCTCCTTGGGCAGTAATGCTTACAGGTTTCTTTGTAGCGATACCCGTATTTTTTGATGTGGCATTTATTATACTTATCCCCATCATCTATGCATTACAAAAGAAAACAGGGAAGTCATTACTGTTGTATGCTATACCCTTACTTGCAGGACTTGCCATCACACATACATTTATACCACCTACACCAGGTCCCATAGCCGTTGCCGAAATTTTAGGAGCAGATTTAGGTTATGTCATCATCTTTGGTTTTATAGCAGGTATACCTTCTGCAATAATTGCTGGGCCTATGCTTGCAAAGTATTTATCAAAAAGAATGCATATCGAGACACCAGAAGATATGGTTTCTGAGATGAAAGTCCCAGATAACGCTCCTAGTGCTGGAACCATATTACTCATCATAGCAATCCCTATATTTTTAATTGTATGTAACACGGTGCTTAATAGTCCGTTATTTGCAGAAGGGGAGTTGCCAGCGTGGCTTATCTATGGTGCAGATCTTCTGGGGCACCCATTTGTGGCGCTTATTATTGCAAATCTAGTTGCTTGGTACTTTTTAGGGATAAAGAAAGGATTTACTAAAAGTGAATTATTAGATATATCTACAAAATCACTGTACCCAGCAGGAGTTATTATATTACTTACAGGTGCCGGCGGGGCTTTTAAACAAATATTAATAGATACTGGAGCCGGTAAAATGATAGCAGAAAGTTTGAGCAGTGATATCTTTCCTCCTGTAATTTTTGGGTTTATAGTCGCAGCTATTGTCCGTGTTTTACAAGGGAGTGCCACCGTTGCAATGATTACCGCTGCCGGTATAACCGCACCACTGTTAGGTCTCTCTGAGACTAGTGCACCTCAACTAGCTGTGCTTGTCATAGCCATAGCTTCTGGTGCGAGTATCTTTTCTCACGTAAATGATAGCGGCTTCTGGCTTGTAAAACAGTACCTTGGCCTTACAGAAAAAGAAACCTTTAAGTCGTGGACGGTAATGACCTCACTTATTGCTATTGTTGGGCTTGTGGTGTCTACAGTGCTTTGGTTTATAGTATAATACCTTACTTATGATTAGAATGATAATAATTTTGTTTTGTTTAATTTTCAATTCTTGTGGAAACACGCAATTACTGAGTGTTGACGTGAATAAAGTCGGGAATAATAGGCCAATTTCAGTAATTGGTAATGTTGACAAATCACAGTCGTACATTATGGCTAAAAATTACGGAGCCAAGGGGGATGCGTTACAACTTTCAGATTTTTCTTTAAAAGGTGATATCTTATCTTCACCTACAGCAAGTTTTACAAGTTTAGATATAGGTAAATCTGTAAGTATCGCATTTGCAGGAAAAAATGCGGAACATTTAGTAAGTACGATAATTTCGGTAATTGATAATAATAAGGTTAAAATTGCGGATAAGGCGTCCAAAGATGTGGTAAATGTTTTAGGTAGTTATGGTACAGATAACATTAAGTATCTACAAAAGGCTATAGATGCGGCTATTAACCTCGATAAAACTCTATATGTAGATGAAGGAATTTATCTAGTAGGTGATCGTAATAGCATCACTGGAAATACTTCTCTACGAATTAATATGAACAAAAACAACCAGAGCTTTAGACTAGTAGGTGCTGGTAAGAATAAAACCATTTTTAGAGAAATAGATGGTAAAACACAACGTCTAGGTAGATATACTAAGATATTTTACCACTACTTAAATAATTCTAACAATATTAATGAAATAGAATTATCAAACTTTTCTATCGACAAAAATGGTAGATCACTGACTAAAAGTCCTGCTACATTATACACTTGGGAGCAGGCACACGGATGGTCTTGGGCGGCTAGTAAAAATGTGTCAAGTAAAATTAATGCAATAATTTTGAGAGACTTAGAAATTATAGACAAAATAGGCGCAGGTATTAATTTTTCATCATCAAATGTCTTAGTAAATGATGTTGTAATTCAGAATATTACAGAACGAAATTTTAACGGCTCCATAAAAGGAGCTATTAATTATGGACAGAGAGGAGACTTAGAGATAAGTTGTTTTAGCCCTAGTATTACAATGAAAGAGTTAGATTTACGGTATATCCAAATAGAGCCCGTTAGGTCTATGTCTGCGATTAAGGGAAGAGAACGGCACGTGACTATTAAGAACAGTATTATTCAAACTTTAGATTACACAGAAAGTGATAATGGCAATCCATTATATAGTTCGCTTACGGTTGATAGTTTGGTTTCATCAAATTTTTTAGTGAGATCTATTCGGTTCTCTGTAACTAATAGTACGTTATCTGTTAAAAATCTAATTAATTCAGTAGATGGAAGTTTTAGGAATTGTAGATTTTTATTGCCTTACGATCTAGAAACAAATAAAATTAAACCAATCAATAACTCTTATTTGAAAACTTTAGGTAATATAAAGAATAACATTAGTTATGATAATTGTTCTTTTATTATAGATGATTCTAATCCTTCTATAAAACCAATAGGTAATGCTCTTACTGCAAGTAGCAAGGTGACTAGATTAGATAATAATACTATTACTATCCAAAACTGCACTTTTGACGAACGTTTAGAGAGTACAGTAAATGCTTATGGAAATGGAAGCTGGAGCTTTATAAATAATAAGCTATCCGGTAGAGATAAAATAATAATTGGTGGCAGTTACGGCGTTTACACAAGTCAAATGACGTTAGACAATAATACGATTACAAATAATAGTCAGGGAGAAATATTTGTAAATAATAACAATGATTTATGGACAATAGATCTTAGCCAAGAGAATGAAGAAATTACTCAAAGGCTAAAATTAAAAAAGCCTAGATCTTTTAAAAAGAATCAAATAATAAAGTAATTATACATTAAAGAACAAAAGACTAGGTTTATTCCCAGCCTTTTGTTTTTAATAGATGTCACGCTTTCGCGAAAGCGTTCTTAAACTATATACCTGTATAATTTTGAGGTGTAATAGCTTTAAGCTCATTCTTGATATCTAAACTTACATCAAGAGTATCTACAAATTCTGCCATAGACTGTTCTGTAATTTTACTGTTTACACGAGTAAGCTCTTTAAGTGCCTCATAAGGATTAGGGTAGCCCTCACGTCTTAAAATGGTCTGTATTGCCTCTGCAACTACTGCCCAGTTGTTTTCAAGATCTGCAGCGATTTTTGCTTCGTTTATAAGGAGTTTATTTAAACCTTTTACCGTTGACTGTAAACCTATAAGTGTGTGTCCTAATGGTACACCTATATTACGTAAAACCGTACTATCAGTAAGATCACGTTGTAATCTAGAGATAGGTAACTTAGCAGAAAGGTGTTCAAAGATTGCATTTGCAATACCTAAGTTACCCTCACTGTTTTCAAAATCAATAGGGTTTACTTTGTGTGGCATTGCACTAGATCCTACCTCACCGGCTTTAATTTTTTGCTTAAAGTAATCCATAGAGACATATGTCCAGAAGTCACGGTCAAGATCTATTAGAATGGTGTTAATACGCTTTAATCCATCAAAGAGTGCCGCCATATGGTCGTAGTGCTCAATTTGAGTAGTAGGAAATGAGTGTTGCATCTTAAGTGTATCGTGCACAAAAGATTGTCCAAATGCTTTCCAGTCTATATGTGGGTATGCCACTTTGTGTGCATTAAAGTTACCTGTAGCTCCACCAAATTTTGCTGCGCTCGGGATATCATTAAGCAAGTTAAGTTGCTCTTCTATACGTACTACAAAGACTTGTATTTCTTTCCCTAAGCGAGTAGGAGAGGCTGGTTGCCCGTGTGTGCGTGCTAGTAATGGTACATTCTCCCACTCATCTACGAGCTGGCGTAAGTGATCTACAACTTCCAGTAGTTGTGGGATATAAGATTGATTCATCGCATCCTTAAGTGATAAAGGAATTGCAGTGTTATTTATATCTTGAGAAGTAAGTCCAAAGTGTATAAACTCTTTAAACTCTGACAGCTCAAGAGCGTCAAATTTTTCTTTTATAAAGTACTCAACCGCTTTGACATCGTGGTTTGTTATCTTCTCTATATCCTTTATAGCCTGCGCATCTTCTATTGTAAAGTTCTGGTAGATATCACGTAAGTCTGTAAAGATGTTTTTATTTACACCGGTAAGTTGCGGTAGTGGTAACTCACAAAGAGCTATAAAATACTCTATCTCTACTTTTACTCTATATTTTATTAAAGCAGCTTCAGAAAAGAAGGGAACTAAGGCTTCAGTTTTTGAAGCATATCTACCATCTATAGGTGAGATGGCTTGAAGTGGTGACAACGACATTTGTTGTGGGTTTAGTTAAGGGACAAATATAAAAATTAGACTCCGTCTGAACGAATTATGAGAGATAAATCACAGTATTATAATATACCTCTTGCTTTAATCTCTAGATATTTATTAATTATATTTACAGTGAGATCATCTGGTTTTGTTAATATGGTTTGTATTCCATATTGTTCTAGACGTGCTACCATTACTTTTTTATCATAATCTGCTTTTTGAGCAATGGTCTTATGATAGACATCAGGTAAGGAGGTTGCGGGTTTTGTAATAAGTTGATCTAACTCTGTATTCTGAAAGAAAATAACGACGAGAATATGCTTTCGCGAAAGCGCTTTTAAATAAGGTAACTGTCGCTCTAGCGCAGTAATATGTTCAAAATTTGTGTACAGTAATAATAGACTACGCTGTGTGATTTTACGTTTTACTTGATTATATAAACCACCATAGTCACTATCTAAAAACTTAGTGTTTATATTATAAAGCACCTCTAGTATGGTTTGTAGATGGGTTTTCTTACTACTAGCAGGCAGGTGATTTTTTACCTCTTCAGCAAAGGTGAGCATACCTACTTTATCCTTCTTTTTAAGCGCAATGTTAGAAAATGCAAGGGTACTGTTTATGGCATAATCTAGTAGGGTAAGTCCTTTAAAAGGCATTTTCATTACCCGGCTGGCGTCTATTAATGCATAAACGGGTTGTGACTTTTCATCTTGAAACTGATTGACCATAAGGCTACCTCTCTTTGCCGTCGCCTTCCAGTTTATAGTACGAGCGTCATCACCAAGTACGTAATCTTTAATCTGCTCAAACTCCATAGTGTGACCTATACGGCGTATTTTTTTCATACCGTGTAAGGTGAGTCTATTGTCTAGTGCGAGAAAGGCATATTTCTTCATCTGGATAAAAGAGGGATATACCTTTACCATCTGGTCTTTCTCAAAACGGTAACGTCTTCTTACTAATTTTAGTTTTGTGCTAGCGTATAAATTAAGATGTCCAAAAACATACTCTCCACGCTCCGTAGGTCGTAATGTATAGCTAAATGAACTAGACTCCCTGGCTGGTATCTCAATATGCTTACTAAAGTCTCGCTTTTGAAACTGCACTGGGATCTCATCTATAATATCAAGAGATACGGAAAATGGATATTTATTTTCTAGTGTGACCTTAAGTTCATTAACGTCACTATTAGAAAACTTTTCTGGAAGCGCACGTGTTGCTTTAATTTTTCCGCTTCCGCGAAAGAGGACTAGGGTATCTATAAATACCACAAGCAAAAACACCAATAATAAAATGTTTGTAATTCCAAAAAGGCCGTGAAACCAGAAGGAGAGAAGGTATAGCAAAGCTAGTACTGCCAGCCCATAAAATAGACGCTGGTGTAAAAATAATTCCTTTATGAATCTAATAATGGCCAATACTATCGAGGTATTTCAACAGATTGTACAATCATATCTATCACTTGCTCTGTAGTCATTCCCTCCATCTCACGCTCAGGAGCCATAATAAGACGATGTCTCATTACTGGTACTACAGCACGTTTTACATCTTCTGGAATAACAAAGTCTCGTCCAGCGATTGCAGCAAATGCTTTTGACGCATTCATAATAGCTAGTGATGCTCTAGGAGAACCACCTAAGTATAAGTGAGGGTGTGTACGTGATTTTACAACAATCTCTGCCACATAGTTAAGAATCTTCTCTTCTATAATCACCTCTTGTGCTTGTTTTCTAAACGCAGCAAGTCTTGCAGGATCAAGTACAGATGCAATAGCAGCTTGTGGTGCACCTCCCTTACGGTCGTGATGACTTTGTAAGATGGCAACCTCTTGCTCAAGTGTAGGGTAGTCTACTTTTATTTTAAATAAGAAACGATCTAGTTGTGCTTCTGGAAGCGCATACGTCCCTTCTTGCTCAACAGGGTTTTGTGTTGCTAGTACCATAAATGGTGGGTCCATCTTATACTTTGTACCATCTATAGTAACCTGGCGCTCTTCCATCACCTCAAAGAGGGCTGCTTGCGTTTTTGCAGGAGCACGATTAATCTCGTCTATAAGTACAATATTTGAAAATATAGGCCCTTGCTTAAACTCAAACTCACTAGTTTTCATATTAAGTATAGAGGTACCTAGTACATCACTAGGCATAAGATCTGGTGTAAATTGTATACGTCCAAAGGCGGTATCAAGTGTTCTGGCAAATAGCTTTGCTGTTACCGTTTTTGCAATACCAGGAACACCTTCTATGAGTACGTGACCATCACTAAGCAATGCCACAATAAGAAGCTCTATAAACTCGTGCTGGCCTATAATAATTTTACCTAGCTCTGCTCGTATTGCCTCTACAGCAGTGCGTAATTCTTCTAGGGGTATACGATTCTTAAAAGCCATACCTTCACCTTGTGGTACGTTTTCTTGTGGAAGTCCATCTGTAGTGTGCTCAGAATCTTGTGGTGTGATATCGTCCATTAGTTTTGTTTTTTAAATGCTTCAATGCGTTTATTGAGTTCTAAAAGTTCCTCTTGAGTAAGTGCTTGTCTAGAACGTAAGGATACTATGTAATTAATGAGTAATCTCGTTTCTTCAAGAGTATTATCACTCTTTAGCGCCAGTTTTTTTATAAACTCATCGTTTATAAAATTTGTATCTAGATTATAGGTGCTTCGTACAAATTCTAGAAAGTGATTAATTTGATGAAGGGCTATGCTCTTATGGTCCTTTTTATCAAAGTACATACCAGCAATAGTTTTTGTAAAAGTAAGCGTCTGGTTAGGTAATGGTGTAACAATAGGTATTGCACGTTGCTTGCGCCTTCCTTCAAAGATTACCCAGAGTACCGTACCGATAAGTAGGATGTAGTATGCCCATTTTAAATATCTATTTCTTAAGAAAATATACAACGGACTCGAGTAAACGGTCTTACCATTTTTATGGTGATTATCCCATAAAAGATCTTTCTCTTGATCTATGTATGAAAGAACGTTCTGAGTGTATTTATAATTGTTTTCTCTTAAAACAAAGTAATTTGTAAATACTTCTGGCATTAAGTGTATGAGAATCTCACCATCGCCAAAGGACTGCTTGACAAAATTTACTCGAGGCTCCTCCATATGCAGCGTGTCTTTATCTACCATAAGGCTAAACTCTCCTAAGGCTACTGTAGTAAGTGTATCTACTTGGTCAAAGTAACCTGCTGTAGTTTCTTTATCTAGGTAAAATGGGCGCTCGCGATGTAGTGCAGGGTTAACTAAGTTTACAAGAGGCTTACGTTGTAGATTATCCAGATCATAAAATAAATCTGTGCTTAAATTAAGTGTATCGAGTATAGTCTCGCCTATACCTCTTGAACCTATAAATAGCGTATTACCTTTACTTACCCACGAGAGTAGTTTTTTTGACTCGGCTTCGTCAAAGAGTATGTATTGATTTATAAATAAATAGGTACCAGAGACCGTCGTACTATCATCAAGAAACTCATAAGGTGGTTGTCTCACCTCCTTAAAATTATCTTGGGTACGACTGTTTGAGAGCAGGTCGTGCAGTACGTACGTACCGTAAGGTATTTTATCTGTTTTAGAATAACTCTGAAACCAGTTTACTTCATCTTTCTCCCCAGACTCCATATAAATCACCAGAGCAAGAGCAAGGAGCAGCACACCGGCTAAAACCTTATATTTATTACTCATAACTGATTTTTTATAGATTTAAAATGGGTTTCCGCTTTCGCGAAAGCGGTCTTATCTACCTCAAAATTACCGTACCAGATATAATCGTAAATATCTGTGACTTTTCTAAAATCACCCTGAAGCTGCGTGTTTTGAATCTCAAAGATATAGTCGTGGTTAGTCTTTTGAACTTGCCAGTCTATAAGGTCTTTTGTACTCAATTGCTGAAGGATAAATAAGTAATAAAACCGTACAGCGAGTCTGTAATTACCATCTTTTATGGCTTGGTCTATAAGCTCATTTAGGTCTTGGCGCTGTATGAGTTCTTCATCATCTGAGATTAAGGCTTCGGGAGCTTTTATATTTTCCATTAATAGAGAACCACTATCTATCTTCATAAATATATAGACAAATAAGGCTAGAAGCCCTGCCATAAGTAGGTAGGGAAGTATCTCTACCACAAACCTCCATACTCCAGATGCTTCATCACCACCAGTAAGCCATCTTATAAAGCTGCTATAAATATCATTGAGTTTTTGTTTAAAGCGAGTCCACCAGGTATCTTCTGGAATGGCTTCTTTGTAATTAAACTCATCGTCGTTTTGATAGTCCCTTAATGTAGCTTCATCTATGGTAAAGGGTGAGACTTTTTCTTCATCATAGATTATGACGCCTCTAGGGTCATTATAAACTTGTTCTGGTCTATTTATTTCTTCTATAGCTATTTCTTCGGCGGTTGTCTCATCTTCATTTTGTTGTACGATGGTTGCTTTCGCGCAAAGCGAAATAAAGAAAAACGTAATAAGAAAGAGCTGTCTATGCATTAGTGCGACCTATACTGTCTATTTGATCTAAGCTTCCAGACTGGTCTTTGCGCTCATTAAGGTTAAAGTAAATGAGGTTTATAGAAATAGCAAGGATTACGTATAAAATATAATTCATTGCTGAAGCGAGTGTTTGTAGGGTTATAGAGACGGTGTCATATAAAGCAGCAGGGTCACTCATAGATCCAGCATCTACAGCTGCAAATGTTTTGATAATGGTATAAATTAATACAGGTATCTGGAAGACAAAACCTATAATGCCTATTAAAAATGCCATTATGATAACGGTGATAAAAGTCATCCACCACTCATCTTTTACAAGTCTCCAGCTTTCTTTTAATGAGGCTACAACGGTAAGCTCTTTATTTACCATTGCAGGAAAAATAACCATAAGCTTTGTATAAATATATAACAGTGGGAAAAACAAAAGTAATAATAAGATAACACCCATTGCATTAGACCCAGAGGCGATTAAAAATCCTCCAATACCTGCAGGAATAAGTGCAACTCCAAGTACGATAAGTAGGTTTACAAAACCTAGAGCAAGAAAGTTTCCGGTTTTCTTTTTTATAGTCTCTACAATAGCATCTGTCTCAGGTGCCTCACCACTTGCGACATATGCTTTTATATATTCAGAAGTACTGCCATATAACATAGAGTTGTAGATAATACCAGCTATAGCAAGACCACAACCGGCTAGTACAAAACCTATTATATCACTCTCAGTACTTAGTGCTGCTATCAAGTTTGCCCCAGAAGACTCGTTTGTATAAAAACCTATTGCTACGATGAGTAGAATAAACGGAATAATACAAGTGCGTACAAGTACTTTAAAAAGGGGTTTTGCATTAGTCCTTAAGAACTTAAATGTGTCACTTATAACATCACCTAGTTCACGTTTTTTTCTAAACTCAACGTATTTCTTTATACTCATTCTTATAATTTTTATAATGTGGGAAGCGCAGCTAGACGAGCTTTCTCTTCTTTATGTTTTTTTATAGGGTAATAGACGTAATAGAATATGATTAAGGCAAGTGAGCAACTTATAATCGTAATTGCTAGCCAGTCTGGCATCTCTGTGTGGCGTGTTACAAACCCTTCAAGAAAACCTGCAATAACAAAAAGGGGTATGGTGCTCACTACAATCTTAAGCCCGTTTTTCATTCCTCTCTTAAAAGATTCTAGGCGTGTATAGGTTTTAGGAAAGAGGATAGAGTTACCTAGTACCATACCTGCACATCCCGCAATTATAATCACAGAAATTTCTATAGTACCGTGAATCCATATAGTACGTACAGACTCCCAGCCTACACCTTGCTCAAAAAAGAAATACTGAAAACTACCTAGCATTACGGCATTACGCATTATTATATACAGCGAACCTACCGTAAAGAATATTCCATAGATAAAAGCAAATAGGGCTACCTTGATATTGTTTATGGTAATACCTAAAAACATATTTATTTCTCCCTGCTTCTTATAAACGCCCATAGGGTCGCCTTTTTCTATATTATCTAGGGTCATATTAACATAACCATCACCCATAATACTTCTTACAAAGGCACCATCACTAGCAGCGCTATAAGCACCTATAATGCTAAATAATAGAAAGACTAAAAATGCAATGAGTAGCTGTCGCTGGTATTGATACATTACAAGCGGAAACTCTTCTGTAAAGAAGGTAATAAAGCGCTTACTTGACTCGCGCTTTGTTTTATAAATAATCTGGTGTGATTGTGAAGCAAGGTGATTGAGATACTCTAAAGTCTTACTATGAGGGTAAAACGTTTGTGCATAACTTAAGTGGTCTGTAACTTCCATATACAGGCTAGATAGCTCATCTGGGTGAATCTGGTCTTTGTTTACCAGAACACTTTCAAATGTTAACCATTTATCCTTATTTTGCTTAACAAAAGCAGCCTCACGCATATACCCTTAATTATACAGGTAAAGAAAAAGAATATATGGATAACTTTCAAATAGAAACCGCTCAAAATGTGAGCATTTATCAGAATGTTGCAAGCATAGGAGATCGTATACTTGCATACATTGTCGATTTGCTCATAATTATTGCTTACTGGGTTGTTTCCATTTTTATCATAGCTCAGTTTGGGTTAGACTCTCAAGCAATGGGTGATATCTGGGCATACTACCTTGTATTAGGGCTACCTATATTTTTATACTACATACTTTTTGAGACCTTCTGGGATGGTAAAACACCGGGTAAGGCTGTGATGAAAATAAGAGTAGTAAAACTAGACGGCTCAAAACCAGGTTTTGGGAGTTACTTTGTAAGATGGCTTATGCGCATTATAGATATAGCTGGCTCTTCTGGAGGGATTGCTGTAGTAAGTATCCTTATGAGTGAGAAAGGGCAAAGACTAGGTGATATGGCAGCAGGTACAACAGTCATTACAGAAAAGAAACGAGCACGTCTATCTGACAGTTTTATTGTAGACATACCAGAAAACTATATACCTACTTATCCTCAGGTTACCGTTTTTAACGATAAGGATGTACAACTTATTAAAACGCTCTTTAAAGATGCTAAGCGCAATGGAAATCACAACGTGATCATAAAACTAGCAGACAGACTTAAAGAAAAAATGGATGTCACTCCAGAAGAGACTAATGTAGCCTTTGTAGAGCGTGTGCTTGCAGACTATAATTATTACACACAGCAGTAAATGGAAATTACCACAATTATAGACATACTAGGTACGGTCTCGTTTGCCATATCTGGAGCACTTACAGCTATGCGTAAAAAGCTTGACGTCTTTGGGATATTAATAATAGCGCTTGTTACCTCTGTAGGTGGTGGTACACTGCGAGATATTCTCATAGGCAAGACACCCGTAAGCTGGATGCTTAATATGACCTTTGTTTACGTGATTTTTGGAGCAACACTAGTGGCAATTATTTTTAGAAGTTATTTAAAATACGTGAGGAGGTCTCTCTTCTTGTTTGACACTATAGGTATTGCCTTGTATACCATTGCTGGAGTTCAGATTGCTACTGCAGCAGGTTTACACCCTGTAGTTTGTGTGGTGCTTGGTACAATCTCGGCGTGTTTTGGAGGTGTGCTTAGAGATATACTATGCAATGAGATCCCTATAATATTTCATAAAGAGATATATGCCACCGTATGTATATTAGGAGGAAGCGTATATCTAGCCTCTTCCACAGCTGGCCTGCCGCAATCTATAGCGATGCTCGTTGCAGGTTGTATTATCATTATTGTAAGAACGCTGGCAGTAGTAAAGGAGTGGAGCTTACCTAGTGTATATAAAAAAGATTATTTTAAATAAACAAAAGGTCCCTGCGTGAGCAGAGACCTTAAGAAACCTAATAGACTCTTTAGAAAATAGGTTTAAAATATTATAAAGGCTAATTCAAATAATTTAAAATCCTGATATGACTATTCAGTTGAGACTATTACTTATCTATTAGACGTAAAAAATCAATCAATGTTTCATTTACTTAGATCAATTAACAATTATTTAACCGTAAAATCAGCAGGTTAGCCCAAAAACAACAAAATCCCGAGACTCGATATCTCGGGATTTTTTGTTAGGTAGCATCTAAAATTAACACTAACCATCAAAACGAATTAAAAACGTACCTAACAAGTAAGTTAACTTATAATAGAGACGTTTAAAATAGCGGTCTGTTACACCGTAATAATTTTTTAACTTTACCTTATGTTAAAAACCACAATGGTTATCGGGGCATCCTTAAAACCTCAACGATATTCACATAGAGCAATCATCCGCCTTAATGCGCAAAATCATCCTGTGATCGCGGTAGGATTAAGAGGAGGAAAGGTAGGTGATATAGGCATCATCACTTTTGACCAAGCCATAGAGACAGTTGAGGAGCTCAAAGAAGATTTAGATACTATCACACTTTACCTCAATCCGCAGCGGCAAGAGGCTTATTATGATTTCATAATTAACCTGGCTCCTAAGCGTGTCATCTTTAACCCAGGCACAGAAAATCCTGTTCTTTATAAAATGTTACAAGCGCACAATATCGAAGTTGATGTTGCGTGTACACTTGTTTTACTGGGGACAGATCAGTATTAAAATTTTCTAGATTTTATAAGTACGCTTTCGCGAAAGCGTAATAAACTACTTTCTTATTAATAATAATCCTAAAAAGGTCAATGCACCGTTTAAGATTAATATAAAGAACCCAAATTCAAACCCCACTCCTGCCGAAAGCGTACTTATGATGTATGCAAGAATAGGCGATGCAATGGCAACTACTGGGACAAACTTGTCTTTTACATTCCATTTTGTAAAGAGTCCGTAAGCATATAGGCCTAAGAGAGGTCCATAGGTATATCCGGCAAACGTAAATAGTTTTGCGATTACTGTAGCATCTGCAATTACGTATTTAAATATGATGATCACGGCAATGAGTACAAGCGACATTACAATGTGGATGCGTTTGCGCACTGCTACTTGCTTTACAGCATCATATTTTTTTTCGATGTCTAGTATGTCTATACTAAAAGAAGTGGTAAGTGATGTAAGGGCGCTATCTGCACTTGAATATGCAGCTGCGATTAGTCCCAGTAAGAATACAATAGCCAGCCCAATACCTAAGCCACTATTTACAGCAATGGTAGGGAAGAGTTGGTCTTTATGAGCATCGATTCCATTTTGAGAAGCATATACAGTGAGTAATAATCCCAGTGCTAAGAATACAAGATTTACAATGGTAAGCACGATGGTAAACCAAAACATATTTTTTTGAGCATCACCTAGATTACGACAAGTAAGATTTTTTTGCATCATATCTTGATCTAGCCCTGTCATTACAATAGATATAAAGGCTCCAGATAAAAATTGCTTTACAAAGAAGTCACCACTTTTCCAGTCGTCAAAATAGAAAATCTGACTCATATCGCTATTAGAAATGAGATCTAAAGCCGCTCCTGCATTGAGACCCATCTCATCGCTCACAAAGTAGATTGCCACACCCACCGCGATAAGCATAAAGAGTGTTTGTAATGTGTCTGTCCACACAATAGTTTTTATACCAGCTTTAAAGGTGTATAGCCAGATAAGGATGATTGTAAGAGTTACTGTTACAAAAAATGGTACTCCCATCTCATCAAAAACAAGTAGCTGTAATACGTTTGCAACTAGGTACAATCTAAAACTCGCACCTATAATCCTGCTTAGTAAAAAGAAGGATGCTCCAGTCTTATAAGAATAGGTACCAAATCTCCCTTCTAGATAGGTGTAGATAGAAGTAAGGTTCAATTTATAGTAGAGTGGAAGTAGTACGAGGCCTATTACCGCATAACCCACAGTATAACCCAGGACGACTTGAAAATAGCTGAAGCTTGATGCCTCAATCCATCCAGGTACAGATATAAAGGTAACGCCAGATAGCGAAGCACCTATCATCCCAAAAGCAACAAGATACCAAGGAGATTGCTTGCCTGCTTTAAAAAAATCTGTATTAGAATCTCCCTTGCTTGTTAAGTAGCTTATGAGCATAAGCACACCAAAGTAACCAGCAATAAGAAGTAATATATGTAAGGGCTGCATATCAATTAAATTAAGAATACGAATATACTCTTTTGATAAATGATTGCAGATTGTGCAGTTAAGATTTCTCTATACAGGACTTCTCTTACTCGTAACGTAAAGACTCTACGGGGTCAAGTTTTGCCGCTTTTATAGCTGGAAATAATCCTGAGATAATTGCAATAACAAAGGTGATAATAGTCGCTGCAATAATAGCTCCCCAAGGCGTAGTAAATACAAAATCTGCCACAGATGCTATGAGCGCTCCTATACTTATACCAAGTACAATCCCTGTGAGACCTCCTAGCTGCCCTACGATGATTGCCTCGTATAAGAATTGTGCTGCAATGGTAGATTTTTTTGCACCGAGTGCCTTACGCACGCCTATCTCACGTGTACGCTCTGTTACAGAGACAAGCATAATATTCATAAGAGCAATACAAGACCCAAAGATTGTAATAATACTTATAACCCAAGCGGCAACACTTAGAACTCCTGTTATCTCACCTATTTGATTAATAAGGTCGTCACTGCGTCCTATACCAAAATTATTTTCTTCTAAAGGTGTAAGCCCACGTATGTTTCTAAAGGTGAGTATCGCTTCTTCTTCGGCGCTGTCTAGAAGTTCGGCGTCTTCTACCATTACACTCACGTTGTAGTTTATGTTAGGTTGTGTAAACATTGTTCTTGCTACTTGTATAGGTATGAGAACTCGCAAGTCTTGATTGTTGCCAAAGGTGGCTCCCTTTTCTTCAAGCATTCCTATTACGTTAAACTTGGTGCCACGTATACTTATAGTTTTCCCTATGGGGTTATCATCCTTAAATATATTTTTATAAAAGTCACTCCCTAGTACACAAACACGTGTGTTGTTATTTATATCAAAAGAGGTGAAGTTTCTTCCCTTTTCTAGCTTGAGGCCGGAGTTGTTTAAGAAGTTTTCATTTACACCTACTACACTTGCTTCTGGATCTGTCTTTTCATTTTCATACTTCACTTCTGCACTTCGTGTTCCTTGAAAAGAGATAGCCGTACGTGCGGTAGGGTAATTATATTGCTCTGTAAATTCTTTTACTTGGCGATAACCTATAACAGGGTTAATCACCTGTTTTTCATCAGAGCGTCTAGAGGTAAACTCATAGCGTTGCAGGTTAAAGGTGTTACTTCCCATACTTGCAAAATCTGAGCTTATTGTATTTTCAAGCGCCTTTACAAGACTTAAAATCCCTACCAGTGCCGTGATACCTATGGCAATGATAAATACAGTCAAAATAGTACGCAACAGCTGACTTTTAATACTGTCAAAGGCGATTCTTAAATTCTCGCGAAATAGTGAAAACATAGGTTCAAGTATGAATTAAGCATTTCAGAAACACAATTGTCTCTGTACACAATGTACTATAAGACTATTAACTCGTCAAAAAGTTACCAAACTTTTCAAATAATTCTCTCGTGGCTTCATTTTTTAAGATATTTGCGAGTGCATTTTAAAAATGCCACAACCGCAATTTTTGTGGTAAATCACATTGAAAAAAAGAGATATACGCTTTCGCGAAAGCATAAAAAAAATACAGGTAGTCTTTCCTTCTATTAATTTTGAAAGTAATTACCTTAAAGAATACGACTGTAACATATGAGTACAAAACCTTCTATACCTAAAGGAACCAGAGATTTTTCACCAGAAGAAGTTGCAAAGCGCAGCTATATTATGAACACCATACGCACCCAGTTTCAGCGTTTTGGTTTTCAGCCTATCGAGACGCCTAGTTTTGAAAACAGCAGCACTTTGATGGGAAAGTATGGAGAAGAAGGTGATCGCTTGATATTTAAAATTCTTAATAGTGGTGACTATTTACGTAAGGTGAAGGATGACGCTTTCGCGAAAGCGGACTCAACAGCACTCACACCACAAATTTCAGAAAAAGCACTTCGTTACGATCTTACCGTGCCTTTTGCGAGATACGTAGTACAGCACCAAAATGACATCGTTTTCCCTTTTAAACGTTTTCAGATGCAACCCGTATGGAGAGCAGATCGCCCACAAAAGGGACGTTTCCGCGAGTTCTATCAGTGTGATGCAGATGTGGTAGGAAGTGATTCTCTTTGGCAAGAAGTGGAGTTTGTACAGTTATATGATGCTGTTTTTAGCGCACTAAAGCTAGAAGGAGTGACTATCAAGATGAACAACCGTAAGGTACTTTCTGGTATTGCAGAGGTGATAGGCGCAAGTGATAAACTTATAGATTTTACCGTAGCACTAGATAAGCTTGACAAAATAGGAGAAGAGGGCGTTACTAAAGAAATGCTTGCCAAAGGCATTACTCAAGAGGCGATAGATAAAGTAGCACCGTTGTTTTCGTTATCTGGCACTTTTGGTGATCAGCTAGGGACGCTTAAAACTCTACTTGCAGATTCTGAGACGGGAATGGAAGGAATAAACGAATTGCTTTTTATCAATGATGCTATAGAGAGCTTAGGTTTACAAACCGCAACACTACAACTAGACGTAACACTCGCACGTGGTCTTAATTATTACACAGGTGCTATTTTTGAAGTAAGTGCTCCAGATGGTGTAAAGATGGGGAGTATAGGTGGCGGTGGTCGCTATGCAGACCTTACTGGTATTTTTGGTCTTAAGGATATGAGTGGTGTAGGGATCTCTTTTGGTCTAGATCGTATTTACCTTGTGATAGAAGAGCTAGGCTTATTTCCAGAAGAGGCGACAGAAGGTGTAAAAGTGTTTTTTGTAAACTTTGGTGATCAAGAAGCGGGTTATGCAATGCAAGCGATAAGCAAGCTACGCCAAGCAGGAATCTCAGCCGAGTTATATCCAGATGCTGTGACGAGCAATAAGCAAATGAAAAAGCAAATGACCTATGCAAACCGTCGCAATATTCCGTTTTTAGTATTGGCTGGAAAAGAAGAGATGGATGCAAAACAATACACGCTCAAAAATATGGCAGAAGGCTCGCAAGAGACTGTAACCATAGACGAGCTAGTAGCAGCTTTGAAATAAATTTAAACAGAGCCAGCCTATAAGAAAGGAAAGGCTGGGTGACTAACGACTATTGACACAACACCTATGAACATCGATTTTAAAAAACTTCTTCCGCATATTCTAGTTGTACTTGGCTTTATAGTCGTGGCGTTGGTTTACTTCAACCCTGTGTTATCCGGAAAGCGCATTTATCAAAATGATATTAAGCTCTATGAAGGGATGGCAAAGCAACATCGTGACTTTAGAGCAGAGACTGGTGAGGAGACTTACTGGACTAATAGTGCCTTTGGAGGGATGCCTACCTACCAGATGGGAGCGAGGTTTGAGTATGATATGATGGATAAGTTGGACCGTGTGATTCGTTTTTTACCACGCCCAGCAGATTATCTTTTTCTATATTTTATATCCTTTTATGCATTAATGCTTGTGATGCGCGTCCCTTGGAAGCTTGCCGTAGTTGGTGCGCTTGCCTTTGGACTGTCTACCTATCTCATTATCATTATAGGCGTAGGGCATAACTCAAAGGTGCACGCCATAGGGTATTTCCCGCTCGTGCTTGCCGGTATCATACTCACGTATCAAAAAAAATACCTCTGGGGGTTTTTACTCACTGCCGTGGCAATGGGACTAGAAATACAGGCAAACCATTACCAGATGACGTATTACCTAGGGTTGCTTTGTGTGATTTTAGGGATTGCATACCTCATAGATGCTATCAAGAAAAAACAACTTCCACATTTCTTTAAAGCTTCGGGAGTATTAGTAATTGCAGTGTTGCTAGGTCTCGCTACAAACGCTACAACCTTACTTGCTACGGCAGAGTATGCAAAGACAAGCATACGTGGCGAACAATTATTAAAAGATGAACTAGCCAAAGACGCCGTAGAAGACGGTCTTGGCTTTGATTACATAACGCAGTGGAGTTATGGAAAGCTAGAGTCTCTCAATCTCATTGCATCAGATTTTATGGGAACCGGTACCGCTGCCGATTTGGGTCGTGATTCCGCTTTCGCGAAAAAGCTAAGCGAGCTTGGAGTACCTCCTAATGAAGTAAGTTATTACGCTCAAGGAACGAGATTATACTGGGGAGAACAACCCTTTGTAGAAGCTCCTCCATACCTTGGAGTAACAGTTTTTGCACTTGCATTATTAGGACTGTTTCTAGTAAATGGAAGATTGCGTTGGTGGTTACTAGCAGGTATGATTGTTTCCTTAGTACTGAGTTGGGGTAAGAACGTAGAAGGAATTACACGTTTCTTTATCGACTACGTGCCATTGTACAATAAGTTTAGAGCGGTTACAAGTATACAGGTGATTTTAGAATTACTGTTACCTATCGCTGCAATGGTAGGTTTACACAGATTTTTAAACGACCGAGTAGATCAAGCCGAAAAGCAAAAGAAGTTGCTCATCGCTATAGGTTCACTAGCAGGTCTTTTTGTGATACTCTACCTTTTTAGCGGAAGCTTATTTAACCTGCGCTCTGCTGCCGAAGGACAGATGGCCATCGAGCAACCAGAAATATTAAATGCCATAAAAGAAGATCGCCTCGCTGTATTAAAAAGTGATGTGTTGAGGTCTTTACTATTTGTGATTTTTATAGGAACCGCTTTGTGGTTAACGCTCAAGAAAAAGATTTCAGAAAATATCGCAATAATCACCATTGGTGCGCTCATAGTTTTTGACCTTGTAGGTGTAGATAGACGTTCTGTAAATGAAGAAAACTTCATCACCCAGCGACAGTATAATCAAAACTTCCAGATTACTCCAGCAGATGAGGAGATACTTAAGGATGATAGTTATTTCCGCGTGATTGATCTCGCTCGAGGATTTAATAATAGTCATACTTCGTACTATTTCAATTCGCTTAACGGTTATTCTGCTGTACAACCGCGTACGATTGATGACTTATACAATCAGCAGATTGCTCAGGGTAATGCAGAGGTTCTTAATATGTACAATGTAAAATATATCCTTCAAGATAGTGAGCAGGGTATGGGGATAAGCAAAAACCCAGAAGCAAACGGTCCAGCTTGGTTTGTAAATGAGATACAGTACGTGCCAGATTATAATGCAGAGTTTGATGGGCTCACAAAAGTAGACACAAAAAATACAGTACTCATCCGTGAAGAATATCGTGAGGAACTAGGAAACTTCCAGCCGCAACGTGATAGCACGGCCGTGGTAAAAACACTGGAGGTGCAACCTAACAAACTCGTGTACCAAGTAGAAAATGGAAGCGATGGTTTTATGGTTTTTGCAGAGAACTATTATAAAAATGGATGGACTGCAACCGTAAATGGTGAAGAAACTACTATTTTACCAGTAAACTATGCCTTGAGAGGTATAAAGGTACCTGCAGGCGCTCACGAAGTAGTAATGACTTTTGAGCCACAAGTGGTAAAAACCGGAGGGATGATTATGCTAGGCAGTAGTTTATTACTTTTCTTACTAGTTGCCGGAGGAATATTCTACACGGTAAAAAACCGTGATACAGACGCACAGGCTTAATGAATAACAAGGTACTCATCATCGCATATTATTGGCCACCTGCTGGTGGTCCTGGTGTGCAACGATGGCTTAAGTTTACAAAGTACCTACCAGAATTTGGTATAAAACCTATTGTTTACGTTCCAGAAAATCCTAGTTATCCTATCGTAGATGATTCTTTGGTTGCTGAGGTTTCAGATAAGGTGACTGTAATTAAACAACCTATTAAAGAACCGTATGGGTGGGCGAGTACGCTTTCGCGAAAGCAAACTAAAACCATTTCATCGGGCATTTTACCTAAGGAAGGAAAGCAGAGCTTGTTGCAAAAAGCGATGCTCTACGTGCGTGGAAACTTCTTTGTGCCAGACGCAAGAGTAGGGTGGGTAGCACCTTCTGTGACGTTTTTGAAAAAGTATATCGAAGAAAACGATATTGAAAAAATCATTACTACAGGACCGCCACACAGCCTGCATCTCATAGGCAACCAACTCAAAAACTGGAAACTCAACCTAACTTGGCTAGCAGATTTTAGAGATCCGTGGACGACTATTGGTTATCACGATAAACTCCGAATGACCGCCAAAACAAAAGCGCGTCACAAACAGTTAGAAAAGCAAGTACTTACCACTGCAGATCATATCATAGTAACCAGCCCTGGAACAAAAAGAGAATTTCACGCGATTACCAAAAGACCTATTACCGTTATCACAAATGGGTTTGACGATAGAGTAATCACTCCGCATCAACCTACAGAGCGGTTTGTATTATCTCACATAGGTTCTTTACTCTCAGACCGCAACCCGCAGTTGTTGTGGAAGGTGTTGAGAGAATTATGTGATGAGTTACCAGCCTTTTCTAAAGCGTTAGAAATACAGCTTGTAGGGAAAGTAAGTCAAGAAATTATTGACGCAATAACGACAGCAGGTCTAGAGTCACAATTGAACCTTGTAGGTTATGTAAGTCATCAAGAAGCACAGCGATTACAAGAACAGGCAAATGCCTTGCTCCTCCTAGAAATTAACGCCGAAAAGACAAAAGGCATCATAGCAGGAAAACTCTTTGAATACCTAAGCGCACAGCGACCAATAGTCGCTATAGGTCCAAAGGACGCAGATATAGGAGCTATTATAGAAAAAACAGCAACAGGTAGTTTTGTAGATTACAGTCAAGAGAAAAAGTTGAAATCAGTGATTGAAGCGTTATTTGCTGGTGACTACAATTATGCTAGTAATACAACCGAAGTAGCCAAATATCATAGGAGAGAGCTCACAGCACAATTGAATAATTTAATAGCGCAACTATAAAAGGAAACTGTGGGAATCGTATTAAAACAATCTTTTCAGAATCTTATCACCACCTACTTAGGTTTTGGTTTAGGTGCCGTAAACACACTGTTTTTGTACGTAAACTTTATGAGCGACACCTATTATGGCTTAGTGAGCTTTATGCTGTCTACGGCGTTTATTTTAGTGCCTTTTCTAGCCTTTGGGGTTCAAAATACGATAGTCAAGTTTTACTCATCTTTTGAGGGAGAAGATCAAGATCGGTTTTTAAGTTGGATGCTGGTTTTACCACTATTTTTAATTATTCCCATTACTGGAATCACGTATTTCTTACATCAACAAATATCAGATTTCCTTTCGTCAAAAAATGAGATTGTTTCTGGCTACGTATGGTATATCTTCATTATCGCCTTATCGTCGGCTTATTTTGAGATTTTTTTCTCTTGGTCTAAACTGCAGCTCAAAAGTACATTTGGTAATTTTTTAAAGGAGGTTTTTCATCGTTTGGGCGTGACCTTACTTCTTGTGTTACTGGCTTTTTCTATCATAAATGTGGATACTTTTTTAGTGCTTACGGTTGCAATCTATGTAGTGAGAATGATTGTGATGCTGCTCTATGCCTTTGGACAACGAAAGCCTGTTTTTACGCTTTCGCGAAAGCTTAACCCCTCAAAACTTGATAGACAGCGCACCGCTATTTTAAAGTACTCAACGCTTATCATTATTGCGGGTTCTGTGGCGACTTTGCTTATCGATATTGACAAGTTTATGATAGGTAAATATGTGGCTATAGAAAATGTAGCTTACTATGCAGTAGCTATCTACATCGCAACGGTAATAGGTGTGCCTGCGAGGGCAATGCACCAGATTACGTACCCGATGGTGGCTGGTATGCTCAATAATAAACAGTGGGATGAAATGCGCATACTTTACAAGAAAAGTAGCCTGAGTTTATTAGTGATTTCTGGCTTGTTATTTTTACTGATATGCTGTAATATCAAAAGCCTTTATCTCATTGTAGGTCCAGCCTATGCGACGGCACTTTATGTAGTACTTTGTATAAGTGCGTCAAAACTTTTAGATAACTGTCTGGGTATAAATAATGCTATTGTATTTAATAGTGATTATTATCGTATTGTACTGGCAATAGGTGTTGTGGCGGTAATTGTAGCAGTAATTTTAAATATGATGTTGATTCCTACACTGGGAATTAATGGTGCTGGTGTGGCAACGCTTATCGCAACAGTAGGCTACTCGCTTGCCAAATTACTTGTGGTGCAAACCAAATTTAAAATGCAACCATTTTCTAAAAAGTCGCTATTAACCTTTGGAGTGATTGCTACCTTGTTTTGTGGGTTTTACTTTTGGGATTTTTCTTTTAATCCGCTAGTGGCAATTGTTGTAAAAGGCACTATGTTAGGAAGTATATACCTCATACTTTCTTATAAGCTTAAGCTTTCTTTAGATATTAATAACGCAATCGATAGCTTACTTGGTACTGTGTTTAAAAGATAAAAACATTGCTTAATAACATAGAAAACCCCGATTTACAATTGTAAATCGAGGCTTTAACAAACCAACCAAAGTTATCGTTAGTATTTGAGGATGAATATTTATCCTCGTACACGTATTTTTTTATTCTTCTTAATCTTTATATTTCTTCCGTTTGCACGCTGTGCTCTGTGTGTACGGTAGTTATAATCTACAAGATCTACAATACGACCTCTTCTATTATAAATTACCTTCATATCTCCTACACGATCTAGACGACCATTATTATATCTCAAGGCAACAGAACCTATCTGTCTTACTTTACCACGACGGTTGTAATCTATGAGATTGCGACCTACTTTATAAATTTCACCGTAACGGTTATACTTTACAAAAGTGTTATTTCTGTAAGGATATGTTACACCATAAGCGTGTCCTGGCGTACCTTGATTAAAACCTCTGCGCCCTTGTGTGCGAGTTTGATATCTATTACCACGTTGTGTAAAATCAAACTGTCCATTTGTATATACCTCAAAGGTGATACCTCTCTCAGTAAATGTGATAGACTGTGGTACATTGTAACGTGGCCCTCTTTCTGTAGTGTGATCGAGATCTGTCACTGTGTTTGCTTGTGCAGTCATTCCTCCTAGAAACAATACTGCGATTAATAGCTTTTTCATAATATAAAAGTATTAGGGTTGATACGTTACCGTCTTTCGGTGTACGCTTGCTAGTTAGTTTGCAATCAGCGTGCCAGAAATGGAAAAACCTTGTTACGTGCAGTGTTTAAAGGTGTTTACGCTTTCGCGAAAATGTACTCGGTATGAGTCTTAGGAATTAAAAAAGCGCTATTTCAAAACTTTTATAATCAGAAAAGCGCTATTTAATGATATAAATAACGCTTTTCCTCAACCAAACCTCAACCTTAGTTATAGATTTACTTTTTTATATTTTGGATACTTCAGTTCATAAGAAAATTCTTTGCTATTAGATGAAGCAGGAGAGAGTGTAAGTGTCCACTCAAGAATACCAGTATCCTCATCGTATAAAGCATCGCCTGTAACAATTTTTCCTACCTTGATTTCTTTGTTTTGTGATATAGGAACACGATCTACTACTTTTATAGTGATAGGTTTTGCTTTATTATTTTTTACAACTACTTCATATTCTTTGTTGATAATACGTTGCGAGCCTATTAAAGATCTAGACTTAAAATTATCTAGTTCCTTACGTTTTACAATCAAATTTGGATCAATACCTAATGATATGGAAAGCTTTTCTGTGGTTTCTAATGGATTGAGATATGTCTTGCCAGAAAAACTACCCTCAAAATAGACATTTGCCTCACCTGGTAATAAGCTATAGTTAATCCAATCTTTAATGGAAGCAGTGAGAAAAACATTTTCATTTATCGCTGGTGCTACGTAGTACTCATAACTTGCTGGAATCATAAAGCTATCTATCTCGATCACGGTTACATCACCATCTGAGTCTATAGAGTATGGTTTATTAATTTCAAACTTTGTATTGGTGATTCCTTCTGTTTTTATATCGCCAGTTGCAGTTATATTTTTTTTAGTCTTTACTAGAATTACACCATTTTTTCCGCTTGATCCATACAATGTCGTGGCAGCAAGGCCTTTTAAAACATTAATGCTTTCAATATTACTATTATCTAAAATGAGATTATTAGAGTTTCTATTACCATACATATCTTCAAAGTCTTTAGATTGAAATGGAACACCATCAACGACATAGAGAGCATCATTAGCACTGTTTATGGAGTTATAGCCTCTTATTTTAACGTTAGTTGTGGAGCCTTTACTACCTGAGCTATTGGTTATTTGAACACCAGACACTTTTCCTTCTAAAATTTTATCAATCGGCTCATTTTTAGATTCTTTCTCATTTTTGTAATTGTGTTGTGATATAATCTTTGTCGTATTATGATTATAGTTTCTATTTACAAAATTGAGATATTTAGTATCTAAATCTGGTTTTATGTTATTCGTATTGGGGTCTCCAGTAGACAGTACAAGTTGCACGTTGTCCCAATCTTCACTTGTTTTTTGATACAAATGAGCTTTGTAAGAAACATCTAGCGGAGCGTCTGTACCTGTTGCCTTAATATCATATTCTGGATACCAGCCCGCTTCACGTACATTGTATTTGAGTATTAAATTAAGAGTTGTGGCTTCTTCGCTAGATAATTTTAAGGTTATCTGTCCTTTACTTTTCTCTTCTGTGACATTTAGCTCTGCAAATTGCTTTTCTATATCTCTGATGTGTTTCTGTATTTTAGATTTTTCTAATTGAGCATCTACAAGAGCATTTTTAATTTCTGTAACACGTGTTCTGTAATAGGTAGAAAGCTCCTTTACTTTAGAAATGTCTAACTCCTTACTAGTACCTCCTAAGCGCTGATTTGCTGAGATAACTTCTTCCTCCTTAGACAATCCACTCATATTACTATTAAGTTTAAGAATTTTAATTTCTAAACTGTTTTTTAAAATATTAAGGCTGTCTATCTGAGAAGAGTTGCGCTTCTCTGTTAGGTAATTGATACCAAAGTTTATAGATAATATAGATGCGTTATCTAGACCAGATATTTGAATACTATTTTCGTCAATATCATTAGAAAGATTATCAAACAAAATACTCGTAGCACCGGGCGCAATGTTTACCTGTGATGATCTTTCTACCTGAGCACCACTTAAATAAACGGTAACCTTAGATATTTTAGATGTAGTAGGTCTTAGTGGGTTCGAGTACGCTTTCGCGAAAGCATAATTTACAAGTAGCAATAGCGAGGCGAGAAGTGTTAGTTTTTTCATCGGTTTGGTTTTTAAAGTTGCTCAAATCTATGAGTAACTCATACCGACTGAAATAGCCATTGAGGGAAGTGCCCTTATGGTTGAGTAAACATAACACTACATAGGTGTAGTGTACAGAAACTTACTCTTAAGTTCTGGAGTAGGAATCATACAGGCTTCTTTTTTGCCAAACCATTTATAGCGATTACGGGCAATAAAGTCATATACCGCATCACGCAAGAATCTCGGAAGAATTAAAAACACAGCAAGCAAAGGCCAGCCCGCAGATAGTTGCTTTGCAATGCGAAGCGCCGCCGTAGATTTTGCATATGCTTTATCTTCAGTCACTAAAATGATAGAGTCTACCTTATCAAGATCTATATGATGTTTTGTAGCAAGTTCTTTTCCTATCTCGCTTTGCAATGGAGCATATCTAAATATATCCTTCTTATCACGCTGTATGATAAAGGTGATGGCCCCGTTGCATAAATTGCAAACTCCGTCAAAAAGGATGATTTTTTTAGTCATAATTTCGAATATACTATAACGTTTTTAGTCCGGTTGATTAAAATTAAAAAGCATTTGATTTAAAATTTGAATAACTCATTTCATCAATGTTTATAGTTATATTCCAAAAGCAAATACCACCATCGTTAACTTTTAAAATACCGTTTCGTAAAGAAACTTGTTTTGGCTGAGGGTCCTCAAAATTCGGAACTGGATTCTTTACAAAACTCTCACACAAAGCGTTTACATAAAAAACTTTATCACCGTTCGCTAAAACATAAGGAACTAATTGATAATAGTAATTACTTTTCATTTTGTGCTGTGTAGGTACATCTGGATTAATTTTATAGGCGGTAATAGACTTATCTATCATAAGTTTGGCCTTATTCTTATCTGAATGAGAAGGGTGCCAAATATCAAATTCTTGAAGGTTTAAATTTTCTAGCTCTAATTTGTCTTCAAGAAAAATGTAATTGTCATCAATACTTTTTTTTGTGCAGGATATAATTATTATTAATATCAGCATAAATTTTAGAGTGTATTTCATATTGAAATCTCTTTACTTAGCATTCTTCTTTTTGCGTTGTACGAGCTCTAGTTGTTCTAGAGAAACATTCGTGGTAAACATCCCGTAATCTACGGTGGCTTTGCCTTTTTCTATACTATCTATCACTCCCACAGCCTTACCGTCAAACATACGCACACGATCTCCTTCTCTTAAAATCACCTTTGGTTTTACAACCTCTGGTGCTGTTTTCTTAGCCTCTTTCTTTTTCTCACGTATGACTTTTACGTGCTTTTCGGCTTCTTTTTTTGTGGCGATTGCTTTGGCTTTTTCTGCCTTGGCTTGTTTTGCACTTTGTTTTTTACGCTTGCTATTTTCTATCTGTACGATTTTCATAAACTCGGCTACGAGTTCGCGTTTTTTCTTATCGTGATAGAATTTCTTGCTTATGCCATCTAGCTTTGTACCTAAGTAAATCAGGCGCTGGTTGCTGTCATACAGTTCTTGGTAAGCCTCTAGCTTGCTTTGTACTTTCTCGTTTATTTCGGCGAGTTGGGCTTTTTCTTTTGCGGCTTGTTGTTCTTTCGCTTTAAGCGAACTAGTAGTTTTTGAGAGTTTGCTGCGCTCCTTTTGTAGGTTTGCGATACTCTTGTCAAAACGTATTTTTCCACGCTCTACCTTTTTCTTAGAACGGTTTATAAGCGAATAGGGGATGCCATTTTTTTGTGCCACCTCAAAGGTAAAAGAGCTTCCCGCTTCTCCCATATGTAGCTTAAATAGTGGCTCCAGCGTGCGTGCGTCAAAGAGCATATTTGCATTTACAATCTCTGGTGTCTCGTTTGCCATCATCTTGAGATTTGCATAGTGCGTTGTGATAATACCAAAGGCCTCACGCTCGTGAAAAACTTCAAGGAACGTCTCTGCCAGCGCACCACCCAGCTCAGGATCTGATCCTGTACCAAATTCATCTATAAGAATAAGCGTGTTTTTATCACACTTCTTAAGGAAGTAGTTCATATTCTTAAGGCGGTAGCTGTAGGTACTTAAGTGATTTTCTATACTCTGGTTATCACCTATATCTGTAAGAATCTTATTAAACAGGCACATTCTAGAATACTCGTGTACCGGTATAAGCATACCACTTTGTAGCATTACTTGCAGCAGCCCTACGGTTTTTAAAGTGATACTCTTACCGCCGGCATTAGGTCCAGAAATTACAATAATGCGACTCCCTTGATCTAGGTGTATGTCTTGCGGATATGTCTTCTCATTTTTTGCATTGTTATTAAGAAGAAGTAGTGGGTGATAGGCATCTTTTATGGTAAGTTCCCTATCTGTAGTGATTTTAGGAAGTAAGCCATTCAACTTTTCGGCATACTTCATTTTTGCGGCAATTACATCTATGTCACTCAGGAGGTCTTGATACTCCTCAAATAGCGGGATGAAAGGACGCATCGCATTAGTAAGTTCTTTAAGAATACGTTTTACCTCCTCATCTTCCTCAAAAATAAGGTTGTTGAGTTCGCGCTGCGCCTGTAGCGTCGCTTCTGGTTGTATATAAGTGATGCTGCCCGTTTTTGAGCTACCCATAATAGAACCTTTTACCTTACGTCTATGCATCGCAGTTACAGCAAGTACACGCACATTATCTACTATAGTCTCGCGTATATCATCTAGATAGCCATAACCAGCATACTGCCCTAGTGCGCTAGAAAAGCTTGAGTTTATGCGACCCTTAGTTTGGTTAATCGCTCGGCGTAAGGTGCCTAGGGTAGGTGTTGCATCATCGCGCACCTCACCATACTTATCTATTATTCTTGTGACAGCATCAATAATCGCTGTGGTATACTCTGTTTCCCTCACCGTATTATAAAGCGTAGGGTAGAGTTCTTCAAACTTTTTAAAAAACTTGAGGTGAATATTTACTGTCTCAGAGATGCTAGATAGTTTTTTAAAACTCCCTTTCTCGAGGGTACTATCTTCTATGGCTAGGTATTTTAACTCGTGGTCAAGACTATCAAAGCCGTGATTAGGTATTGCACTATCTGCGGTTCTAGAAGACAGATACTCATTAGTCTGATGAAGGCCAAAAAGCGCTTGCTTAGGCGTAGGGTAGGGCTCTATGGTGAGCGCTTTTGCTTTACCTTTTTCTGTCGTACAACGCTCAGAAACCTGCTCACAAACAATATCAAATTCTAAGTCTTGAAGTGTCTTTTTATTGATTTTTATCATAGGGATCTCGCTTTCGCGAAAGCGTAATAGAACCACAACGGCTCTGTAATTATTTCTTTTTTCTCTAGCTTTGAGTTGTCTAATAGCAATGACAAACTCTTATACAAAAATACGGATTATGCACGTAAATATAGAAGACAGCTGGAAGCAAGAACTCACTGCCGAATTTGAGAAGCCTTATTTTAAATCGCTTACCACATTTGTAAAGGAGGAGTATGCTACCCACACGTGCTATCCGCCGGCTGCGGAGATTTTTTCTGCCTTTGACCATTGCCCTTTTGATAAGGTAAAAGTCGTGATTATTGGCCAGGATCCTTATCACGGAGCTGAACAGGCTAACGGACTTTGCTTTTCTGTACAAGATGGCGTAGCGCATCCTCCATCACTTAGAAATATCTTTAAGGAGCTAGAGACAGATATGGGACTACCTACACCAGTATCTGGTAATCTCGATAGGTGGGCAGCACAAGGAGTGTTACTTCTCAATGCAACGCTTACAGTAAGAGCAGCCGAGGCAGGATCTCATCAAAAGCAAGGCTGGGAGCAGTTTACAGATGTGGTGATAGATACGCTTTCGCGAAAGCGTGAAAACATCATTTTCTTACTCTGGGGAGGATTTGCCAAAAAGAAAGGTAGAAAAATAGATGCGTCAAAACATTTTATCTTACTCTCTGGACATCCATCACCACTAAGCGCAAACCGTGGGTACTGGTTTGGAAACAAGCATTTTAGTAAGGTAAATGAGATTTTATTAAGTAAAGGAGAAGCACCAATAAACTGGTAAAACAAGACATAAAAAAACGACGCCGAAAATTTGAATTAGCTTTCAGCGCCGTTCTTAACTTAATATATAATTAGCTTACTCTTCTTCCTCAGTTTCTACTTCTGACCCCTTGTTGCAAGAAAATTGCAGCAGTAAAAAATTTACAGCGACTAGAATTCCTATAACAATAAAAAATGTCGTCATCTAGGGTATTGAAAGTTGGTTGTTGTGCTATAGATGCACAGAAATAGGAATGGTTGCGTATAAAATGATAAAAATTATAAATTAATCTTAAATTTATTTATATCTATCTGATTTTCAATCATATTTAGATCAAATATTTTAGACTGTACACGTGTTAATTCTTCGTCTGTAATCTGTTTTTGAGACCAAGTGGTCATAGAGAGCCATTGCTGTATGTCTTCTAGTTGTTGCTCGTATCTATTTGCTAGGGTACGGTCTATAGATGGTATTTTCTTAAAATCTGCTGTAACGGTATTAATTACATCTAGCACAATCTTTATTGATGCCTTATGTTCCTCTATAAACGACTCTCTACCTGCAATTACAAAACAACTCCAAGGTGTAGGAAAGTCACCTAGACGTCTAAAGACTCCATTATCTACAATGGGTTTTGTGGTAAAATGTTCCCACATAAAATAGTCTGCAGTACCTTCAGTGAGTGCTTCTATAGCCCCGTCTAGTGTGTTAATCACATTAAATGTAAGAGCACTAGTATCCCAGCCTCGCTGTTCTGCTTGTACGTGTGCCATTACGTGAGAGCCAGACCCATAACGACTTATGGCACAAGTAGCGTTCTCAAGTTCTTCTATAGATGTAAACTCACTTTTTGCACCTACGTGCACTCCCCATTGTAAAGGAGATGATACGTAGACTTGCAATATTTTTGATGGATTGCCATTTGCTATGTCTTTTATTATTCCTCCCGTGAGGATAACAGCAAGGTCAATCTCTTTGTTGCGCAGTGCTTTATTCATTGCTCCAGTTCCTTCTGGAAACATTATCCACTCTAGATCTATGCCGTGATGAGCAAACATCCCATCTTCTATAGCTAGGTGCCAAGGGAGGTTAAAGTGTTCTGGTACTCCGCCTATGCGTATTTTAATCATATATTAGGTATGCTTATTCTTTAAGTAGTCAAAAATAGCATATTGTGACCTAATAGGGGTTTTATTTTTATCTTGGATTTTTACATACGAGTTTGTAGCCTCAGCATCTTGTATGCGGGCTTTAACAGTATCTGCCAGTTGTAGTTTAAATATATCTAGCAACTCTTTCTTACAATCGGGTTGTGTGATAGGTACTAGTACTTCTATACGTCTATCTAAGTTGCGCGTCATAAGGTCTGCACTTCCCATATACACTTGCTCCTCACCGCCGTGATGAAAGTAGTAGATGCGACCGTGCTCTAAGTATCTATCTAATATAGAGGTAATATAAATGTTTTGACTCAAGCCAGGTATACCAGGGACTAGAGAAGTAAACCCTCTTACCAGCATACGTATTTTTACTCCTGCCTGACTAGCTTTATACAGCAACTGAATCATTTCTTTATCCTCGAGGCTGTTGATTTTTATTTTAATTTCTGCCTTTTGTCCTGCTTGAGCATATTCTATCTCATCATATATAAGTTTTTCAAAAGTGCGACGCGTGGTAAACGGACTTACTAGTAAGTGTTTGTTGCGCGGTACAATGAGGTCTCCCTGTAGTACTTTAAATACCCTATCGAGTTCTTTACTTAACTTCTTATTTGCAGAGAAGAAGCCGTGATCTGCATAAATTTTTGAGGTTTTTGCATTAAAATTACCTGTACCTATGTAAATGTATCTTCTGTTTTTTTCGTCCTCAAGACGTTTAATTAGTAATATTTTAGAATGTACTTTTATTCTGGGGTAACTATAAATGACTATAGCACCTTTTTCTTCAAATTTTCTACCCCATTTTATATTGTTCTCTTCGTCAAATCGTGCTTTGGCCTCTATAAAAATGAAGACTTTCTTACCGTTATCTAAAGCCTTAAGTAGCGCAGTTGTAAGTGGTGACTCATTTGCAACACGATAAAGCGATATTTTTATTTCGGTAACAGCTGGATCTATAGAAGCTTGTTCTATAAGACGTTCAACATAGTGAAAGGACATAAAAGGAAAATGGACCAGATGATCGCGCTCTTTTAATGCTGTAAAATAATCGTCAGTATGGGCTAGCGTGCCGTGTGGGATTGCAGGCTGATCTTGATAATGAAGTTTTGGGTTATCTGTCGGATCGGGAAAACTAAAAAAATCATTAAAGTTATGATAACGACCTCCTGGCATCATATCTACCTTACCCACATTGAGCAATTTTCTTAAGCGCGTTGCATCGTTCTTGTCCATAGATGCATCGTAGAGTAGACGAGTAGGCTGTCCTTTATGCCTGCGTTTTAACGATTCATAAATACGCTCTGCAAGTATACCATCTACCTCATCATCCAGGTATAACTCTGCATCTCTTGATATTTTTACCTCGTAAATTCCTCTAATAGTTTCGGCAGGAAAAATATCTTGCATTTTATGATGAATGATATCATCTATAAACGTGAGATAATGCGCTCCATTTTCTTCATATAGCTCTAGAAAACGATTTATTTTATCTGAGGGAATATTTACAAATCCTACCTTTTGAGTATCCTTAAATAGCACATAAAAATATAGCGCTTGATCCTGCAAGAAGATATCCCCTTGAGTTACATCTACTATGGTTACCTCTAGAAGTGGTTGTATTACTTGGTCGTAGTAATTGTCTATTAAATCAAAATGCTTTTCTGTATATGATTTTGAGGTAAGTAGGTGTATGTTATTTGCTTTAAGCTCTGGTATGATATGTAACCTAAAGACTTTACCAAAACGCTCCTGCTGAGTATTTACAGTTTTTTTTATCTCCTTTACAATCTTATTAGGTCGTAGTGTAAGTTCTTTACGTATCTTCTTTTTTACACGTTTAAGCTGGCGTAGTTGTGACACGCGCACACGAAAAAACTCATCAAGATTAGTAGAGTAAATAGCAAGAAACTTGAGGCGCTCATAAAGCGGATTATTCTCTACATCTTCTGCTTCTTGTAATACGCGCTCATTAAAAGCTAGCCAGTTTATATCGCGATGCTTAAAATTAGTCTCGTCTAGTTTAATCATAGGGAGTTTTTCTCAAATGTACAAAAGCGTACTCCCTACAGTTTTAATTATCTGTTAAATGATAAACGGAACCATTACCTCTTTATTTTATGAGTTTTAAAGCCTTTCTAAAACTTCTTGTATAAGTTTTTCTGTTTGCTCTGTAGGTTCTGTGCTAAAGGTTTTATTAACTCTATTTGCTAGGATACAATTAAGCGATATAGCTCTATGTCTCAGTAATTTTGCGAGCCCGTAAATTCCAGAGGTTTCCATTTCTAGATTTGTAACGCGCAGGTTGAGTCCGCTTTCGCGAAAGCTAAAAGAACCCAATTTATCATTCATCTCAACGTCACTCGTCTTAAGTCTAAGCATTCTACCTTGAGGCGCATAAAAACCTATGTTTGTAGCAGTAAAACCTTGGTAAAAATCTGGCTCATTAAATTTTGCTGCTAGCGTTTCATCACAAGAAACTACATAAGGAGCACTCTTTTCTGGAGCCCAGTCCATATGTTTTATAAACGCTTCTTGTACCTCAAAGTGCTGTATGTGCTTACTATCATAAAAATGTAAAAGCGCATCAAGTCCCATTGCGTAACGACTTATTAAAAACGAGTCTACGGGGATGTCTTTTTGAATCGCCCCACTGGTCCCAATGCGTATAATATCAAGTGTTGTGTGCGTATCTTTTACAGCTCTAGTCTCTAGATCTATATTTACAAGCGCATCTAGTTCATTAAGGACAATGTCAATATTATCTGTACCTATACCAGTTGATATGACGGTAATCTCTTTTCCTTTATAAGTTCCTGTGCTTGTTTTAAACTCACGTTTTTGTGTTGTAAATCGTACACTATCAAAGTATTTTGTAACCGTATCTACACGATCTGGATCACCTACGGTGATAATTGTTGTAGCAATATCTTGCGGTTTAATATTAAGATGATAGATACTCCCGTCTGGGTTAAGTATAAGTTCTGAAGAGGCTATGGCCATATTATAATTTTGTAAGCTGGTGGTTATTTTCATCATAGGTGTAATCATACTTTGATACACCACCTAGGTTGCAAGAATAAGCGATTTTTTGAAATACATTTTGACCCGTATCCAGAATGTTATTAGACTCTTCTGTGAGAGTAAGTACATCATTCTCGAGGATGAAAAATGGTCGCATTCTAGTTATCATTTTAAATAGTTGTATATCTCCATACCCATAATAACCTTGGTAATTGAGCATATAACCACAAAGTTGTTTTTCTGTTTTTATTTCATACTTGCGTATGAGTCTAAGCATATTTGTTTCCAGTGTATTAAGTCCACTCTGCACGTGCGGAAAACGCTCTTTGTGTGCACTTATACAGTTAGATAAATAGATGAAGCTAGCGTCTTTTGCACGCTGTGGTTTAAGTTTTAAGTGGTCATTACCACAATATAGTCTCCATAAATCATCTGCGAGAAAGATATCGTGGTTTGTAAGTGTAGTCTTGTCTTTATAATGGGCCAGTAGTTGCTGGTTAGATAATTGCGAGAGGCCTTTAAGCTCTTTTTCACCACTTACACGACCGCTACACACAAGTGAGACAATACCTTTGTAATATATAGCACGTAAAAAACTTATACAGGCAAGCATATTAATATGACAAAAGAGATCATATTCAAACCATAAGACGACTTCTTCATATAAATGGGCATCTGCAATAATAGCTAGTTGACTCCCAAAGATATCATTATAAGATCCAGCGTGCTCCGGGTAATTTGATTCAAAAAAGGATATACGTGCCGCTCTAAACTCCTCACTGGCTAGGTTTGCCACTGTCTTACCTTCACACAGCATCTCTCGCCATACCGCATAATCACCTTTTACCTTAAGGGCAAGTAATCTATCATTAAGGCTATCGCCGTTTGTAACGTGTAAAAGCTTTGACATAGGGATGATGTATCTTAAGAGGAAGAAGTAAGCTTATCCGCCTACACGTTTAGTTTTAAAACCTTTATCTTTTAGAAAAGACATAATACGATCTCTATAATCACCTTGTATGATGATACTTTCATTTTTAAAACTACCACCTACACCTAGTAAAACTTTAATCTCTTTGGCAAGAATTTTAAAGTCTGAGGTAGCACCGGTATACCCCTCTATAATCGTGATAGGTTTTCCTTTACGTTTTTCGTATTTACAAATGAGAGGATCATCTTGTATCCAGAGTGTATCTTCTATGTCTAGATTTTCTGTAGCATCTTTTTCCGGAGTGTGATCCGGAAAAAGATTCTTTAATTGATCACTTAAGTCCATACTTATTCTTTAATCAACCCTATTTCTACAAGACGCTGGTGTAAAAAGTCACCCGCTGTAATATCTTCAAAAGCCTTTGGGTGGTTTTCATCTACACACTCGTCAAGACAGTTAAGTTTCATATCTGACCTAGGGTGCATAAAGAAAGGAATACTGTAGCGAGCCGTTCCCCATTGCTCTTTTGGAGGGTTTACCACACGGTGTATAGTAGAACGTAATTTATTATTAGTATGACGCTCTAGCATATCACCTACGTTTATTACAAGCTCATCTTCATTAGGTATGGCATCTATCCACTCGCCATCTTTGCGTAGCACTTGCAATCCTCCGGCAGAGGCTCCCATAAGTAAGGTTATGAGGTTTATATCACCGTGAGCACCTGCACGTACGGCACCTTTAGGCTCTTCTGTAATAGGAGGGTAGTGTATAGGTCTTAAGATGCTGTTTCCGTTTCTTGCCCAGTGGTCAAAATAAAATTCATCAAGACCTATATAAAGTGCTAGCGCACGTAATACATAGATTCCTGTTTTCTCAAGCATACGGTATGCTTCCATACCTTTTTCATTAAAATCTGGCACCTCGTTTACAATCACATTTTCTGGATACTCTTCGATAAGATTTGCATCATCATCTGCCTCTTGTCCAAAATGCCAAAACTCTTTTAAGTCACCTTCTTTCTTTCCTTTTGCGTGTTCTTTTCCAAAAGAAATATAACCGCGCTGGCCACCGCCACCTTCTATTTCATACTTCTTTTTTGTAGCCTCTGGAAGTGCAAAAAAGTCCTTTACATTCTTATATAAATCATCTACAAGCTCATCACCTAGAAAATGATTCTTAAGGGATACAAATCCTATTTCTTCATATGCCTTACCTATTTCTTGAACAAATTTATTCTTAGTTGCAGCATCATCGCTCAAAAAATCTGCAAGGTTTACACTTGGTATATTATTCATCTTGTAATCTTTACTGTTGTGTGACGAAGGTAAGCATTTTTAGGGGCTTAACAGCGTTTTTCACATTTTGGAGGCTCAAATTGTTAGTAACTTTTTGTACGCTATCGCGAAAGCGTATTGCAACACATTAACACTTGCTTTATGTTAATTTCATTAGTAATTGATTCTCAAAATGGAACTTTCATACTAAATCGGAGTTAAACCGATTTATAATTTATGGTTTCCCGCCAGTATCTTTCTATCTTGAAGCTATGGAAAAGATATTAGTAGCAGGTGCCCACGGTACCACAGGAAAAAAAATAGTAAACCTTTTAAATGAATCACAATACTTTACACCTATAGCAATGGTGCGTAAGGAAGAGCAAAAATCTTTCTTTGCATCAAAGGGTATAGCAACCGTAATGGGAGATCTTGAAGAAGATGTAACTCCAGTATTTAACCAGCCTTATGATAAAGTACTTTTTGCAGCCGGATCTGGTGGTAAAAAAGTAGTTGCTGTAGACCAAGAAGGAGCAAAGAAGATGATAGATGCTTCAAAACAGAATAACATCAAGAAGTTTGTAATGCTAAGCTCTATGGGAGCAGACAACCCAGAGCAGGCAGAAGACATACAAGAGTATCTCAAAGCGAAACATAATGCAGATGTATACCTTAAAGAAAGCGGTATTAATTACACAATAGTGCGCCCAGGTAGCTTAACAAATGACGAGCTCACCAATAAGATAGAACTAGCCGAAAAGCTAGGAAAGAACGGAGAGATAAGTCGTAATGATGTAGCTCAAACGCTGGTACGCTCTCTTAATGATGATGTAGCAAATAGAGAGACTTTTGAAATTTTAAAAGGAGATACGCTCATAGCAGACGCCTTAAATAAAGTAGCAGTAGAGGAGGCATAATCACTGCTTTTTAAATTATTTACAAATTTTATGAGAAGCTAGTAGCTCGTATGTATTACATATGAGTTATTAGCTTTTTTGCATATACGTGCTTATTGATGAGCTTATTAGCTCAACATTTTACGGCAAGTCTTCGTTAGGCAATAATGATTACATTTGGTTATATCAAACACAATCTAATGGCTACGCATACAAAAACTACACTCTCATTTAATTATAATCGAGGTACTCTTGATGACAAAGTACTCTTGCAATTGTACAGAGCGATGCTCAAACCTCGTATGATAGAGGAGAAAATGCTCATCTTGCTTAGACAAGGCAAAATTTCAAAATGGTTTTCTGGTATAGGCCAAGAGGCCATTTCTGTAGGAGTTACATCTGCAATGCGCGATGAAGAGTATATCTTGCCTATGCACCGTAACCTAGGAGTGTTTACCACGAGAGAGATACCGTTGTATAGATTGTTTACACAATGGCAGGGCAAAATGAGTGGTTTTACAAAAGGAAGAGACCGTAGTTTTCACTTTGGCACTCAAGAATACAATATTGTGGGAATGATATCTCATCTGGGACCACAACTTGGTGTGGCAGACGGGATCGCTCTTGCTCATAAATTAAGAGAAGAGAAAGCCGTAACGGCCGTTTTTACGGGAGAGGGAGGTACGAGTGAAGGAGATTTTCACGAGGCGCTCAATGTAGCGTCTGTATGGCAGCTGCCTGTACTTTTTTGCATAGAGAATAACGGCTACGGACTCTCAACACCTACTAGCGAGCAGTATAATTGTGAGCATCTTGCTCAAAGAGCTCAGGGCTACGGGATGGAGTCACACATTATAGATGGCAATAACATTCTTGAAGTCTACACACAAATCTCAAGAATAACAGAGGACATACGTAATAACCCGCGACCGGTACTTATAGAGTTTAAAACCTTTAGAATGAGGGGTCACGAGGAAGCTAGTGGTACAAAATACGTACCTCAGGAGCTTATGGATATGTGGGCAAAGAAAGATCCGCTTAGTAATTATGAGGCCTATCTGGAGCAAGAAGGTATACTTTCGGCTACGGTAAAAGAACGGTATGCCGTTGAGATTAAGAATGAAATAAATGAACACCTAGAAAAGTCATATCAAGAGGAGCAAATCACTCCAGATCTCAACACAGAGATGGAAGATGTGTATGCACCTTTCCGCTTTCGCGAAAGCGTACCCAGCAACACTACAGAAGAGCTAAGACTCATAGATGCTATCTCTCAAGGCTTGCGCCAGTCTATGGAAAAGTATGACGATCTTGTGATTATGGGACAAGATGTGGCAGAGTATGGAGGCGTCTTTAAAATAACCGAAGGCTTTGTAGCGCAGTTTGGTAAAGAACGCGTGCGCAATACACCTATTTGTGAGAGCGCCATTGTTGAGACTGCAATGGGTCTTGCTATAAATGGAAAAAAAGCAATGATGGAAATGCAGTTTTCTGATTTTGCAACCTCGGGTTTTAATCCTATTGTAAACTACCTGGCTAAGTCACATTACAGATGGTCACAACCGGCAGACGTCGTGGTGCGTATGCCTTGTGGTGCAGGCGTGGCTGCTGGACCTTTTCACTCTCAAACTAATGAAGCCTGGTTTACACATACGCCAGGTCTTAAGGTGGTTTTTCCAGCTTTTCCTGCAGATGCCAAAGGATTACTTGCAACGGCTATAGAAGATCCAAATCCCGTACTATTTTTTGAGCATAAAAAGCTATACAGAAGTATAAGACAAGAAGTGCCTACAGATTATTACACAATCCCGTTAGGTAAGGCTGCACTGGTAAGAGAAGGGTCACAGCTTACCATCATCACCTACGGAGCAGGGGTGCACTGGGCGCTTGACTTATTAAAAAAAAAAACAGAGCTATCTGTTGATCTTATAGACTTGAGAACACTACAACCACTAGATAAGGAGAGCATCATCGCATCCGTTTGTAAAACGGGTAAGGCATTATTACTTACAGAAGATTCTGGCTTTGGGTCTATTATGTCAGATATTTCGGCACTAATAATGGAATCTTGTTTTGAGAAGCTGGACGCACCGGTAAAACGTGTGACAAGCTTAGATACACCTATTCCTTTTGATGCAAATCTAGAGCAGCAGTACTTACCATTAGAGCGTCTAGAAAGTGCGCTTCAAGAGCTCATAGATTATTAAGAATTTAGAATAGATTATTATTTAAAAAGGGCTTCAAATATGAAGCCCTTTTTTTTATGACGTTGAAAAATGTTAATGTTTTAAGTAAAAATGAGTTAAAAGAGAGAATCTTGGCTATCGGTTAACATTTAGCCGTTAAAGGCTGCTAAAGTCTGAAAAAAACGCAATAAATGGCAATACTTTTATACCATACTAATCAATAAAACAATCACATTATGTTACGTTACACAATCATATTTATTATTATCGCAATTATCGCTGCAATCTTTGGATTTGGTGGTATAGCCTCTGGAGCTGAGAGTATTGCAAAGATCTTATTCTTTATCTTCATTGTATTATTTGTACTATCACTAGTAAGTCGTTTATTTAAGAGATAATACGTACTTATAGAAAATATCTGGCAATCTTTCATTTTTTGAGAGATTGCCTTTTTACTTTAAAACCTAACTATTATGAAATATTTAAAAATGTCAATGCTAGTTGTTGTACTAGCTGTGATTACAAGTTGTAGTTCTACATCTGTTATTAAAGAATCAAAAAAAACACTTAAAGGAACTTGGACACTTAACGATGTGAGTTATGATCGTGCAGGAACTTATACTATCAACCTTTTAAACGATGCTTCTGAGGAGTGTATGGAAGGTAGTACTTGGAGATTTATACCTAATAATAATTTTGGAAACTATGAACTTTCGGGCGCGAGCTGCGATACCGAAACAAGATACTTTGTATGGTCTATACCTGATAACGAAGGCGATGAGATGAATTATGACATCTTATTAAAGCCTACAGATGCAAAAATGAAATCTGAGACTAATACCGGTTTTAGAATAGCCATTTCTTACCTTTCTGATAGCCAGTTACAAATGACGCAAACGGTAAATGTAGAGGGGTCTCCTTTCAAAATCACAATGAATTTTACTAAAAACGGAGAGTAATTATAACACATCAAAAAATCATAAAAATGAAAAATATATTAAGAAATATAACAGTGGTAGCACTTGGTGCTGCAATGCTTACAGGTTTTACTAGCTGTGAAGCGACAAAAAATGCAAATAATAAACAAAAAGGTGCTGTAATAGGTGCTACTGGAGGAGCCATACTAGGAGCCATTATAGGTAACAACGCTGGTAGCGGTGGTAATGGAGAATTAGGTGCAGTGATAGGTGGTGTAGTAGGCGGTGGTGCTGGTGTTCTTATAGGAAATAAAATGGACAAGCAAGCACAACAGATAGAGCAAGAAATACCAGGTGCAAGTGTTGAGCGTGTAGATGATGGTATCGTGGTGACATTTGATGAGAACTCTGGTGTATACTTTGATACAGCCAAGTTTAACATTAACGCAAATAGCCAGACTATGCTCAATAAACTGTCTAATATTATGAAAGAATACAACCAGACTAATGTTATTGTAGCAGGCCACACAGATAGTGTAGGATCTGATGCAAGCAACCTCACATTATCTCAAAACAGAGCAAACGCAGTTACAAATTATATGATAGGTACAGGGCTCTCTGCCGGGCGTTTTACGACTGTATGGTATGGAGAGGCACAACCAGCAGCTAGTAATGATACAGCAGAGGGGAGAGCTCAAAACAGAAGAGTGCAACTTGCAATAGTGCCTAATGAGCAAATGAAAGAAGATGCCATTAATCAGGCTAACGGAGGTAATTAAGAACTAGCCTCAACAGAATTCATAAAATCCTTAAAACTTTAGTTTTAAGGATTTTTTATTGTCTCGCGGTTCGTAACTTCACAATGTGAGACAAGATTATGATATCATTATTGTAGGAGGTGGCCTTGCGGGACTAACCGCAGCTCTCCATTTATCCCAATCTGCTCACAGCATTCTTCTTATAGAAAAAAATGAGTTCCCAAAACATAAAGTATGCGGTGAGTATGTCTCAAATGAGGTTTTACCGTATCTCAACCGTTTAGGTGTAGATCCCATCGCTCACGGAGCAAAGGAAATTACAAAATTTGCTTTCTCAGGTTTAAGCGGTGAGGTGCTTCGCATAGATTTACCACTAGGTGGTTTTGGTATAAGTAGGTATGCGTTAGATTATATGATGTACAATAAGCTTATTAAAAACGGCGTCACCGTTGAGAGAGCAAGCGTTTTAGACATCACGTATTGTGATGAGATGTTTGAAGTAGCCATCACAGATAAAAGCTATAGAACACCACACGTAATAGGAGCCTACGGAAAGCGGAGTACGCTAGACATTACGCTTTCGCGAAAATTTATTTCCACCCGTTCTCCTTGGCTCGGTGTGAAGGCACATTATGAAACAGATTTTCCAGAAGATGAAGTTGCCTTGCATAACTTTAAAGGCGGGTATTGTGGTCTATCTAAAGTAGAGACAGATGCTGTAAATGTTTGTTATCTGGCAGATGTTGCATCATTTAAAAAATATAAAGATTTAGATACCTATCGAGTTGAAGTATTAGAAAAGAATAAAGAGCTCAAGTCATTTTTCGCGAAAGCGAAACCCTTGTTTAATAAACCACTCACCATAAGTCAGATATCCTTTCAAAACAAGCAGACTGTGGAGAATCACATACTTATGATAGGTGATAGTGCAGGTCTTATTCACCCCTTATGTGGTAATGGTATGGCGATGGCGATACATAGTGCTAAGATTGCTAGTGAGTGTTTATTAGAATTTCTATCATACCCAAAAAGTAGAGCGCTTCTTGAACAAAATTATACCAAGCAGTGGAAGGCTGCATTTACAACCAGAATGCGCAACGGTGCTATCATACAGCGAGGCTTGCAAAGCGATACTATCACTAAAGTAGGTGTGAGAGTTTTACAGCAATCACCTAGATTACTCACTAAGATTATAACATCTACTCACGGCAAAAACCTCTTATAATGAATTTTAATAAACGTAGTACTGCTCCAGAATTAATGGATGACGCAGAGTTGCCAGAAGCAGAGCTGCGTCTTGCTCTCAAAGATCTAGCTGTGGTAAACAAATACTTAGGTGGTAACCAGATTACAATCACTGCACTTGAGGGTATGATTACCTCACAACCCGATAAAAAACTTTGGAGAGTGATGGATGTAGGTTGTGGAGATGGGGAGGTTTTAAGACAGATTGCAAGACATTTTAAAAACCTAGATTATAAGATAGAATTTATAGGGCTTGATATAAATGAGAAGAGCATTGCCAGAGCAAGAAAGAAGTCAGAGGGTATCTCACATCTCACGTTTAGTACTCAAAATATACTTACGCTAGACGCTGCTACAGCAGGGTGCGATATTATTTTATGCACCTTGACAATGCATCACTTTACAGACCAGCAAATCTGTACCTTTATTAAAACCTTTGTGCAGCTTGCAAGTACAGGAGTGATTATAAATGATTTACAGCGCAGTAAGATTGCTTATCGTTTGTTTCAGCTTTTTAGCGGTATATTTATGAAAAGTAAGATTGCTAAGTATGATGGTAAGGTGAGTATAGCTAGAGCCTTTAAAAAAGAAGAATTAGAAACCTATTCAAAACAACTCGCACTAGATAGTTATTCCATACAGTGGAAATGGGCATTTAGATACTTGTGGGTTATAAAAACAATATGAGCGTAAAAATCACAACGGTAGCAAAGCAGCTGCCACAGTACTCTCGCACCACAGAGGAGATCTTACCTTTTTTAGACATATGGTTAGACGGGCAAGAAGATCGCTTTAAGAGGAAGGTAAAAAAGATTTTTGGCAATGCCGCTGTAGATAAGCGCTACAGTATTATGGCACCAGAGGAGGTATTTACTGCTACTAGTTTACAAGAAAAAAACGATATCTACACGCGAGAGGTTGTAAAGCTAGGAGAGCAAGTGCTCTCAAAAGCACTTGATAAAGCTGCGTGGGAAGGGCAATCGCTAGATTTTATAATAACAGTGAGCTGTACAGGTATTATGATACCTTCACTAGATGCCTATTTAATAAATGCTTTAAATTTAAGACAAGACATTGTACGCCTTCCAGTAACAGAGATGGGATGTGCAGCTGGTGTAAGCGGTACCATTTATGCAAATGAGTTTCTTAAGGCAAATCCTGGCAAGAGAGCGGCGGTGATTGCTATAGAGAGTCCTACGGCTACCTTTCAGCACGATGATTACTCTATGGTAAATGTGGTGAGTGCGGCAATTTTTGGTGATGGAGCTGCCTGTGTTTTATTATCGAGTAGAGAAGAAGACAATGGGCCAGAGATAGTAGATACCGCAATGTATCACTTTTACAATGCCCAAGAGATGATGGGTTTTAAGCTGGTAAATACAGGTTTACAAATGATATTAGACCAGCAAGTACCACAACAAATAGCAGATAAGTTTCCAGACATTATACACCCGTTTCTCGCACAAAATGGATTTAGTATAGAAGATGTAAACCACCTTATATTTCATCCAGGTGGGCGTAAAATTGTAGAGACGGTAGAAGACCTTTTTGGTAAACTAGGTAAAAATATAGATGATACAAAAGAAGTTCTAAAGTTGTATGGTAATATGAGTAGCGCCACTGTTTTGTACGTTTTAGAACGTTTTCTAGACCGACAGTGTGCTCCGGGGGATCTAGGGATAATGTTGAGTTTTGGTCCTGGTTTTTCGGCACAACGCGTACTTTTAAAATGGTAATAAGAGATGAGTCAAAGCTATAAAAATAAATATGCTGTTATACTGGGTGGAAGTGCTGGATTAGGCCTTGCCACAGCAAAGAAGCTTGCCCACGAAGGAATGAATATAATTATCATACACAGGTCAAGACGTAGTGTGGTCGCAGCTTTTGAAGATGCTGTGCGGGAGATGGAGGTCTCTGGCTGTGAGATTATATCTTATAACACAGACGCACTTAACCCTAAGAAAAGGCAAGAGACTGTAGATGATATTTTAGCAAAACTCGGTAAAGGTGTCATTAAATTAATCTTGCATAGTATTGCGCGCGGTAACCTAAAACCGCTGTACAATACAGAAGGAGGTAATACACTTTCAAATGAAGATTTTAAAGGCACGCTGGATGCAATGGCAGTGAGTTATTATGATTGGGTTTCCGCTTTCGCGAAAGCGGAATTATTTACCCCATCTGCAAGAGCCATTGCGTTTACGAGTGAGGGTAGTAGTCGTGCGTGGCCACAATATGCAGCAGTTGCGGCGGCAAAAGCTGCTCTAGAGAGTATCTCACGCGGAATTGCCCTAGAGTTTGCACCGCTGGGCATAACGTCTAACTGCATACAAGCTGGCGTTACAGATACCGAAAGTTTACGCCTCATACCGGGTAGTGATAAGATGAAAGAAATGGCGGTTAAGAGAAATCCATACCAACGACTTACACTTCCTGTTGATGTGGCAAATGCAGTGTATCTTTTAACAAGAGACGAAGCCTCGTGGATTAACGGTGCAACAATACCAGTAGATGGTGGTGAACACATAAGATAATGAGCGGAGAAGAAATCATTGCAGCACTACCATATGGCGAGCCATTTTTATTTGTAGATACTATAAATATGGTTACAAAAGAGGAGATACACGGTAGTTATACCTTTAAACCCGAGGCTTTTTTTTACAAAGGCCATTTTAAAGATTTACCTGTTACTCCTGGAGTCATTCTTACAGAGTGTATGGCACAAATAGGTCTTGTAAGCTTAGGTATTTATAAAATGCAAGATAAGGACCTGTCTCAATTACAAGTAGCTTTCACAAATGCACAAACGGAGTTTTTAAAACCTGTATTACCAGGAGAACGAGTAATAGTAAAAGCTGTACAAAAATACTTTAGATTTAATAAATTAAAGTGTGTCGTAAAGTTATATGATGAAGGAGGTGATATTTGCGCTCAAGGTGAGCTAGCAGGAATTTTTAGCACAAAAGATGAAGCATAGAGTAGTGATTACGGGTATGGGAGTATGTGCTCCCAACGGAATAGGGCTAGCACAATTCTCTGATGCCATATTTTCGGGTAAAAGTGGTGTTACTTTTCATCAACAGCTAGCAGATTTGAATTTTGGCTGTCAGATTGCGGGACAGCCTGATGTTACTCCTGAGCTTTTAAAAGAATACTTCACTCCCTTACAGTTACGTGATTTACAAAGTTCTGGTATTGAGTATGGTATGATAGCAGGTGTAGACGCTTGGAAAGATGCTGGTCTTAATATTATGGATAAAGATGCTGTAGACTATGATAGTGGGATCATTTTTGGCGTTTCGCTACTGGGTGCAGAAAAATTTAGAAGCGCTATTTACCAAACTGATGAGGGTAAAGTACGCCGCTTAGGAAGCACTACAGTTATCCAAACAATGGCAAGCGGGATAAGCGCCTACTTAGGCGGTTACATAGGCTGCGGCAATCAAGTTACAACAAATAGTAGTGCCTGTACTACAGGTCTTGAGAGTGTTTTGATGGGATATGAGCGCGTGCGCAATGGTGATGCTGTGCGTATGCTAGTAGGGAGCTGTAATGACAGTGGTCCTTACATATGGGGAGGTTTTGATGCTATGCGTGTACTTACTAAAAAATATAATGAGAACCCTACGGCTGGCAGTAGGCCTATGCAAGAAGATGCAAATGGTTTTGTACCGGGCAGTGGGGCAGGAGCACTTGTGCTAGAATCTTTAGATAGTGCACTGTCAAGGGGAGCTCGCATTTATGCAGAAGTTATAGGAGGAGCTGTAAATAGTGGAGGACAGCGTATGGAAGGTACTATGACAGCGCCTAACAGTGAGGCAGTGCAGCACTGTATACGTACTGCTGTAAGAAATAGTGATATAAATAGTCGAGATATAGATACCATAAATGGTCACCTTACATCTACGGGAATGTGCCCTACAGAGATTAAAAACTGGAGTGAAGCGTTAGAGTTAAGGGGTAAAGATTTTCCTTATATTAATTCTCTCAAGAGTATGACTGGTCATTGCCTTGCTGCCGCTGGTAGCATTGAGACTGTGGCAACCATATTAGAACTTAAAGATAATAAGGTCTTTGGCAATATAAATACAGGTAATTTACATCCAGATATAAAGGGTATAATAGATGATAGCTGTGTGCCTAGTCATACCGTAAATAAAAAAATTTCTATAGCGGCTAAGGCTAGTTTTGGCTTTGGAGATGTAAATTGCTGTATGATATTTAAAAAATTTACAGCTTAAAATAAATTTGATAGTAACCTGACGAGTAAAAAATCTCATCGCACATTTAAAGATATGAACGCAAAGCATTACGACGAGTTAAAAAACATTATTAAAATCTATCTTCCAGAAGATGTCTCTGTAGATGATATTAAACCTACCAGTCATCTTACTCAAGAGCTTAATATAAATTCTGCAAATCTGGTAGACATCGTATTAGATGTAGAAGATCATTTTGATATTACCATAGAGGACGATGAGATAGAAAAGATGGAAACTGTAAAATCTGCTATTGAAATTATAGAAGCAAAGGTTTTATAAGGCTTTTTGAAGTAAAAAAGTTATTCTAAAAGCTCCCGATAGGGGGCTTTTTTATTTGTAGTACATTTCTTTATTAAAAATAACGCATTTTTATTCCGAAGTATATTTACTTTATTTTTTGTGCTAACCGATAAAAACTTACTTTTTAATAGTTTGATTTACAGTTTTTTAAGTTTAGTGTAGTTTGGGATTAATATAATTTGTAATTTTAGTCTGTAAGTAAACTTTTATCGGTGCATACTTATAATCAATGGTTTATACGATGTTTTTGTACCTTACAGACATCAATCAAACGAACATTTATGAAATCATCACTCATTGCATTATTACTTTTTCTAAGTATCCCGCTAGTCGCTTTTTCAAATCCTACGATAGACCCAGACGAAAATACTACACAAGAAACTCAAGAAGGACTTTATATTGATACAGCAAGCGCGTTAGAGCGTGAGGCCATTTTGTATACCAAAAATGGGCAAGGAGATAAGGCGGTAGCATCTCTCGAAGCTTATATTGTAAAAACTGGTGATTTCTCTCTTTTAGAAAATAGCGCATATGAAGCTTTAAAACGTAATAACGGCTTTATTGAATTAAAAGATAAGTACTTAGTTAAGTTTAGTATGGGTACTTTTTTCTATTTGTATGTAGGGTTGATAGGTATATTTATTGCCCTCATTCTAAATGCGAGAAAAAAGCAAGATAAAATGGCAAATGGTCTTATAAGTCTCTTTGTCTTTATGCACTCTTTTTTCTTAATACACGTAGCACTTTATTTATCTAATTATGTGTATTATGAGCCGCACACATTATCGATGTCTGCGCCGTTTTCATTTTTATATGGTCCTGTACTTTATTTTTACATTAAGCGAATCACAAAAAATTATGAGTTTAAAAAGACAGATGCGCTGCATTTAATACCTACGGTTATATTTTTAATACTGCTTATCCCAGTCTTTGCAATGTCTGCCGAGGGAAAATTAGAGATTATGCTTGGTGAAGGCTCTTACTCTACACTGCCGTATTTAGTGCCGGCTACTATATGTAAAGTAATATCTCTTGTAGTCTACGGATTTTTTACTATCAAACTCTATCTCAATAATAAGCAAGCAGCAAACGTTGAGATAAAGCAATTGCGTTTACGTCGTAACATAGTTGTTGTGCATAGCGTGTATGCAGTGTTTTATGCCCTTTATGCATTTATATTAATACAGTATAGTTTTGGAAGTGATTTGTTGCATATTCAACTCTTAGCAATGACAGGCCTTGTATTATATGTGGGGTATGTGGCTTACTCAAATCCACAGGCGCTTATAGGGACTACGGTTGTTAAAGTAAAAAAGGCGGTAAACAAATATCAAAACTCTGGTCTCACACCGAGTTTCTCAAATGAACTCAAAGAGCAACTTGTCAAGTTGTTAGAAGAAGATAAACTGTATAGACAAAGTACTCTCAAACTGGAGTATGTTGCAGAGCGACTAGGTACAACACGTCACAATGCTTCACAGGTAATAAATGAGCATTTTGGCCTTAACTTCTTTGAACTCATAAATAAATATAGAGTAGAAGAGGCTATGGAACGTTTAAAAAACAACCCAGAAAACCTTAACATCATAGACATTGCCTATGAGGTAGGCTATAATAACAAAGTGACTTTTAATAAGTCATTTAAAAGATTTTGTGATCTCACACCTACACAGTTTCTCAAGCTTGAAAATGTGAGCTGATCATTGTATTAAATAGTTGGAATATTCATAATCGGCTCTCAAGTAGAGTCGACTTTTTTGTGCGTCTGTGCGGTAGCTTTTACGCTTTCGCGAAAGCGTAAACCCTTTTTCATTAATCATTTCCTCATTAATTACCAGGCTATAATGATCTGAAGTTTGTACCCAGTACCCCAGCCAGTCTAATGTAGACTCTTCATAATAAAGATACCAAGTATCTGTGCCATCTTGAAACGTCACTTTAAGCTCGTGTGCTGGTTTACCTTGAAAATCTGTAATACCTGAGTACGTTTTTACCGAGCTATCTGTATCTAGCGTGTAGGGAAGACCTAACACAAAAGTTGCGGCATATAGTTTGTTTTGTAGAGCCTTCCTGCTTACAGATGTATCACGTGTACCATCCTTAAACTGCAGTATAGCAGTATCCCTCTGTATGAGTTTGTACGTGTGTAGGCTGTCTTTCCAGGTGATAGATCTCATAGCGCCATTTGTAAAATCATAGGTGTGTTTTTCGAGACGGTCTATTTCGGTAATGCTGTCTTTATCGTAAAGTTTGAATGCTTTCTCAAAAGAGAGTGATTTTATACCCTCGTAGTTTTCCTTTCCTCCGCTGGAGTTCATTATCTTTTTTAATAACGAGTTTCCAGTTATTATTTCTGGTTGCACATTCTTATCATTGTTATTAAATATGATTATTAATGCTACTGCCACAGCTCCAGCTATAGCAATAAGTGCAAGTCTTCTTTGTAAACCTCTTAGTATGGCCATAAATATGATTTAACAAATGGTAAGATACAAATAGTGGCTGTTTATGGTAGAAAAAAGGGATGGTCTAGGAGTGTTTTATTTCGCGAAAGCGTAAAAATATAGCAATCAACAAAGAGATTTTAAAATTGTTAATTACTTCTTTTTTTTGTGCTTACTTAACCCATCGCAAGTCCTTATATTAGCGACTCCACGACATTTTATGGCTCAAGAAACACAATACAACGAAGATAATATACGCTCCCTCGACTGGAAGGAGCATATCCGTATGCGTCCCGGGATGTATATAGGTAAACTAGGCGACGGCTCAAGTGCAGATGATGGTATCTATATCCTTGTAAAAGAGGTGCTTGATAACTGTATCGATGAATTTGTAATGGGTGCGGGTAAGACCATTGAGATTTCTATACAAGGCGAAAAAGTAATCGTACGCGATTACGGCCGTGGGATTCCGCTAGGAAAAGTGGTCGATGTGGTTTCAAAAATGAACACGGGTGGTAAGTATGACTCGCGTGCATTTAAGAAATCTGTAGGACTCAACGGTGTAGGTACAAAGGCTGTAAACGCACTTTCTAATTATTTTAGAGTAGAGTCTACAAGAGATGGTAAATCTGCAAGTGCAGAGTTTGAGCGTGGAGAGCTTACAAATCAAGACTTGCTAAATGAGACTTCGCGTAGGCGCGGGACTAAGGTTTCGTTTGTACCAGATAGTGAGATATTCAAGAACTTTAAGTTTCGCTCTGAGTATGTGGAGCGCCTTATAAAGAATTACGTATACCTTAATCCGGGTCTGACCATTGTTTTTAACGGTGAGAAGTTCTTTTCTGAAAATGGATTAAAAGATTTACTATCTGAGTCTATAGCAGAGGGGGATAGACTTTATGACATTATTCATCTTAAAGGTGAAGATATTGAGGTCGCAATCACACACAGTAAAACGCAGTACTCAGAAGAGTATCACTCTTTTGTAAACGGGCAACATACCACTCAAGGAGGTACACACCAAGCGGCTTTTAGAGAAAGTATCGTGCGTACGATACGAGAGTTTTATGGTAAGAACTATGAAGCTTCAGATATTAGAAAGTCCATTGTTTCTGCTATAAGTATTAAGGTGATGGAGCCTGTTTTTGAGTCGCAAACAAAGACCAAACTGGGTTCTACAGATATGGGAGGAGACTTACCTACGGTAAGAACCTACATAAATGATTTCTTGAAAACGGCCCTTGATAACTTCTTGCATAAAAATCCGCCAGTGGCAGATGCCTTGCAACGCAAGATTTTACAAGCAGAGCGTGAGCGTAAAGATCTCTCTGGAATAAGAAAACTTGCAAAGGAGAGAGCAAAAAAAGCGAGTTTACATAATAAGAAATTAAGAGATTGCCGTATACACCTTACAGATAGTAAGAAAGCCCGAAACCTAGAGACTACACTGTTTATCACAGAGGGAGACTCTGCATCTGGATCTATAACAAAGTCACGAGATGTAAACACACAAGCGGTTTTTAGCCTTAAAGGGAAACCTCTCAATAGCTACGGTCTTTCTAAAAAGATTGTTTACGAAAACGAAGAGTTTAACCTATTGCAAGCGGCACTCAATATAGAAGAGTCTATTGAAGATTTGCGCTATAACAACATTGTAATCGCTACCGATGCCGATGTAGATGGTATGCACATACGCTTGTTACTAATTACATTTTTTCTTCAGTTTTTTCCTGAAGTAATAAAGGAAGGACATCTGTATATACTTGAGACGCCACTTTTTAGAGTACGTAATAAGAAAGAAACCATATACTGCTACAGTGATCAAGAAAAGGCAGATGCGATGGCAAAGCTAGGCGCAAAGCCAGAAATTACCCGATTCAAGGGACTTGGTGAGATATCGCCAGATGAGTTTCAGTTTTTTATAGGAGAAGATATTAGGCTAGCACCAGTAATGCTCGACAAAGCACTTATGATAGAAGATCTTCTCTCTTTCTATATGGGTAAAAACACCCCAGATAGACAGAAGTTTATTATTGAAAATCTAAAGGTAGAACTAGATAGAGTAGTAGAGGAGTAAAAGAATAACGCTTTCGCGAAAGCGTAAACTAAATCAATGAGCGAAGAAATAAACGACCATAACCAAGACGAAGAATTAAACTCAGATATGCTTCCATCTCAAACTGGAGAAGGAAGTGGGGAGACGATTACTCGTGTCTCTGGAATGTTTGAAGATTGGTTTTTAGACTATGCATCTTATGTAATACTTGAGCGTGCTGTACCTGCAATAGAGGATGGCTTTAAGCCTGTGCAGCGACGTATTATGCACGCACTTAAGGAGCTAGATGATGGTCGTTATAATAAAGTAGCAAATGTAGTAGGGCACACGATGCAGTATCACCCTCACGGTGATGCGAGTATAGGTGATGCAATGGTGCAAATAGGTCAGAAAGACCTACTTATAGATACACAGGGTAACTGGGGTAATATTTTAACCGGAGACCGCGCGGCGGCATCTAGATATATTGAGGCACGCCTCTCAAAATTTGCACTAGATGTTGTGTATAACCCAAAGATTACAGACTGGCAGGCCTCTTATGATGGGCGTAAAAAAGAGCCTATAAACTTACCGGTAATGTTTCCTTTATTACTTGCTCAAGGTGCAGAGGGAATTGCTGTAGGCTTAAGTACTAAGGTGATGCCTCACAACTTTATAGAACTCATAGATGCTTCTATAAAACATCTTAAAGGAAAACGATTTACTATTTATCCAGATTTTCCTACCGCTGGTATTGCAGATTTTACAGACTATAAAGATGGTTTAAGAGGCGGGAAGATACGCTGTCGTGCTCGTATGAGCCAGCAGGATAAAAACACGCTGGTAATTACTGAGCTACCTTTTGGACAGACTACTACATCGCTCATAGATTCTATCCTTAAAGCAAATGATAAGGGTAAAATCAAGATAAAAAAGATAGAAGATAATACCTCTGCAAATGTTGAGATTCTTGTGCATTTGCCTAGCGGTATTTCTCCAGATAAAACCATAGATGCATTGTATGCATTTACAAATTGTGAGACATCTATATCACCACTAGGTTGTGTTATTGAAGATAACAAGCCACTTTTTGTGGGAGTGTCAGAGATGTTGCGCAGGTCTACAGATCGTACAAAAGCACTTCTTAAGTCTGAGTTAGAAATCCAGCTTGGAGAGTTTGAAAACCAATGGCATTATGCTTCTCTAGAGCGTATTTTTATTGAGAATAGAATTTATCGTGATATTGAAGAACAAGAAACTTGGGATGGTGTAATTAAAGCTATAGATGAAGGTTTAAAACCTCACATAGGTCACTTGAAACGTGCTGTGACTGTAGAAGATATTACACGTCTTACGGAGATACGAATTAAACGTATATCTAAGTTTGATATTGATAAAGCACAGCAGAAGATAGATGCACTTGAGGATCAAATAGCCCAAGTAAAACATCACTTAGATAATCTTACACAGTATGCGATAGACTACTTTACGCGTCTCAAAAAAGATTACGGAAAAGGAAAAGAACGTAAAACAGAGATCCGTGTTTTTGACGATATTCAAGCAGCTAAGGTTGTGCTCAGAAACACTAAACTTTATGTAAACAGGGCCGAAGGTTTTGTAGGTACTTCTCTTAAAAGGGATGAGTATGTTACAGATTGTTCAGACATAGATGATATTATTGTATTTACAAAGTCTGGATCTATGATGGTGGTTAAGGTGGAGTCTAAAACCTTTATAGGTAAAGACATCATACACGTAGCTATCTTTAAGAAAAAAGATAAACGCACCACCTATAATATGATTTACAGAGCAGGTAGTGGACTACCTACTTATGTAAAACGTTTTAATGTTACCTCTGTCACACGTAATAATGATTACCAGCTTGCTGGTGATAAAAAAGGAGCACAGGTACTCTATTTTAGCGCAAATCCAAATGGTGAGGCAGAGCTTGTTACCGTCTATTTAAGAGCTGTAGCCTCTCTGAAGAAACTTAGACTTGAGGTAGACTTTGCAGATGTACTCATAAAAGGGAGATCTTCAAAAGGAAATATTGTCTCAAAAAATGCTGTAAAATCTGTAGAGCTTAAGGAGAAAGGCCTTTCTACGCTCAAGCCTCGTAAAATATGGTTTGACGAGACTGTGCAAAGACTCAATCTTGATGAGCGCGGAGATCTTTTGGGAGAGTTTAGGCCAGATGATAGATTGCTCATTATAAACCAGCACGGTAATGTGCGTACCATTATACCAGAGGTAACGCACCACTTTGATGATGATATGATTGTACTAGAGAAGTGGGTGCCAAAAAAGCCTATAACCGCAATTTATTGGGATGGAGAAAAGGAACGTTACTACGGTAAGCGCTTCTTAATAGACAGTCCAGATAAGGAAGAAACCTTTATTTCAGATCATAGCAACAGCCAGCTAGAACTTGTATCTACAGACTGGAGACCTGTTGCAGAGATGGTTTTTTACAAGCAACGTGGTAAAGACCAGCGTGAGAATGAAACGGTGTCTATGGAAGATTTTATAGCTATTAAGGGTATTTCGGCAATGGGTAATACGTTCTTTACCGAAAAGCTAAAAGGCCTCAACTGGATAGATTCTCTACCTTATGAAGAAGTGCAAGAAGTACCTAAAACGGAGATAGAAGTAGTAGACGAGAAGGTTGTTAGTCCTTCAGGAGACCCTACTGCACAGGGCACAAAGCCTAGTGATGATGAAAACGGGGATGACGGCGAAGGGCAAACTACCTTATTTTAATAGCACAGCATTTGAGTATTTTGAACTCAATATCCATTTTTAATCTTACGAAAACATAAATTAGTTTGCCGTATATTTGGTAGACTAGACCTATTTTATGTGGTAGTATTATGAAGCAGTTAAGACATTATATCAATTTAAAGATCCTTTCTTTGGTGTTATTTGTTTTTTTTTCCGCTTTCGCGAAAGCGTATACTACATATGATCCCTGCGCATTACTTACTTCACCCGTACAAGGAGCTACAGATGTAGGAGTAACCGAAACGATATTTTTTGAAGATATACCTGGTGCGGTGAGTTACTTTGTAGATCTAGGTACTACCCCTGGTGGCATAGACATTCTTAATAATTATAACGCAGGAAGTACCCCTCAGTTTACAGCCCCACAAGGATTTCCAGAGAGTACATTAATATATATTACTATAAGAGGTTTCTTTCCGAGCGGTAATACCGTGAGTTGTGATGCTCAATTTTTTACTACAGAAGATAATACGCTTCCGCCAGGATGTACAGAAGTTGTTTCTCCCATAAATGGCGCGGTAGATGTATCTGTAAGCACAAGCATTTCGTGGTCTTATGCTCCACGAGCTACAGGTTACATTATAAACATAGGCACATCGCCTGGGGCCACAGATGTTATAAATGGGCAAGATGTGGGTAATACGCTTACGTTTACGCCACCATTTGACTTAGATTCTGATACAACATATTATATTACCATAATACCTTATAATGAAAACGGGCAAGTTACTACCTGTACAGAAACTAGCTTTACTACAGAGGTCATAGCATCTGAGATACCGGAGTGCACGCAACTTTTTAGTCCTATAGATGGGGCAATAGAGGTTGCTCTTACACCACTGCTTGAGTGGTTTCCGGTAGATAATGTAGAAGGCTATTTGATAAAAATAGGCTCAACCCCAGACGGCGATGATGTACTAGCAAATACAAACATAGGGGTAACCACATCTACACCTGTAATAGACTTTGAGGAAGGCGTTACCTACTATGTAACCATCACACCCTTTAATGCAGCTGGGCAAGCTCAGAATTGCACGCAAACTAGTTTTACAACAACACTGGGCTGTGGACCGTATACAGACGGTATTACAGGTGAAATGGTCGATCTTAACCCTGTAATTAATCTTGAAGATTCTTATGAGATTTGTGAAGAACAATCTCCCTTGCAGTTAAGTTATCAAGATCCTTACGAATCTATCTTTTGGTATGAGATTATAGAAGGGCAGCAACAACTTCTCTCATCAGATCCTAGTATTGCTATCACTCAGACAGGCACATATTTGCTAGAAGTAAATGAAGAGGCGATGGTAGAGGCAGGTTTTGTAATCTGCACAGCCACGCATATGTTTGACGTGACAATATCTACAGCTCCTGTAATAAGTAATCTAGTTATTTCAAATCAAGGTGCAACGGCAAGTGTGCTTGTGGAGCTAGAGGAGGAAGGAAATTTTGAATTTGCTAGTGGTAATCCTGCAGGACCTTATCAAGCTAGCCCATTATTGCAAAATATAAATCCATTAGATATACAAGTATACGTGAGAGATATAGGGGGCTGCGGTATGGATAGTAGAGTAATACGTCCAGATCCAGGTTTTCCAAAATATTTTACACCTAATGGTGACGGTATAAATGACACCTGGCAGGTAAGGGGAGTAGTAGTAAATGGAGAGACAGTTACTAGCATAGAGATTTATGACCGTTACGGTAAGCGATTAAAAACCATTTTGCCTTATGGTATTGGCTGGGATGGAACCTACCACGGAAGACAATTATTAGATAGTGGGTTTTGGTACAAAGCAAATACAACGTCTAATGTAATCTTTACGGGCTACTTTTCATTAAGACGACAATAGAATAGGTACGCTTTCGCGAAAAAATAAATTTATTTTATCATCAGTTAAATTAATTTATTATTGATTTTGAGAGCATTACCATTAGAGATTAATTTTTAAGGTAAAGTTTATAAATTAATCCTCATTTTATTCTTGTTTTCTTGTATTTCTTGATGTACATTTGCATCCGCTTACAATAAGCAAGTTCATTTATTAGTGAAAGGAGAGGTGCCTGAGTGGCCGAAAGGAGCGGTTTGCTAAATCGTCGTAGGTGGAAACACTTACCCAGGGTTCGAATCCCTGTCTCTCCGCAAGTGTCAAAAAAAGTCTATTTTATAGATCTTTTTGATGTATGAGATTATGCACTTAGTGCAGGTCTCGGGGTATAGCGTAGCCCGGTTATCGCGCCTCGTTTGGGACGAGGAGGTCGCAAGTTCGAATCTTGCTACCCCGACATTTTGTTGATTAGGGCTCTTAGCTCAGCTGGATAGAGCACCTCCCTTCTAAGGAGGCGGTCGAAGGTTCGAATCCTTCAGGGCTCACAACATTCAAGAAACCACATCTTTTATAGATGTGGTTTTTTTGTTTAGCCTACTTCCATTTACATTTTCATATAAAGACCTTCCACCTCATAGAACAACTTAAGCTACACAGGTCAAAAAGATTGTGGCTTTAGTTTATAGCAAACGACCTCAAAATTGTAGGATTAATGTTAACAAGCTTGTTATATTACAAAGTGTTCGCACTCAGTGTTTGAGTGTGATTTTTCATATCTTTCGCTAGGTTTTATTTGAGTTAAAATAAAACTGGCATTTATGGTAAGAAATCTCCATTAAAACGATACCCATTATGAGATCATCTTTAATTCTAATACCTGTATTATTACTATCTCTTTTTACTGTGCAAGTTAATGCGCAGGCAATAACAGTAGATGGAAGTGCAACAACCGTTGCAGATGTTGAAACTTTAATTACAGATATTCTTATAGGTAGTTCTAGTGAATGTGCAGAAATTAGTAATGTTTCAAAATCTACCGGTATAGATCAAGGTGCCGGGGTAAATGGGATTGGTTCATTTGAGGCAAATGGAGCAGATTTCCCTTATGAAGCTGGGATAGTATTAGTCTCAGGTAATGTAAATAATGTACCAGGACCAGAAGTAGACGGTACACCTAGTGGCGGCGGCTGGGCAGGTGATCCAGATCTTGAAGCAAATACTACAGCTATAAATACTAATGATGCAAGTTTTATACAGTTTGATTTTACACCATTTGTCGATGAGTTAAATTTTAACTTTATAATGGCCTCCGAAGAGTATAATCAAGGTTTTGAATGTTCATTTTCAGATGCATTTGCCTTTATTTTAACAGACTTAACGACAGGCGTAGTTCAAAATCTAGCTGTACTTCCTGGTACAAATACTCCAATTGAGGTGACTAATATTCATCCAGAAGTACCTGGAAATTGTCCTGCTATAAATGAGGAATATTTTGATCGTTATAATTTTTTACCATTTAATCCAGAAGCAAATTCTGCTATAAACTTCCGGGGACAAACGGTTTCATTAACGGCAGTAGGAACTGTAGTAGTGGGTAATCCGTATACTATAAAACTTGTAGTTGCAGATCAAGGTGACTCTATTAGAGATATCGCAGTTTTTTTAGAAGCTGGGAGTTTTAATTTAGGAGTTGATATAGGTGGTGATAGAATAGGTTCAGAATTTAATGCTGCTTGTGAAGGAGAGACACTTACGCTTGATGCTACATTTGATGGAGCTCTAAGCTATGCTTGGGAGGTAGATAATGGTGGTGGATTTGTACCGCTACTAGACGGTGCAGGGATGCAAGTTACAACACCTATTATAGATGTTAATGTAGCTGGCGAATATAGAGTGTTAGTAGATGCAGGAACCGGATGCCTTGGTGAGGATACAGCTATCATAGAGTTTGCAGAGGCGATTTACAATGATCCTTTGGATTTAACTGTATGTGATGATCCATCTGGTGATGGTGTTGAAATTTTTAATTTAAGTGATCAAACATCAGATATTTTAGGAACACAAGATCCTATGGTTGTAAGTGTTACCTATTACGAAAATCAGTCAGATGCAGAGATGAATATTAATCAGATTTCTAATCCTGATTCATATACAAATACATCCAGTTCTCAAGAGATATGGGTTCGTGTAGAAACAGATTTAAGTCCAGATTGTTTTGAGGTGGGCTCATTTATAATTTCGGTAAATAGTCAAACTATTGCAAATGATCCTGGAATTTTTATCGTTTGTGATGATGCATCAGATGGTAGTGATACAAACGGAGAGACTGTATTTGATTTATCATCGTTAAATAGTCTTATTCTTGACACTCAAGACCCAACTATGTTCAACGTTTCTTATCACGAGACGGCTATGGATGCAACAAACAATGCGATGCCATTACCATTTGCTTATACTAGTACGGATGATATGATATGGGTGCGAGTTGAAAATAATGGCGATGTAAATTGTTTCGCAATTAGAGAGATCACGCTTGATGTGGCAGAGCTTCCAGTACTTTTAAATAGTCCAGTACTGTTATCGCAATGTGATACAGATCAAGATGGTTTTGCTTTTTTCAATCTCACAGAAGCACAGACCTTACTTAGTGCCGATTCAAATAATGAAACGTTTGTTTATTTTGATTCTGGAGGATCACCAATAGTCGACCCGACGGCATATTTTAATCAAACAGCAAATAATNGAACCCCTTTTTAGCCTTCCAAAACATTCAAAAAAATTACCTGAACTTCGCTAGATGTGTTACTGTTTCTCTAAGCGGGTGCAAATATACAACTGTTTTTAATACTGACAACTTTATTTTGAAAAAAATTATTTTTTTCTGAAGCAATAAAAACAACAATCTTTAAGAACAACTCTTACAAATAAACCTCTATTTGTTAGCGGCTGCAAAACTACAACCTTTTTCGACTTTACAAACTATCTTTTGAAAATAATTTAAAATAAATTTTAAAGCCAATTAAACAGACATTTATAAGAACTACCGCTTGCAGTCAAACGGGTGGCAAAGATACACAGAAGTTCAAGTCTGACAAGAAAAAATGTGAAATATTTCTAAAATTCCTCTCAAAAACCCAACTACAACAGCTATTAAAACCATAGAACACTGATATGCTATTAATTGAACACAAAACACCTTTCGCGAAAGCGTAAAAAACTTTGTCCTATATATAATGTAAAACAGATTACCTAGTTATTGTAAACCTACATCGAACATCCTATCTTTGCTTCTTATAAATAATCGAACTATGATCAATATCACTTTGCCAGATGGCAATGTAAAACAGATGGACAAGGGAGCTACTCCTATGGATGTCGCAAAGAGCATCAGCGAGGGGCTGGCGCGCAACGTTATTTCTGCAAAATTTAATGGGGAGACCGTAGAGACCTCTACCCCACTTACAGAAGATGGATCGATTACCTTATTTACCTGGAATGATGATGAAGGGAAGACTGCTTTTAGACACTCTTCTTCTCACGTGCTTGCCCAAGCTATATTAAAGTTATACCCTGGGGCAAAACTTACTATAGGTCCAGCTATAGAAAATGGTTTTTATTATGATGTTGATCTAGGTGATCAAACTATTTCTGATAAAGACTTTAAGAAGATAGAAGATAAGATGCTCGAGATTGCTCGTGGAAAGCACGATTTTAAAATGCGATCTGTAACAAAGCAAGAAGCTCTTGATAAATATAAAGGTGAAGGAAATGAGTTTAAGGTAGAACTTATTGAAAATCTAGAAGATGGAACTATCACTTTTTGTGATCACGACGACTTTACAGATTTATGTCGCGGAGGACATATACCTAATACAGGTATCATAAAAGCCGTAAAGATTATGAGTGTTGCTGGTGCATACTGGCGTGGTGATGAAAACAAGCCACAACTTACTCGTGTTTATGGAACTTCTTTTCCAAAACAAAAAGATCTTAAGCAATACCTAGAACTTCTAGAAGAAGCAAAGAAGCGTGACCACAGAAAACTAGGAAAAGAACTTGAACTATTTACCTTCTCACAGCGCGTAGGTCAAGGTTTACCTTTATGGCTACCTAAGGGAGCTGCTTTACGTGAGCGTTTAGAAAACTTTCTTAAAGCTGCACAAAAGAAGCAAGGCTATGAGATGGTGGTATCTCCACATATAGGTCAAAAAGAATTATATGAAACATCTGGCCACTATGCAAAGTATGGAGCAGATAGCTTTCAACCTATACAAACACCTAACGAGGGTGAAGAGTTTTTACTCAAACCTATGAACTGTCCTCACCACTGTGAGATATACAACAGTCGCCCGTGGAGTTATAAAGAACTACCTAAGCGCTTTGCAGAGTTTGGAACCGTATATCGCTATGAGCAGTCTGGAGAGCTACACGGTCTTACGCGTGTAAGAGGATTTACTCAAGATGATGCACACATTTTCTGTACACCAGACCAGCTGGATGAAGAGTTTATGAAAGTAATAGACTTGGTACTTTATGTTTTTGGCTCATTAGGGTTTGAAGACTTTACAGCTCAAGTCTCTTTACGTGATCCAGAAAATCCAGATAAATATATAGGAGAAGACGAAAACTGGGTAAAAGCAGAAAATGCAATTCTTAACGCTGCAAAAGCAAAAGGGCTTAACTATGTTGTTGAAACTGGTGAGGCAGCATTTTATGGACCCAAGCTAGACTTTATGGTAAAAGATGCCTTAGGTCGCAGCTGGCAACTAGGGACTATACAGGTAGATTACAACTTGCCTGAGCGTTTCGAATTACAGTACAAAGGCAGTGACAATGAGATGCACAGGCCGGTAATGATACACCGCGCCCCTTTTGGCAGTATGGAGCGATTTGTTGCTATATTATTAGAACATACGGGTGGTAATTTCCCACTTTGGCTTATGCCACAGCAAGCTACAATTCTGACATTGAGTGAGAAATATGAGAAATATGCTCAGAATGTATTAAATTTGCTAGAAAATCACGAAATTCGCGCCCTTATAGATAACCGAGGCGAGACTATGGGTAAGAAAATACGGGAAGCAGAGATGCAAAAACTTCCGTTTATGCTTATCATAGGAGAGCAAGAGGAAAAAGATGGCACAATATCTGTAAGAAGACACGGTGGTGAGGATTTAGGTAGTATGACTATAGACGCTTTCGCGAAAATTGTATCTACCGAGATTGCATCGACAATGAAAACATTTGATTAAGTTTAATTTAAAATAGAAAAGCCATAGCAATACGTAGAAAAAGATCGAGAGGTCCTGCAAGGATCATTAAGGAAGACCAACACAAAATCAACCAAAAGATACGTGCAAAAGAAGTACGTCTAGTGGGAGATAACGTGGAAGTAGGGATTTACCCTATCCAAAAAGCACAAGCACTAGCTAGCGAACTAGAGCTAGACCTTGTTGAAATATCACCTAACGCTGCTCCGCCAGTTTGTAAGATTATAGACTATAAAAAGTTTGTTTACGAGCAAAAGAAGCGTGAAAAGATAATGAAGGCAAAAGCCTCAAAAGTGATAATCAAGGAGATTCGTTTTGGTCCTAACACAGATGATCACGACTACGAGTTTAAAAAGAAGCACGCAGAGAAGTTCCTTAAAGAAGGAGCAAAACTTAAAGCGTATGTTTTCTTTAAAGGTCGTTCTATCATCTATAAAGATAAAGGAGAAATACTACTTCTTAAGCTGGCTCAAGAGCTAGAAGAGTTAGGAAAAGTAGAGCAACTCCCAAGACTTGAAGGAAAGCGTATGACAATGTTCATCGCACCTAAAAAGAAATAAATACAATACAGACTCGAGTGTAACTCAAGAACTGTAGTTATTATATAAACCCTCCTACTCAATGAGTAAGGAGGGTTTAGTAAGAAAATAAGTGAGATAATTTAAAAAATAGGAACAGATGCCTAAAATGAAAACAAAATCCAGTGCTAAGAAGCGTTTTAAGCTTACCGGAACTGGTAAAATCAAAAGAAAGCACGCTTTTAAGAGTCACATTTTGACAAAAAAATCTAAGAAGCGCAAGCTAGCTCTGACGCACGACGGTCTTGTACACGAAGCAGATGAGAACAATGTTAAATTGATGCTTAACCTTAAGTAATCACTTTAACCGGTTAAAACAAATTATTTTTAAACCCTGGAGTATGGCCGTCTCGCCGCTTAAGAGCGAGATACACAAGAGCACACAGTGTGTGTCGCCTGCTACAAAAACACATTAAATTATGCCTAGATCAGTAAATTCAGTTGCTAAAAGAGCCCGAAGAAAAAAGGTGATGAAGCAAGCCAAAGGATACTTTGGAAGACGTAAAAACGTATGGACAGTTGCAAAGAATGCAGTAGACAAAGCAATGTCTTATGCATACAGAGACCGTCGTCAGAAGAAAAGAAATTTCCGTTCATTATGGATTACTCGTATTAATGCGGGTGCTCGTATGCACGGTATGTCTTATTCTCAGTTTATGGGAGGAGTTAAAGCAAATGGAATCGAGCTTAACCGTAAGGTGCTTGCAGACCTTGCTATGAACCACCCAGAAGCGTTTGAAGCAATAATTAATAAAGTAAAGTAAGGCGCAAGCCTCATTTAATAATACATCTCACTTATATAAAATCCCGCTCTTTTGAGCGGGATTTTTGTTTTTAAACTCATTTACTTACCGTGTTTACCTCTATAGTTTACAAGAGTGTTTACGCTTTCGCGAAAGCGTAATACAACACCTTGCACCTCCAAAAGCAGACAATTACCTCCCCTCTAGTACCTTGATAGTCAAAATATCACTATTTTTAAGGCACACCTTATACCAACTAGAGGTTATGAAAATCCAAAACTACGCCCTACTTATAGTAATCTCGCTATGTACACTTCCTGTATTTGCACAACTGGGTAGCACTCATTATCTACCGCCGTTACATACACGAGTAGGAATTACTAATGCTACAATTTATATTTCTACACCTAATGGTAGTGCAACAACCCCTGTAGACGTAGAGATAACTACAGGAGACGGGACCGTATTGCAAACAAGCCAGATTTGGAACGGAAACACAAGCACGTATGAGATAGATGTGTCTGGTAACTCTCCAATTCTTGTAAGTGAATCTCAACTTAACACTGCTATAACCACAAAAGGGATTATAGTAAATGCTTCAGATCTTATTTATGTGAGTTTGAGAACATACGTGACAAATCACGCAGGATACCTCACCGCCAAAGGCGAAGACGCCTTAGGCTCTAGGTTTAGATTGGGTAGCGCACGATTACTTAACACTAATGCATCACACAGTTTTTTTGCGAGTATTATGGCTTCTCAGGATAATACAACCGTTACATTTTCTGATTATGATGCTGCAAATATGGTTTTTCAAAATGGTTTAAACCCCACTATTACCCTTAATACAGGAGAAACCTTTGTGGTCTCTGGCTACAGTAACACTGTCGCAAATAGTGAAGGTTTTATAGGTGCTCTAGTTGAGTCGGACAAGCCTATTGTAGTTAATACAGGAAACTTAAATGGCAATTTTTATCAAGGTCAATTTGCAAGCTTATTTTCTGATATGCTTATTGATCAAATTGTAGATGAAAGCGCTACCGGTTTTGAATATATGCTCATAAGAGGTGGTGGTAATGATAGTTCTGAAGTTCCTATTATTATTGCGAATAATGACAATACCGATATTTATGTAAATGGTGATTTTATTGCAAATATTCCAAATGCGGGTGACTTCTTATATCTGGATGACCCATCTTTATATTTACCTAACACGGGAGATGCTCATAGAAATATGTACATCTCAACTCAAGACCCTTCCAAGACATTATATGTCTATCAAATGCTAGCAGGAAGGAATGGCACAAATGATGACCCTACCAATGGAGGTTCTAATTTCCCTAGCGCAACACCTGGTATGAATTTTATACCTCCATTAAGTTGCTTCTTTCAGAAAACAGTAGATTTAATACCTGAAGTCACTGAGATTTATCCTAACAATCCACAGAATTTTACAGGTAATGTTTTAATAACATCAAGAGTAGGTAACACTGTAACCGTTAATGGAACAAATTTAAATCCAGCAACTGCCCTCCAAAACCCAGGCACCTCAGAATGGGAAACCTACTTTGTGAGTGGGTTAATGGGTGATGCAGTAATTGTTTCTGATGGACCCATTGCTGCTGGTCTGTTTGGTAGTTTTAATTCAGCCGGATTTGCAGGCTACTACTCAGGATTTGCTGTAACACCAGAAGATACAGATACAGATATATGTACTGCAGCTGGACCCATAAATCTTCTGGAGCGGTTTGATGGTAATCCGCCCGCGGGAGGGACTTGGACACCTCCTTTAGATAGTGGTACAGACATTTTTGACCCTACTACAGATCCCGTATCTAACCCCTCACTTATATATAACTACGTTGCCGTGGGCGATTGCGACCCTATAGATGTTGATATCACAATAACCCTAGTAGATAATCCTTCCATTGATGTTATAGATGATCTTACTGCTTGTGAAACTTTTACACTCGCTGACCCCGCTACCCTTTCGGGAAATTTTCTCAATAACCCTCAGTATTACACAGCTCTACAATCTGACCCTACTGCCGCGCTTATAGACTGGACAACTCCCATCACCACAACGACCACTGTATTTGTTTATGATGAAAATCCCGCAGACCCAGATATGTGTCCAGATGAATTTAGCTTTACCGTAACTATTACAGATGAAGCAATAGCAAACCCTGTACCACCAGTACGTATATGTGATGATAATACAAATGATGGTACTGCGATTTTTAACTTAGAAATGTTAACCGAAAATATCATTTTAGGTTCTCAAAGCGCAGCTAGTTTTACGGTGACCTGGCATACTACAGAGCAACAGGCTATAGATAATGTAATGCCTTTTACTACACCTGCTGCATATGACACAACAAGCACAACTATTTACGCTAGAATAGAGAGTAACTCTAGTGCGATTTGTTTTGACACCACCGCTATCGACCTCATAGTAGACAGTCAACCCACAGCAAATGCAGTTCCTACACAAAACATCTGCGATGATAGCTCTGCAGATGGAATAGAGAACTTTGACCTAACCACCCTTAACAGTATTATTTTAGGAACTCAAAGTAGTACACTATTTAATATAGACTTCTACCCCACTCCTACTGATGCTTCTTCAGAAACTAATCTAATTACAACTCCTACTAATTTTACTGTTACCGGCACAGAAACTATTACTGCCAGAATAGATAATGTAAGTAACGATAGCTGCGCAGATTTTACAGACATTACTTTAACTATTATACCACAAGCTACAGCTACAGACCCTGGATCATATATAGTTTGCGATGACAGTGCAGATGGAGATGACACAAACCAGTTTACCACCTTTGACTTATCTACACTAGATGATGATATTCTAAATGGTCAAGATCCTACAATTTTCACTGTTACATATCACGATAATCCAGGAGATGCAAATGCAAACAATGGTGCTCTACCCACCTCATTTATTAATACTGATGCAGAAGTACAAGCCATCACGGCAAGAGTATCAAACACTCAAAACGATGCCTGCTTTGCTATTGTTACTTTTAATATAGTTGTTGCTCCTCTACCTGTCATAAACTCTCCTGTATCACTAAGTCAGTGTGATATTGATCAAGATGGCTTTGCATTCTTTAATCTAACAGAGGCGCAAGTTTTATTAAGCAGTGATTCTGAAAATGAGACATTTCTATATTATGACCTTAGTGGTGCTGCAATAGCTAATCCTACAGCGTACACAAACCAAATACAAAACAACGAATCCATAAGCGTTACTATATCTACAGTAAATGGATGTACACGTCAGGCTCAGATTGACCTTGAGGTAGATACTTCAGAGATTCCTGATACTTTTCAATTAGAATATTTTGAGTGTGATACAGATAGTGATGGTCAATCTGTATTTGATTTTTCTGATGCTACATCACAAGTGCTAGCTTTATTTCCTGCTGGGCAAATGCTTACTGTAAGCTACTACGAAACCCAGCAAGAAGCAGAAACAGAGACCAATCCTATTACGGCAACTATTGATGCCTATACAAATAACCTCACCTATACAGATGCAAATGGACAGCAAGGTATTTGGGTACGTGTAGATGGCGATACTGCAAATGACTGTCGTGGTCTAGGAATACACGTATTGCTCAATGTGGAGGCTAACCCCACCTTCCTACCCAACATCTCTTCACTTGAAGAATGTTCACCTATCGCAAATGCTGCACAATTTGATCTAACCCAGAACGATGCCGAGATTACGGGCGGTGATTCTAATATTCTTGTTACTTATTATGAAAATGTAGGGAATTACACGGCGATGAATGCTATTGCTAACCCTACCACTTTTTCAAACAGTAGCAACCCTCAGACCATTTACTACAGTCTAGAGGATGCTACTACAGGCTGTACTACGTTTGATTTTGTCAACCTTGCGATGAACTTTGAGCTCATCGTAAACCAGAATCCTGTACTCACC
>NZ_JBHSHB010000015.1:0-971 GCF_042652845.1 Dokdonia genika | reverse complement strand
TACTACAGAAAGTCATTGTAGTGGTCATCTGTGCAGTATCGGTTACTAGGGCATAAACGGTAGCGGTATTACTCGTATAAGCGTTAGGAGTTGCAATGGCAGGAGTACCAGCTTCCGCGGAAGCGAGAGAAGAAAACCACTCCACCGTATGCATTGTAGGGTCTAAGCCGCCTAGAATATTAGCTTCTTGCGTACTTAAATCAAATAGCTGAAGCCCATCGGTATCGTCGTCACACAAGGCGTATGGAAGCGCATCTTGGTTGGGCATCGGGCTGTTGAGCACACGCAGGGTAAGCGGTGTAGTGCTATAGCAACCGGCATCGTTAAAGACACGGGCATACACAATTTGCTCAAAAGGCTCATTGTTGATATACATCATATTATCGAGCTCCTGACCCACCGGTGCATTATCTGCATCTGCCTGGGTGAGGTAATAGGCGACGGTAAGGGTTGGGTCTCCACCGGTGATTTCGGCGTCTCTAGAGGAAAGCACGAAGAAGTCAAAAACACCGTCGTTATCATCATCACACTCCTCATAATCTGCAGGGGTTACGGGTACCGGTACTGGGAAGCTGCGCACACTAAGGTTGACCGTTGCATAACAAGCCGTGGTATTATCGGTCACACGAGCCACTACAATCTGAGGATTGGTGGTCATTGTAAACATTGTTTTGTCTGGGATACTTGCATCACCAGCATCGGCACCAGCCTGGTCTAGGTGGTAGGTGATGGTAAGGTTTGCATCAAAACCACCCGTGATTTCAATATCTTTTGAAGAGAGGTCTACCGTGGTAAGGCCGTCTATCACACCATCATCATCACAAACTTGAAGTTCGGTAGGTGTGGTGAGTACAGGATTCTGGTTTACGATGAGCTCAAAGTTCATCGCAAGGTTGACAAAATCAAACGTAGTACAGCCTGTAGTAGCATCCTCTAGACTGTAGTAAATGGTCTGAGGGTTGCTACTGTTT